>NZ_JBQAHZ010000007.1:0-221759 GCF_051917185.1 Bacillus cereus group sp. MYBK108-1
AATACAAAACGGATAAAGGCAAAATTAAAAATGAGCCCGGTGCAATACCGGACTCATTTTTATCAAGCTGCCTAATGAAATAACCGTGTCTAACTTTTAGGGGTCACTTCATTTCGTTGGCTTTTTCATATGCAACGGCTCCTTTTTCTTTTGCCAATTGCTGAAATGATTTTTTCGATTTCACAATCCATACTTTCGTTCCAATTGGAATGCGATCAAACAAATATTCCACATCGTTTTTCTTCATTCTTATACACCCTTGTGAAATATACTTTCCAATTGAACTCGGTTGGTTTGTTCCATGTATTCCATATTTACTTCCATCAGTTCCTCTTGCATTAAATCCAATCCACCTTGACCCAAGTGGATTTTTTGGCGACCCACCTGGAATATCCTTCGCAATATAATACGGATCCTTCGCTTTCATTACAACATCAAAAGTTCCTTCTGGAGTTAATTCATTCGTTTTCCCTGTCGCTACTGGAAAAACCTTTTGAATCTTTCCATCGTCAATGTAAGCTAATTTATTCGTTGCTTTATTTACAATAATAAAAGGATCTCCGGCACGTGGATTATCCCCAAGAGGCCAAATCGGCGATAAAGAAAGACATAATATGATAGAGAGAAGATACGGCATAGATAATTCCTACCTTCTATATAAGTTCTTTTATATTATCCTTTCCCTTAAAGCGACTTTTAATGAGTAAATATTGTTCCATTTCATACACAAGTTGAACAAGTTTCGCACGTATCTCAAATTCTTCGCGTGTAGCTGGTAATGGCATGTCTCTAAATAATCCCCTCATTTCTTGAAGCTGCCTTAAGGAAATAACGCCAGTACTCTCAGGGCTAATAGCATTACCAATGTTTTCAACAACATCTGCAATCATGTCAGCTTGTTCATACGTCCACGATAAAGAAGCTGCTAGTGGTATCATTCGCTCTAAAATTTCGAATTGTTGCATACGCATATTAAAATAACGATAGTAATAATCATCTTCTCGCATAAATGCATTCTCAAGTTTTTTAAACGATAAATCTCTTGCTTCATTTAACATATTCTCGGTTTCAATGAGTTCTGCCCCACTCCAACTACTTTCTCGATTTCGTAAATACACAACCATTTCAAACAAAATCGTTTTAAAATTGCTCTCTATTTTATCCTGATACTCTTTTAGCTTATTTTCACTACTCGGCATATACATATTTACTAATAACGCCACGCTAATCCCTATCGTTAATATAGCAATTTCATTTCCAACTATAAGCCATGTAATTTGCTTCAATGAATATAGATGCATAACAATAACTGAACTCGTGACAATGCCTTCTTGAATTTTAAGCATTACTGCAGTCGGAATAAATGTAAGTAACAATATGCTAATTGCAAGTGGTGTATAGCCGATCGTTTCAAAAATACAAAACGCGAATACCATTGATAATACACAAGCTAGAAAACGATGTAACGACACTTGAAGCGATTTGCGCTTCGTATTTTGTACACATAAAATAACTAAAATACCTGCTGAACTATAAAATTCCAACCCTAATAACTGAGCAATAAAAACTGCCGCGCCTGTCCCTATTGCTGTTTTTACTGTACGGTATCCAATTTTAAACATATCATTACTCCTATATGTATAAACGTATTTACAGCTAGTATAAAAAAAGGATGACACAATGTCATCCTTTTCTACTTATTATTCACATAACCTTTTCATATTACAATATTTTTTGTAAAAATTGTTGCGCACGTTCACTTTTCGGTGCTGCAAAAAATTCTTCTGGCGCACTATCTTCTACAAGCTTTCCTCCGTCCAAGAAAAGAACACGATCTGCCACTTCTTTTGCAAAGCCCATTTCATGTGTAACGATAGCCATCGTCATTCCTGTCGTAACTAACGATTTCATAACTTCTAACACTTCTTTCACCATCTCTGGATCTAGCGCCGATGTCGGTTCATCAAATAACATAACTTCGGGTTCCATTGCTAACGCTCTTGCAATTGCTACACGTTGCTTTTGTCCTCCCGAAAGACGATTTGGATACGTATCTTTTTTATCTACTAGTCCAACCTTTTCTAAAAGTTTCTCAGCTTTCTTTTCAGCTTCTTGCTTCGTTACTCCTTTTACATTGGTAGGAGCATACGTAATATTTTCTAATACAGTCATATGAGGAAATAAGTGAAAATGTTGAAATACCATACCGACATTTTCACGAACATGCATAACATTCGTTTTCGGATTCGTTACTTCTTCCGTTCCAATCCAAATGTGACCATCCGTTGGTGCTTCTAACATATTCATACAACGTAAAAATGTTGATTTTCCTGATCCAGAAGGTCCTATAATTGCAACTACTTCCCCTTTTTCAATCGTTGTTGTAATTCCTTTTAATACTTCGTTTTTACCAAATGATTTATGAAGGTTTTCAATTTTAATCACTTTTCTTCATTCTCCCTTCAATTGCCTTCCCGACTAATGTAAGAATAATGACTAACATATAATAAATCAGTCCAACAAAAAGTAATGGTTCAAGATATTTAAATGTCTCACCGCCTACGATGTAAGCACGACGCATTAAATCAGTCGCGCCTATTACTGTTACTACAGCCGATTCTTTCGTAAGTGTCGCAAATTCGTTCACAAGCGCTGGTAATATATTTTTTAATGCTTGAGGGAAAATAATATTTCTCATCATTTTTCCGTATGGTACCCCTAAAGCCATTGCTGCTTCTGTTTGTCCTTTATCCACCGCTTGAATACCAGCACGAATTACTTCTGACATGTATGCACCTGAATTCAAGCTAAATGCAAGTACAGCAGCTAAGAATGCTGGTATTTCATAACCAATTATTTGCGGGACACCGAAATAAATAATCATTAATTGCAATACAAGGGGTGTACCACGAAAAATTGATGTATAAAAATCTGCTGCTATATTTAATGCTCGTATTCTAGCAATTTTACAAAGTGCTAATAGCGTTCCTAAAATAAATCCTGCTAAAGCTGATACTGCTACAATTTTCAAAGTAACTTCTAAACCTTTTAGTATATATGGTATCGAAGGCGTAATCGCCGAAAAATCTAAGTTCATTCTTTTCATTCCCCTCACAGAAAAGTGAAAGGCAGCTTATTTTCCGCTGCCAAACCATTTCTTCACTAATTTATCCATTTCTCCATTTTCTTGCATTTTTTTAATTACTTTATTAAATTCAGCTGTTTTATCACTGTTTTTCGGAAGGGCAATTGCTGCTCCAACTTCTTCTGGCGCTTCTTTAATTTCAACTCCTTGTAAATCTTTCATTTTCTCTAAATAATTTTTAGCAACTGTGTCTTCTATAATTGCAGCGTCAAAACGACCAGCTTTAATTTCTTGTACGATTTCTGGTATACGGTCACGTCCCTCAACCTGGAAATCTACTTGTTTTTTAAATTCTGCTACTTTCTCTTCTTGAATAGACCCTGTTTGTACTCCTACTTTTTTCCCTTTTAAATCCTCTACAGATTTAATGTTAGAATCCTTTTTAGAAACGACCATATTTTTCGCAACAAAATAAATATCTGTAAAATCAACATTATTTTTACGCTCTGCAGTTGGCGTCATGCCTGCCATTACGAAATCAACTTTTCCTGAACTAAGAGATGCTAATAAACCACCAAAATCCATATCTTTCACTTTCACTTCATACCCAAGTTCTTTTCCGATATATTTAGCAACATCAACATCAAAGCCGATAATTTCATCGCTCTTTGACGCATCTACATATTCATAAGGTTTATAATCTGCTGAAGTTCCCATTACGAGTACTTTTTTATTTCCTTTTGTTTCTTTCGATTCCCCATTACTACAAGCGCTGAATATACTTACAATTAAAATAAGTGCAAACGATATTGATACTAACTTCTTCATCTTTCTTCCCCCTAATGATGTATATTTAAAAGTTTAATAGAATATTTATTCGATGTCTGTATTGTATCAGCACTTTTATTTTTATGCAATATATAAAATAAAAATAAATAACAAAACAATATAAATGCTATTTTTTATGTATAAAATGATGCATAAAATAACACAACTATGCATATTCCATAAATTTTAATAATAAATAAAAAAGGCGGCACATCCACTTGATTGTGGACGTGCCGCCTTTTCTCTTATTTTTTATAGTTCTTCACAATTCTCTTCAAAATATGATTGTAGTTTCGCAATAACTTGCATCGGTTCATGACCTTCAATTTCATGACGCTCTACCATCGTTACAATTTTTCCATCTTTTAATAAAGCAAATGATGGAGAAGAAGGTGGGTACCCTTCGAAATATTCACGCGCTCTTGCTGTCGCTTCTTTATCTTGACCTGCAAACACCGTTACAAGGTGGTTAGGACGTTTATCATAATGTACGGAATGCGCAGCAGCAGGACGAGCAATACCACCTGCACAACCACATACAGAGTTTACCATTACAAGTGTTGTTCCATTTCTTTTAAACGCTTCTTCTACCGCTTCTGGCGTCGTCAATTCTGTATATCCAGCAGAGACAATCTCTTCACGCGCTTGGCGGACAACATCATTCATAAAAAAGTTAAAATTAATCACTCTTTTCCCTCCTCTAAAACTACCTATTTGTATCTTACCAGTTAATGTTTATGAAATACAAGTAAGTTTACTTGTATTTAAGTATAGAAAAGGTGTTAGAGCTCTTGCTCTAACACCTTTTCTTTAATGACCACGATGTTTTTGCTTTGCTTTTTGTACTTTCATTAAACGTCTTCTTTCTTTTTCAGCTTCTCGCTTCTCTTTAGACTGCACTTTCTTTTCTTGTTTATGCAATTCATAAGATAAACTAATCGCCTCTTGCGCCTTAGTAAAACGTTTAATATTTATTTCTTTTGCTGCTTGTCGTATGATACGCTTTATGTTTTTAGGACGCTGTTTTTCTTTAACTTCTACACCACATTTTGCAAAGTGCTGAAAATGCTCTAAAAGTGAACCATTCACAAACATAAGCACTTCTTCATCTGACGGTTCCGCCCCAAAAATATACCTCGCCCCATACAATTTCCCTTGTTCTTTACATGTAATGATTCCAACAAAAAATTGGCCATCGTGATATACTGTCAAATCCATTGACAGCCCCTCCTTTAAAAGATTAGAAATACAGGACATCCCGGAGGGGAAGGTTACTGACATGAAATCATGCGTCTGGACTACCAACCAGAACTGTGTTTTTGTATTTCTTTCACTATGATTATATCTTTTTTTCCATAATCTTCATATATTCAGCAATCATTTTTTTATGCGATCCTACAATATAGTCAGGTAGTTCTGTTACTGAAAAGAATTTAAGCTGAACTGCTTCTTCTTTATTCATAACAAAATCCCCTTCGTATTCATCTGTATAATAGGCGGTTGTTACAGATTGAAATTCATCACCGTTTGCTAATTTTGTAAAGTAGTTCGCTCCAGAAAATACATTGATTAGTCGCAAGTTCTTCACTTTTATTCCTGTCTCTTCATATACTTCACGATAAGCTGTTTCTTCTGGTGATTCACTAAGCTCCATTAGCCCGCCAGGTAGCCCCCATTTTCCGTACGGCTCTGTCCGCTGCTGCAATAAAACATATCCATTTTCATTTATAATGAGTACAACAGCACCAACTAAAATTAAAGGGCGATGACCAACTATTTTTCGTAATTCTTCTACATATCCCAACGTATCGCCTCCTTTTTCGTTGTCCACACTATTGTATCATATGTTCGAAACGACAAAATGCGTATATTTTTCATTTTTTTAACAAAATATTTATTTTATGTGATTCATCTACTGTAGCTAACATAATAGATTCCACTTCTGTACTCTCCTCTAGAAATTCTCTCGCCCAAGCTTCTGTTTTTCCTAATAATGCAAGAACATCTTTCTGTATCCTCCCATCCTTTACTAATACAAAAGAAACTGGAGATTTTTTTCCCGCCACTTTAAGATCAAGCCGCGAAACTGCTTCATATTCTGGATACCGAAATATAGAAACGACACCGTTTGCTTCCCATAATGCTAATTTAATCGTTTGAATATCGCTCACATTTCGCATACGAAGTTCCGAAAACAAATATTCCACGGTAATTCTCGCCTTTTTCAAATTGCTAAAATCAATGGAACCATTATTATAAGAATGATAGGTGCTGGCTCTAAAAAACGTCTCCATCTATCCCATTTCAGCATTAAAACTGAGCTTATAATATGAAGTACAACGAGTATGAACGTTGTAATCATCGAGCCCAGTAACCCTACTTTTTCATCAGACAATGCGTTAGAAATATTCCCACCAAGCAATAACACTAATACAACATCTAAAAAACGAAGTTGTGCGATAGACCTTTGTCCCATCGCTTTCGCAACTAATATTAAAAATATGTATGCTATAATAGCCCGAATAACCCATTCACTACTAGAAAGATGCCGTGCTCCTTCAAAAATATGCATATGCATCACTTTGCACTCCTTACCCGTCTCAAACTGCTAACCTGTTTTAGTTTGCAACGTTTATGAGCATATATGTAAAAAAGCTGGTTCGTTTAAAAACGAACCAGCTTTTTTTACTTAACTGAAAACATATATTTTTTATACGTTTTCCGTACCGATAGTATGAGCCCCATCATAATCATATTCGAGAATAAGGAACTTCCCCCATACGATAAGAAAGGTAATGCAATACCTTTTACAGGCATTAATCCAACGATCATACCGATGTTTTGGAATATTTGAACTGTTAATATACCGATCGATCCAGCGCATAATAATGTACCAAATAAATTATCAGCGGAATAACCAATAATAATTGTTCGATATAGTAGTAATAGGAACAAGAAGACAACTAAGGCTGCTACGATAAATCCACCTTCTTCGGCAATTGTAGCGAAAATAAAGTCAGTATGCTTCTCTGGGATATAGACGCTTCCTCCCCCAAACCCTTTACCTTCCATTCCTCCACTACCTACAGCTAAAATCGATTGTTGCGTTTGATAACCTTGATCTGCATTTTCAAATGGATTTAACCAACCTACAATACGCGACTGTTGGTGAGGTTTTAGTAAAGTAACTAAATTATTATAGAAAAAATCTTGATACTTAAAGAAAATAAATATTAAAGCAGATAATATGGTCAACGGAATAACTGTACATAATGCTATCAATTTCTTTTGAATACCTGACATAAATAAAATACATGCAATAGCAGCAGCATATAAGAACACCATACCTGTATCAGGTTGACTATATACAACCGCCATAGGTGGAAGTGACACTAGCATAATTTTACCTACTAGCTTTAAATCTGTTTGGAATGTCCTTGCCATATACTGTGCATTATGTTTTACTGCTATACTCGCTACTACAAGTAGCAATGCAATTTTGAAAAACTCAGACGGCTGAATTTGTCCAAATACTGGGAAAACAAACCATCTTTTTGCACCTAATTTTTCAGGTGTAAAACCTGATGGTGGTAATACTTTCAAAAGAATAAGTGAAGCAAACCCAGCAATATAAAGCGGCCAAGATAATTTTTGTAACTGATCTAAATCAATGCTTGCAACAAGAAGTAACAATACAACCCCAATTATGTAGTTAACACCTTGTTTCATAGCAAAGTTTGCAGCTCCATACTGTCCCGTTTGCTGACTGCTATATATAGCAGCTATACTCGTCACACATAGTGCACACAAAATTAAAATTAATTTTACATCTAAACTTTTTAGAAACTCGGTACTTCTTTTCATGACATCCTCCTGAAACATTGTTACGGCAAAAATAAAAAACCAGGAGTCAACATTCTTCATGTTTTGACGACTGATTACACATTATCTATAAAACACTTATATAGAATAACTCTCTTTTTCATACAATACAATATATTATACTACAGTTTCATCAGTAAGATTTGCCAAAAAAATTATTCTTTTCTTATTTTATATCCATATACCATATATCAGCAATGTATTTTCGTAAATTCCTAATACATAATCGTTTATTGTAAGATTACTGGGAAAGATATTTATACATATAGTAGGATGTAGATGAAGAAATAAGATAATAAAAAGCTCGCATAAGCGAGCTTTTTATTAATATACAGATGTATTATTTTCTGACATGTTTTCTAAAATTTCTTTAACACGCCCTAAGAACTTACCACAAATTAAACCATCAAGTACTCGGTGATCAAGTGATAAACATAAGTTAACCATGTCACGAGCACCGAACATACCATTATCCATAATTACTGGGCGCTTTACAATTGATTCAACTTGTAAAATAGCCGCTTGTGGGTAATTAATAATACCCATAGATTGAACAGAACCGAATGATCCTGTGTTATTAATTGTAAATGTTCCACCTTGCATTTCGTCTGCTTTTAACGATTTCGTACGTACTTTTCCTGCAAGTTCTGTAATTTCACGAGCGATACCTTTAATTGTTTTCTCGTCCGCTTGCTTAATTACTGGTACAAATAGTTCTTCCTCTGTTGCAACAGCGATAGAAAGGTTAATATCTTTCTTCTGAACAATTTTATCGCCAGCCCACATTGAATTAATTTGAGGATACTCTTTTAACGCTTGTGCTACTGCTTTTACGAAGAAAGCAAAGAACGTTAAGTTAAAGCCTTCACGCTTCTTAAAGTCACCTTTAATTGAGTTACGGTATGACACAAGGTTTGTCACATCTACTTCAATCATCATCCAAGCATGTGGTGCTTCATGTTTACTACGTAACATGTTTGCTGCGATTGCTTTACGCACACCTGTTACTGGAATTTCGATATCTCCAGGCATTGTAGGTACAGAAACTGGTTTCGCAGCTTCTACTTTTTGCGCTACTGGTGCTGCTTTTGGTGCTTCTGGGCGAGCTTCTACTACTGCCGCTACAGCTTCCTCTTTCTTCGCTGCACCTGCTTGCGGAATATTTCCAGATTCCACTAGCTTTAAAATATCTTTACGAGTGATACGGCCGTTTGCTCCCGTACCTTCTACTAGATCTAAATCAACGTTATGCTCACCCGCAAGTTTTAACACAGCTGGTGAAAAACGTGGTTTTCCATCAGTTGGTTGTTTTACTTTCGGTGCTTTTTCAGACGTAGCTACTTCTGCCTTTGGTTCTTCTTTCGTTTTTTCTTCAACAGCTGTTGCTGCTACTTCATCTGCGCCTTCTACTTGAATCACACAAACTACTTCACCTACAGCTAACGTATCACCTTCACCAGCGATTAACTCTTTTACAATCCCCGTGAAAGAAGATGGTACTTCAGCATTTACTTTATCAGTCATTACTTCTGCAAGCGGATCATACTTGTTTACGTGATCGCCAACATTAACGAGCCATTTACTAATTGTGCCCTCTGTAACGCTCTCCCCGAGCTGAGGCATTGTAATATTTTCTACAGCCATGTATAGTCCCCCCGATTAAAATTCCGCAAGTTCACGCATTGCTTTTTCAACTTTATCTGGATTTACCATAAAGAATTTTTCCATTGTTGGTGCATATGGCATTGCTGGAACGTCTGGACCTGCAAGACGTGCGATTGGCGCATCTAAATCAAATAGACAGTTTTCAGCAATAATTGCTGCCACTTCACTCATAATGCTTCCTTCTTTATTGTCTTCTGTTACAAGAAGAACTTTACCTGTTTTAGAAGCTGCTTCAATGATTGCTTCTTTATCTAATGGATATACAGTACGTAAATCAAGAATGTGTGCAGAGATGCCATCTTGTGCTAACTTTTCAGCCGCTTGAAGAGCAAAATGAACACATAATCCGTACGTGATAACTGTAATATCATCACCTTCACGTTTTACATCTGCTTTTCCGATTGGTAATACGTAGTCATCCTCCGGCACTTCACCTTTAATTAAACGATATGCACGTTTATGTTCGAAGAATAATACTGGATCTTCATCACGAATGGCTGCTTTTAATAAGCCTTTTGCATCATATGGTGTAGAAGGGATAACGATTTTTAAACCTGGTTGGTTTGCAAACATCGCTTCTACAGATTGTGAATGATACAATGCACCGTGAACACCCCCGCCAAATGGTGCACGAATTGTAACTGGACAAGTCCAATCATTATTAGAACGATAACGAATTTTTGCTGCCTCAGAAACAATTTGGTTTACTGCTGGCATGATGAAATCAGCAAACTGCATTTCAGCGATTGGACGCATACCATACATTGCCGCACCAATTGCTACCCCAGCAATTGCAGATTCTGCAAGCGGTGCATCAAGCGCACGATCTTCACCAAATTGATCATACAAACCGTGTGTCGCTTTAAACACGCCACCTTTTTTACCAACATCTTCTCCTAAAACGAATACTTTCTCATCGCGTTCCATTTCTTCGCGCATTGCTAATGTAATAGCATCAATATAAGACATTACAGCCATGAAACGTTCCCCCCTATTCTGCGTATACGTGCTTCAATGCATCTTCAGGTGCTGCATACGGAGCATTTTCTGCATATTCTGTTGCTTCATTTACGATATGCATAATTTCGTCTAACATTTGTTTTTCCGATTCCTCAGTTAATACACCAGCTTCTTTTAAATAAGCCGTGAATGTTATAATTGAATCTTTTTTCTTTGCTTCTTCTACTTCTTCTTTATCACGATAAACACGATCATCATCGTCACTAGAATGTGCTGTTAAACGATATGATACTGTTTCAATTAAAGTTGGGCCTTCACCACGGCGACCGCGATCTGCTGCTTCTTTTACAGCTTTATATACTGCAAGCGGATCGTTTCCGTCTATTGTATATCCAGGCATACCGTAACCAATCGCACGATCTGATACGTTTTTACATGCTAATTGTTTTTCAACTGGAATAGAGATTGCATATTTATTATTTTCACACATAAAAATAACAGGTAGTTTGTGTACACCAGCAAAGTTTGCCCCTTCATGGAAGTCACCTTGGTTTGAAGAACCTTCTCCAAATGTAACGAACGTTACTAAATCTTTCTTCTCCATTTTTCCAGCTAATGCAATACCAACTGCATGTGGTACTTGCGTTGTTACTGGAGATGAACCTGTAACAATACGATTTTTCTTTTGACCGAAGTGACCAGGCATTTGACGACCACCAGAGTTTGGATCTCCAGCTTTCGCGAAAGCAGACAACATAAGCTCTTTAGCTGTCATACCAAATGCTAGTACAACACCCATATCACGGTAGTATGGTAATGCATAATCTTTCTCTCTATCAAGAGCGAACGCCGCTCCAACTTGTGCAGCCTCTTGTCCTTGACAAGAAATTACGAATGGAATTTTACCAGCACGGTTTAATAACCACATACGTTCGTCGATTTTACGTGCAAGTAACATCGTACGGAACATTTCTAATACTTGCTCATCACTTAAGCCAAGCTCTTCATGGCGCTTTTCTTTTACTTCTGCCATTTTTCATAACCTCCTAAATCCACATTTTTATGCGTGTAACGCTCTTCCATCTACAGCAAGTGCTGCTTCACCAATCGCCTCAGATAATGATGGATGCGGATGAATTGTATGTGCTACTTCCCAAGGTGTTGCATCAAGTACTCTTGCAAGACCAGCTTCAGAAATCATATCTGTTACATGTGGTCCAATCATATGAACACCAAGAATGTCATTTGTCTCTTCATCAACTACAAGTTTTACGAAACCATCTGATTCTCCGTATACAAGTGCTTTTCCGATTGCGCGGAATGAGAACTTACCTACTTTTAACTTATAGCCTTTTTCTTTTGCTTCTTGTTCTGTTAAACCGACAGAAGCAACTTCTGGACTGCTATATACGCATTTTGATACCATAGAGTAATCAATTGGTGTAACTTCTTTCCCTGCAATATGTTCTACTGCAGCAATTCCTTCATGAGAAGCAACGTGAGCAAGTTGCAGGCCACCGATTACATCTCCAATTGCGTAAATATGCGATTCTTTCGTTTGATAAAACTCATTTGTTTGAATGTATCCTTTTTCCACAACGATATCTGTATTCTCTAAGCCAATATTTTGCGTATTCGCTTGTCTTCCTACAGATACAAGCATTTTTTCTGCTTTAAATTCTTTATTTTCACCGTTGTGTTCAGCTTGGATTGTTACTCCATTATCTTTTACCAATGTTTCTGGTAATACTTTTGCACCAGTTACCACTTTAATACCTTTTTTCTTGAATAGACGTTGCATTTCTTTTGAAACGTCTTGATCTTCTAGTGGTAATATCGTTTTCGCATACTCTAATACTGTAACTTCTACACCGAAGTCAGCAAGCATAGATGCCCACTCAATACCGATTACACCGCCACCAACGATAATAATCGAACTAGGAAGCGTTTCCATTTTTAGAGCATGATCTGAAGACATTACGTACTCTCCGTCTAATTCTAAACCTGGTAATGAATTTGGACGAGAACCTGTTGCAATAAGTACATTTTTTGGAATTAACATTTCATTCTCTTCTCCACTTGCAAGTTCAACTGAAATTGTCCCTGGCATCGGAGAGAAAATAGATGGGCCAAGAATACGGCCAATACCTTCAAACACATCAATTTTACCTTGTTTCATTAAATGTTGAACGCCTTTATGAAGCTGCGTTACTATCTTCTCTTTACGCTCTTGTACTTTCGCAAAGTTTAGTTCTACATTGCTTGCAATAACTCCGAACTCTTCGCTTTTTTTAGCAGTTGCATATACTTCCGCACTACGTAAAAGAGCTTTACTAGGAATGCATCCTTTGTGTAAACAAGTACCACCAAGATTTTCTTTTTCGACTAGTGCAGTTTTTAACCCTAGTTGTGATGCACGAATTGCAGCAACATATCCACCAGTACCGCCGCCAACGATGACCAAATCATATTCTTTTGCCATTATCTCAACCCCTAGCTACCGTTTCTTTTTCACGTACAACGTATTCTTTTGGAGCTTCTTCTTCACGTAATACACGAAGTGCTCCTTCTGCTAACGCTTCTAACTCATCTTCACCTGGATGTACGATAACATCTGCAATCCAGTCCACTCGCTCTTTTATTTCATCGACAAGAATTTTACTGTATGCCAGTCCACCAGTTAATACGATTGCATCGATTTTCCCGTGAAGTACAGCGCTAGCTCCGCCAATCTCTTTTGCAACTTGATATGCCATTGCTTTATAAATAAGAGTTGCTTCAGGATCACCTTTTTCAACCATTTGCTCTACTTTAATCGCATCATTTGTACCGATTAAACTTACAAGTCCACCTTGTCCGACAAGTTTTTTAATCATTTCATCACGGTAATACTCACCAGAGAAACACATTTCTACTAGTTGCCCTACTGGTACTGTACCAGCGCGCTCTGGACTAAATGGTCCTTCTCCGTTTAAACCGTTATTCACATCGATTACTCTTCCTTTTTTATGAGCACCAACTGTAATACCGCCACCCATATGTGTAACTAATAAATTTAAATCCTCGTATTTGTGATTTAACTGTTCAGCTACTTTACGAGCAACTGCTTTTTGATTTAATGCATGGAAGATACTTTTGCGTTCCATACCAGCAATGCCACTTATACGAGCAACCGGCTCCATCTCATCTACAACGACAGGATCTACAATGAATGCAGGAATGTTTAATCCAGAAGCAATTTCATATGCTAAAATGCCTCCAAGGTTTGAAGCGTGATGACCGCTAAAGCCATTTTTCAAATCTTCTAACATCGCATCGTTTACTGTATACGTACCGCCTTCGATTGGACGAAGTAATCCACCACGCCCACAAACAGCGTTTAATTTTGAAATGTTAATACCATGAGAATGTAGAACTTCTAAAATCGTTTCTTTTCGAAACTCATATTGGTCGATAATTCTCTTATATTTTCCAATCTGTTCTACGTCATGACGAATCGTTTCTTCTAGAACGGGTCTTTCATTATCAAAAACACCAATTTTTGTGGATGTACTACCTGGGTTAATAACAAGAATTCGATTTACAGACAATGTTGCTACCTCCACTAATAAATTCAAAAGGAAGTGGAAACCTCATAAGAGGTAACCACACCTTTTGTAAAAGTTATATATGAATGATTAGCGACGGCTAATAATATCGTGACCGTTGCGTAAGTAAGTGCTACGAGAATTCTTCAAGCTTGCAATGCGCTCTTCAGCTAGACGATCTGCCGCTACATAAGTTGCTATGCCATCGCGTTTTGAAATTTCGATTACTTTTGCAATCGTGTCATAAATAGACTCGACACGTTTTAGTGCACGTTCTCTATTGTATCCATATAATTCGTCTGCTACGTTAATTACGCCACCTGCATTAATTACATAATCTGGTGCGTATACAATACCCATTTCATGAATGATGTCACCATGACGATCTTCTTTTAATTGGTTATTTGCAGAACCTGCGATTACTTTTGCTTTAAGTTGTGGAATAGTTTCATCATTAACTGTTGCGCCTAGTGCACATGGTGCGTAAATATCGCATTCAACACCGTAAATTTCATTTGGTTCAACTGCTGATGCACCGAATTCTTCTACAGCACGTTGTACAGCTTCTTTATTAATATCTGTAACGATTAATTTTGCTCCTTCAGCGTGTAAATGTTTGCATAGGTGATATGCTACGTTACCAACGCCTTGAACAGCAATTACTTTTCCTTCTAAATTGTCAGTACCGAAAGCTTCTTTTGCAGCTGCTTTCATACCACGGTAAACACCGTATGCAGTTACCGGAGATGGGTTACCAGAAGAACCGAATGATGGTGAGATACCTGTTACAAAGTCAGTTTCTTCATGGATAATATCCATATCATCTACTGTTGTACCAACATCTTCAGCTGTAATGTAACGTCCGTTTAGTCCTTGGATATAACGTCCTAGTGCACGGAACATTGCTTCGCTCTTATCTTTACGAGGATCACCGATAATTACTGTTTTCGCACCACCTAAGTTTAAACCAGCTGCTGCGTTTTTGTATGTCATCCCTTTTGCAAGACGCAATGCATCTTCAATCGCCGCTTCTTCAGAATCATATGTCCACATTCTTGTTCCACCAAGAGCCGGTCCAAGTGTTGTATCATGAATTGCAATAATTGCTTTTAAACCAGATTCTTTATCTTGACAAAATACTACTTGCTCATAATCATATTTTTCTAAGTATTCGAAGATTTCTAATGTCATTGTCGTTTCCCCCTAATGTTTTACCCTTTTTGGTTTATTTTGAAGCAGTCGCAACTGCCAATGCTAATGAATATACTTTTGTTTCTGCTGAATCAGCACGAGATGTTAAAACAATCGGTGCTTTTGCGCCAGCAATCATTGCTCCTACTTTTGCATCCGCAAAGTATACGAGTGATTTATATAGCACATTTCCAGCTTCAATCGTTGGGACGAGTAAAATATCTGCCTTACCTGCTACATCACTTACTATGCCTTTATGCTCTGCTGCAATTTGTGATACTGCATTATCTAAAGCAAGTGGTCCATCAACGATACAATCTTTAATTTGTCCGCGGCGATTCATTTGTGTTAACATCGCTGCATCAATTGTCGCCTGCATCGCTGGATTCACAACTTCTACTGCTGCAATTGGTGCCACTTTTGGCAAGTCGATTCCTATTGCCCGGGCAACTTCTACAGTATTTTGTATAATAGCAGCTTTTTGTGTTACATCAGGTGCGATGTTCATCGCTGCATCTGTAACGAAAATAAGACGATCGTAATTTGGAACTTCAAATGCTGCTACATGTGAAAGTACGCTACCTTTACGTAGGCCCCACTCTTTGTTTAACACAGCCTTCAAAATATTCGCTGTTGGGATGTTCCCCTTCATAAGCACGTCTGCTTCACCATTTCTCACAGCTTTAACAGAAAGTTCTGCAGCCTCTGCACTAGACATTGCTGCAATCACTTCAACATGTTCTGAAGTTTGTAAACCATGTTCTTGTAGCATCCCCATTATTTTTTCTTGATTTCCATATAGACGAAATTGAGCTAACTGTAATTTAATTGCTTTCGCTACAGCTTCAATTACTTCATGATCTTCAGCTACTGCTACAGCTACAGTTTTTTTAGGCTGCCCTGCTGCTTGATCAATTAAGTATTCTAACTTCATATTTTGTAATCAACCCTTTCCGTCGTCCCTCGTCTATTTATAAAGCAAATACCGTGCCAACTTTTAAAAGTGGTCTTACCAATAATGAAAACGCATTCAAAATGCAGTAAAATCAATACTTTGGAAAATAACAAAAGATTCTGTCTTATTTTGTCACTTTTTGTATACCATGCAATAAATTGCACGGTACGCAATTTATTGCATGCTATTTTTTGCATAGTCATACTTTTCTAGCTTGTAATATAAATTTCGAACGGAAATTCCTAACGCTTTTGCAGTTTGCGTTTTATTCCCATCAAATCTCTCCAAATATTCATGAATAATATTCCCTTCAAACTCTGTCACTAAATGTTCAAGTGGCTTTTCTTCTAATTCAGGTAATAAATGAGATTGCTTTGACTCCACCTGCTCTTCGTTATGTAATGGCGGTAAATGGTGTACATCAATATAGGTCTCGTTATAATTCATAAAGATAATAGCTCTTCCCAGAATATTTTCAAGTTCCCTCACATTCCCTGGCCATTCGTATGATTGTAAATATAAAATGGCTGAATCAGTGAGCCCTTCTACATTACGACCGTAATCTTGATTAATTTTTTGAATCAATCTGTCCGCAATTGTCGGTATATCTCCTTTACGTTGACGAAGAGATGGAATTTGAATTGGGATTTTATTTAATCGATAATATAAATCCTCCCTAAACTTCCCTTCTAGAATAGCCTTTTCTAAATTCACATGCGTCGCTGCAATTACTCGAACATTAATAGGTATCGCTTTCGTTCCACCAACTTTTACAATTTCTTTTTCCTGCAGTACACGAAGGAGTTTCGCTTGTGTATTTGCAGATAACTCCCCTATTTCATCTAAAAAAATACTACCGTTATTTGCTTCCTCAAAGAACCCACGTTTCCCGCCTCTTTTCGCTCCAGAAAACGCCCCTTCCTCATAACCAAATAATTCACTTTCTAACAACGTCTCCGAAATGGCCGCACAGTTTACACGGACGAACTTATTGTATTTTCGATTACTTCCATTATGGATTGCATGTGCAAACAATTCTTTACCAGTCCCAGATTCACCGCGTAACAGTACTGTTGCTGGTGTATTTGCTCCTAGCTTCGCCTGTTCGATAGCTGCCGTTGTTTCATCTGAATTCCCGACAATATCATCAAATGAATATTTCGCTTCTAATGTGCGAATAATTTGCCTTGCTCTATTCAATTCATTTGTTAACTTTTGAATTTCCGACACGTCACGGATAACGCCGACGCTTCCTTTCAATATTCCATCCACAATGACTGGTGCCACGTTTACAATTACATCGCGCTTTTTTTGCCCAATCTTCATATGTATTCCGCGCACCGCACGACGCGTTCGAAGTACTTTCATATGCATACTTTCGCCTTCTACAATATCAGTTGTAGCAGGCTTCCCAATAATATCTTCTTCTGTTAAACCCGTTAATTTCGTATATGCCGGGTTAATGACTAAACCTCTTCCTTTTTCATCTACAACCGAAATTGCTTCTTCAGATGAGTTAATAATTGCCTCTAATAGTGTTTGAATCTCCTTTAAATCTGTAACTTCTTCCGCTAAATCTACAACTTCTGTTATATCTTTAAAAATTGCAAATGCCCCTTGTACCTCTCCGCCCTCTTTTAATATCGGTATACGCGTTGTAATAATTTTCTTTCCATTCTCTAATGTTAGTTCATAATTTACTTCTATTTGTTTCGTACGTATAATGCGAAGTAATTTACTAGTTGGAATGACTTCTAAAATATATTTTCCTATCGCCTCTTCTTTTTTATAGCCGATAATGCGCTCTGCACTTTTATTAAAAAGACGAACTTGTCCCTCTCGATCAATTACGATCATGCCGTCATGTGTAGAATTTAAAATTAATTCTCCTTGTTGCGTTTGTTCCTCTAATCGCCCAATTAGCCCTTCCTTCTCATGCGCTAATCCTGTAACAATTTTTGCGATATCACCTGGTATAAGAAGAGTGTCTTTTTTCTTTTTTTCCAATAAAACCTTATGCACATCATCTTCACCTGTCATATCAAATATTACATCGATATGCATAGACAGAAATGGAGTTACACTTTCTCCAATTGCAATCCCGTATTCCTTAGCAATTTGTAGTCCTTTTGCCAACGGATTTATATCAATAATCCCTATAATTTGAAATATATTCGAACTTTGTAACAGATTCAGCAGTGCGCTCCCGCCTTCACCTGCACCAACAATTAATACTTTTTGTTTCATATATCCCACTTCCTCTCGAAGTAACTCTGCAAATTTTTTCACACCTTTATCTTACTCGTTCAGCACCCTCTTGACAAACCCCCTTTCCTTATAACATCATTAAAATATACGAAATAATCTGAAAAGGAGCGTTATGTATGCAGCGTTACGTTGCTCTACTATTAGCACTCATCCCTATTTCATTAGCTGTGTTTGGTATAAAGTTAATGAGAGATACTGTATTCGGGATTCTATTTCCATCAATCTCTATACTGTGGTTACAATTTTTAATCGGCGCTCTCTGCTTCGGGCTCGGGTTTTATATCTTCGGTGGCTTCGTCTTGCACCGAGACCGTAAACGAAATAAAGTACAAGCTCGCTTTAGAAGATAGGAATGCCCCACTATTTATAAATAAAAAAATGAGACCGTTACACGCGGTCTCATTTTTTTATTGGCATTAACGTTCTGGCCGTTTCAGGGTAATCAGTAATAATCGCCGATATATTCATATCAAAATATTTACGCATAAGTGCTTCTTCATTAATTGTATAAGGGCGAACCTCTACACCACTTTCCATCGTTAGTTCGGCAATAGCATCTTGAAGGTAACGATAATTCGGATGTACTGCTGTAGCCCCCATTTTTTTCGCGTATGCCCACGGACTATGCAAACCTTCGCGATATAAAATTGCTGTTTGAATATCAGGAGCCATCATATGGCACCGTTTCATACTGTAGTGATTAAACGAAGAAAATATAACACGATCCTCTAGACTAAATTTCCGTACAAGCGTTATAACTTCTTCCTCTAAACCTCTGTATGGAATTTTATTATTTTTAAGTTCAATATTAAGTAGCAAACTCGTTTGTGCAAGCCATTCTAATACCTCTTCTAAAAGTGGTATTTTACAAAAACCTACTTTATCACCAAATTTATAACTTGCATCTAACTTGCATAAGTCCTCATATACATAATTCCGAACCGCACCTTTTCCATTTGTTGTCCGGTCCACCGTTTCATCATGAATGACGACAACTTTTCCATCTTTCGTTAATTGAACATCAAGTTCAATTCCATCCGCTCTAAAAGACTCAGCCGCTTCAAATGAAATCATTGTATTTTCTGGGTACGTTCCAGCCGCACCACGATGTGCAAATATAAGAGTCATCCTCACTCCCCCAATCTTATGCTATACTATACGAAAAAGGAGGTACTTCTATGAGACCATTACAAATCTCTCCAGATACTGCAGTCCGCTTATCAAAAGCACTAGGTGTTCCACTTGAACAACTCATGCATATGCCGCAGCACATTTTAATTCAAAAGCTAGTTGAATTAGAAAAACAAAATAAAGATGAAGAATAATACAGTCCTGTTTTGCAGGACTTTTTATTATTTTCTATTATATCACGGATGCCTTTCCTACTAAAATCCTTTAACAGATGTACTACGATGTGATTTAGCCCGTCCTTCATCATTTAATAATGAATCACATCTTTTCTTTTTTTGTTACACGTCATAAAGAAAGCAGACCATTTATTTATAAGTCCCATTACGTCCTTAAAACACGATAATAAAAAACTAGAGAAGTCCTTTATATTATTTTTTATTGAATGTGCGGAGCATCCCCTGATTCGTATAGTTCTTTCGCTTTTTCCTCCCCGAATGTAGTTAAAATATAATGTTGCTCTTCTAACGCATCCATTGCTCTAGTTGCTTTACAAACGCTATCTTCTTGAGCATCCGAGAAATAATTGTGATCTTCTACAATTTTACTAAAATCTTTTTTCGCCCATCTATCAGCAATTGCTAAAAGTTCATTTTCCTTCGTAAAGCTACTCTTATTTATAATTTCTTTTAATTTTTTAGCATTACTTTGAATCATTGGGATAGAGCCCGATTTTCGTTCTGCCACCACTTTTTGATGAGTCATGCGATGCATCGCTGTAATGACTTCGCTTTCAGTAGAATTTTCAGTAACATACACATCAACAAGGACCCCATCCACCTCTCTACCTACTATTGTTTGGTCTTCTTTTTTATCTATTTGAGCGCTCACTTCTTTATCTACTTGATTATCTGCAAGTTCTAACATTCCAAATGTAACTGCAATAGCAAGAACTCCCATAGCTGCTACTATTCCTAGCCAAGTTGAAATTTTATTTTCCATTCCCCTTCTCCCTATCTATATCTATTTTATTGCCTTATAAAAAACTCACTTACATGTAATATTACTGAAAATAGGTTTTATTTTCCACACTACCAAATAATCTCTTTTTCTCAACAAAATAAAAAGACCAACGAATTATAACATTCATTGGTCTTTCATTAAAAAGTTTATTGGCTTTAAAATTAACATCGAGCATAGCGTTCCAGCATACATCGGTTTTACTAAAACGAAAACCCATTGCTACTTCTACTCTCAGCTAGCTTTATGTTCAAGTCTCAGCTTATCCGCAACCATTGCGATAAACTCAGAGTTCGTAGGTTTTGCTTTTGACATGGATACTGTATAACCGAATAAGGACGAAATAGAATCAATATTCCCACGGCTCCAAGCTACTTCAATCGCGTGACGAATTGCGCGCTCCACACGGCTTGCTGTTGTATTATATTTCTTTGCGATATCTGGATACAATACTTTCGTAATCGATCCTAATAATTCGATATCGTTGTATACCATGGAGATTGCTTCTCGTAAATACATATATCCTTTAATATGCGCGGGTACACCAATTTCATGAATGATACTCGTAATACTCGCATCTAAGTTTTTCGGTTTTCCATCTACTGTTGTTGCTGATCGGAATGATGGTAGTGGACGTTTAATCATAGCGTTTGCTTTACCACTCACTTGACGAATATGACTCGTTAAATTCTCCATATCAAATGGTTTTAATATGAAATATGAGGCACCTAAGTCAACTGCTTTTTTCGTCACATCTTCTTGGCCAAATGCTGTCAACATAATTACGCTAGGCTGTTTTAACCTTTCAATATGTCGCATTTTCTCCAATACAGCTAAACCATCTAAGTGTGGCATAATAATGTCTAAAACGAGTACATCAGGTTGCTTATCTGTTAATAAGTTTAAACACTCTTGACCATTATAAGCAGTACCGATTACTTCCATATCATCTTGAGCGGCTACATAGCTCTCTAACATTGATACTAGTTCTTTATTATCATCCACAAGACATACTTTAATTTTCTCCACAGCTTTTCCTCCCTTACCGAATCGATTCTCCGACATGTGTATCCTTCTAGGCTACATGAATTGTTCGACAATTGTGTGAAAATTCCCTTTTAAAGTTTCTTACTTTCCGATAAAATCACAAAAAAATATGTTTATCGTTCATTTATTCCCTTTCGCAACACATTCCATCATAGAAATACAACGAAACGTTCAACCCTTTCCTTTTATTTTACAACAAAAAACACCTCTTGCGGAGCTTTTACAAAATTTCAACGAATTTTTCAACAGGAAAAGCGAGCTAATAATATATATTAGCTCGCTTTTTTCTCTTGATCATAAATATTAATTCCAGCTTGATGTAACATCCATTCAATATGAACACCATATCCTGATGTTGGATCATTTACAAATACATGTGTAACAGCACCAATTACTTTTCCATTTTGTACAATTGGACTTCCGCTCATTCCTTGTACGATACCGCCCGTTTTCGCTAATAGACGTTTATCTGTTACTTTTATTACCATACCCTTTGTGGCTGGGAATTTTTGCTGCACTGTACTAACGACTTCAATATCAAACGCTTCTACTTTATCTTGATCAATAACTGTTAATATTTTTGCCGGTCCTTCTTTTACTTGATGAGATAATGCGATAGGCATTGCTTTATCCATTATACCGTTTTTCATATTCGTATTTAATTTTCCAAAAATACCATATGGACTATTAATTGTAATATTGCCAATCACTTCACGGTCTGGTGAGAATCTTGCTAATTTCTCCCCTGGATTCCCATGACTACCTCTTTCAATTGATGTAACTGTCGAGCGCATAATTTGTCCATCTTCGACTTGAATCGGCTTTTTCGTATCATTATCAGAAATAACATGACCAAGTGCCCCATATTTCATAGAATCTGGATGAACAAATGTCATCGTTCCAATTCCAGCTGCCGAATCACGGATATACAAGCCAATTCGATAAGACGATTCACCGTTGTCTTTTTGTGGAGTTAACTTCGTACGAATATATTTTCCATCTCTTAACAATACAAGATTAAGCGGTTCACCTGTTTCTCCACTATTATGAATAAACGGTGCTACATCACTCATTCTTTCAATTGTTTTACCATTAATTTCAGTAATCATATCTCCAATTTGTACACCTGCTGTTTCACCAGGAGATATTTTACCTTTTTCAGTTTGAATTAAATGATGGCCTACAACAAGTACACCTTTTGTATTTAATTTCACACCAATTGATTGTCCACCTGGAATCACTTTAAAATCTTTTAACACTTTCACATTTACTTTTTTTACTGGAAAACCAGCAAGCTGAAATACCATATCAGCTTCACCATTTTGATGAGAATTTACCATAAGTCCTTGTTTTTGTTCATTCGAACTCACTGTAAATACATGACGATTTGTGGATGAAGCTTTGAAAACTGGTAATGATGATATTTCTGATTGTTGTCCTTCAAAAACAACAAGTTGTTTCGGTGATGAAATAAACGTTCGAAGCGGTTTAAAACATCCAATAAAAACTAAAGAAACAAGGAGACAAAGACCTATTATTTTTCGAAATTTTTCTAATTTCAACTTGTTCACTCTCCTCGCTCCTACCCCACATTCAGCCTCTTGGCTTCACTTTTTAATCTCTCCTTGCAGTGCTTTATTTATAACCGGAAGAATTAAGAAATCGTCATTTGAGAAAAAAAGCTATCCATTACTGGATAGCCTCTGCTGTCTGTTTAAAATGATGCGCTTGCGTAAGTAATTCTTTCGCATGCTCTGTCGTTAAATCTGTGATTTCCACACCAGAAATCATTCGAGCTATTTCTGTTACTTTATCCTCCATAGTTAAAACAGTAACCGATGTAATTGTCCGATCATTCGCTACTTGTTTTCGAATAAATAAATGTGAATCTGCCATTGAAGCTACTTGAGGTAAGTGCGTAATACAAAGTACTTGCGAGTTTACTGATACTCGATAAATTTTTTCCGCAATAGCCTGTGCGACCCGGCCACTTACACCCGTATCCACTTCATCAAAAATAACAGATGCAACCCCTTGATGCTTAGAAAAAATGCTTTTTAAAGCTAAAATGATACGAGATAACTCTCCGCCAGATGCAACCTTTGAAAGTGGTTTTAGCGGCTCTCCTGGGTTCGTTGAAATATAAAATTCCACATGATCGTAACCATCCGCCGTAAGTCTTACCGGCGCACCTTCCACAAGGGGCTCTTCTACATTTCCTTCTCTCTTCATAATTCTCACTTCAAATTTCGTTTTTTCCATATATAATTCTTTTAATTCCTGATGAATTGCATTTGTAAGGTGTTCTGCAAGCTCATGACGCATATTACTTAACAACGTTGCTTCTTTCAGAATAACACTTTCTAATTCCTTCAACTGTTTCTTCGTCGTTTCAATATGAACGTCTTTATTTTCAATCGTAAAAATTTCCTGTTCAATTTTATCAGCATACGCTAAAATCTCTTCTACAGTATTTCCATATTTTCTCTTTAGCATACGAATTTCATTCAAACGTGTTTCGATTTCATCTAAACGATTTGGATCATATTCCATCATATCGAGCTTTTCTCTCAGTTGATAGGCAACCTCTTCTAATAAGTAATAGCTATTTGCAATTGAATCATGATTCTCCTGATACACTTCATCTAAATGTGTAATACTTTCCATTTGCCCCATTGCACTTCTTACATTATCTAACCCTTGTCCGTCGGCACTTAACGAACGATATGCATCACCTAACGCTTTATAAATCTTTTCAAAATTAGAAATTTGCAATCGTTCCTCAGTTAATTCATTTTCTTCATCCATCTTTAAATCCGCCTTGCGAATTTCTTCATGCTGAAATTGAATTAAATCTAAGCGATGTGCCATTTGTTGCTCATTTTCACTTAACGATTTCAATTGTTTTTTTAATTTTTCATAGTCAGCGTATACGTTTTGATATATGTCTAATTGTTTAACGATTCGATCCCCATCAAAGTGATCAAGCATAAACAGATGTCGTTCTTCATTCATTAAATCTTGCGTTTCGTGCTGTCCATGAATATCAACAAGTGTTTTCCCAATTTCTTTTAATATGCTAAGTGTAACAAGCTTCCCATTTACACGACATACACTCTTCCCGTTCGCAGCAATATCACGCTTTAAAATAATCATGCCATCTTCTATTTCTATATCTAACTCTTCTGCCTTTTCAATACATGGATGCTTCTCATCTTCAACATAAAATAGCCCTTCAATCTCAGCCTTCTCTGTTCCATATCGAACAAATTCTGCTGACCCACGGCCACCTACAAGTAAACTAATTGCATCAATAATAATCGATTTTCCGGCCCCTGTTTCACCGCTTAAAACCGTTAAACCTTTTTGAAAAGAAATATTTAATGCTTCAATAATAGCAAAGTTTCTAATCGATAATTCCGATAACAATGCCCCATTCACCTCGTTATAAAATAATCCCTTACTAAAGGATTTTCTCAGTTCTTCATTCAAATAATCATGCTATATATTTGTATGTATATACTCTTCTAACCCGCTTCATTGTACCAAACATTTGTTTTACGGGTCAATCCATCTATTTTCTAACTTTATGCAAACAAAATATTATATTACAATTGAAAATTCATATTTTTAACCAATAAAAATATCTTGTTCACTTTCCACTTTACGATGGAAAGCAAACAAGATTTTTTGTTACAACATATTTAAGAAACGATCAGAGACAACACCTGTATCGTCAGGTGTACGGCAAATAATTAAGCAAGTATCATCACCACAGATGGTTCCGATGATCTCATCCCACTCTAAATGATCAATAAGTGCTCCAAGTGAATGAGCGTTACCAGGCAATGTTTTTAGCACAAGCATATGTCCTGCCGTGTCTAATTTTACAAATGAATCCACTAGATTTCGTTTTAATTTTTGTAACGGGTTAAATCGTTGATCTGCTGGCAAGCTATATTTATAGCGCCCATCATGTAATGGCACCTTCACTAAGTGCAGTTCTTTAATATCGCGCGATACTGTTGCTTGCGTTACATTAAATCCCTCATTACGTAAAATATCAACTAATTCATCTTGTGTTTCAATTTCTTTGTTTGCAATAATTTCCCTGATTTTAATATGGCGCTGACCTTTATTCATACATTTGCACCTCACACTATCTCTTACCATAGTTTAAACATTGGTATACTTCACTTATTTATGTTAACTTATAATTCGTTTCTTGTACACAATTGTTTTTACAATCATTATACAATTACAGCAAAAAGAGGAACAACATATGTTATTCCCCTTTCCCTTTTTGTTTTAGAACTTCATGCGCTTCTGTAACAACTTGCTCTATAGAAATCGGAGAATGATTTTCGCCATTCTCACGTTCACCATGCCATTTCAGATGAATTAAAAATTCAATATTACCATCCCCACCCGTAATTGGTGAGAATGTTAAACCTTCCACATCATAGCCTTCTTTTAAAGCAAACTCGACAATCATTTCTACAACAGCTTCATGTACTTTTCTATCACGAACGATACCTTTTTTCCCAACTTGCTCTCTTCCAGCTTCAAACTGCGGTTTAATTAACGCTGCTACATCTCCGTTAGGCATAAGCATTGTTTTTAAAACTGGCAGTATAAGCTTTAATGATATAAATGAAACATCAATACTTGCAAATTGAGGTAAACCACGTTCTAAGTCTGCTGGTGTCACGTAACGGAAGTTTGTTCGTTCCATTACGACAACACGCTCATCTTGACGTAATTTCCACGCTAGTTGATTGTATCCTACATCTAATGCATAAGATAATTTCGCTCCATTTTGAAGCGCGCAATCTGTAAAGCCACCAGTTGATGAACCAATATCTATCATAACTTTATCTTGTAAATCAAGATGAAATGTCTCTAATGCCTTTTCAAGTTTATAACCACCACGACTTACATACGGCATAACTTGTCCCTTCACCGTAATCTCAGTATCTTGCGAGATTTTCTCTCCTGGCTTATCAAGTCTCATCTCATTTGCATATACGAGTCCGGCCATAATGGCGCGCTTTGCTTTCTCACGCGTTTCTATAAGTCCTCGCTCTACTAATAGTACATCTACTCTTTCTTTTTTTACGCTCATTTGTTACGCCCTTTTTTGTTTTGATGGAATCATTGTATGAATACGGTCTACAACAGCATCTGTCGTTAAACCAATTTCTTCTAATAATTTTGTTACACTTCCGTGCTCTATGAAGCGGTCTGGAATACCCATTCGTTCAACTAATGCACTATGGTAACCATTTTCAGATGCAAATTCAACTACTCCTGTTCCAAAACCACCGATTAAACAAGCTTCTTCAATCGTTAAAATCGGTATATTCTTTCCTAGAAGATCATGTAAATATGCTTCATCCATTGGTTTAATAAAGCGAGCATTCACTACTTTCACTGAAACCCCAGCTTTTTCAAGACGCTCAGCTGCTTCCATTGCCATTGGTATTGTCGTACCAAACGTTAAAATAGCTGCTTGTGTACCCTCTTTTAACGTCTCCCACGTACCGATTGGAATCGCCTTTAATTCTTCATCCATATGAACGCCAAGTCCATTACCGCGCGCATAACGCAATGCGATTGGTCCATCTTCATATTGCATCGCCGTATAAACTAAATGTTGTCCTTCATTTTCATCTTTCGGCATCATAAGCACCATATTCGGCAAGTGACGTAAGAATGAGATATCAAATACGCCTTGATGCGTTTCACCATCTGCTCCTACTAATCCCGAACGATCTATTCCGATGAAAACATTTAAATTTTGGCGGCATATATCATGAACAACTTGGTCATATGCTCTTTGTAAAAATGTTGAATAAATCGCTAAGAATGGCTTCATTCCTTGCGTTGCCATACCTGCTGCCATTGTTGTAGCATGCTGTTCTGCAATACCTACATCAATCATACGATCTGGGAATTCTTTTTGGAATTTCTCAAGTTTTGATCCAACAGGCATTGCAGGTGTAATTGCTACGATACGCTCATCTGCTCTCGCTAGCTTAAGTACTGTTTCACTAACGACAGCACTCCATGCTGGTGCAACTTCTTTCGGCTTAACGAAGTCACCTGATTCAATTTTATAAGGTCCTGTTCCATGCCAAGTTCCAATAACGTCACTCTCAGCCGGTTTATAACCTTTTCCTTTTTTCGTAATAACATGAACGAGTACTGGGCCTTTTGTTTTCTTTGCATATTGCAACGTTTCGAATAACTTTTCATAATCATGCCCATCGACTGGACCTAAATATGTAAAGCCTAACTCTTCGAAAAAGACACCAGATACTAGTAAATATTTAAGACTATCTTTTATTTTCTCTGCTGTCGCAGCCACTTTCCCGCCAACTGCTGGAATTTTCTTTAATATATACTCTAATTCATCTTTTACCCAGTGATATTTTCCTGCGGTACGTAAACGACCGAGCACATTATGAAGCGCACCAACGTTTGGTGCAATTGACATTTCATTATCATTCAAAATAACAATCATGTCTGTTTTTTCATGTCCAATATGGTTCAATGCCTCTAAAGCCATTCCGCCTGTTAAAGCACCATCTCCAATAATTGGTATAACATATTCTTTCGTTTTCTTTAAATCACGTGCCAGAGCCATTCCCATTGCAGCCGATAACGAAGTCGAGCTATGACCAGTTTCCCATACATCGTGCTCACTCTCACAACGTTTCGGGAAACCACATAGACCTTGATATTGCCTTAATGTGCCAAACTCTTTCGCGCGTCCAGTTAAAATTTTATGTACATAGGATTGATGTCCTACATCCCATAAAAATTTATCTTGCGGGCTATCAAATAATTTGTGCAGAGCAATTGTGAGTTCTACTACACCTAAATTAGGTGCAATATGTCCACCTGTTTGAGAGAGCTCTTCAATTAAAAACTTACGAATATCCTCACTCAATCCCTCTAGTTCACTGATAGACATATCTTTCAAAAAACTAGGGTTTTGAATTTGCGTTAGATCCACATGGATCACTCACTTTCATTTCATAATCTGTCAACATGTCAAATATTATAAAAAACATTTACACAAAACAAGAAATTCTCTTTTCTATTTTTCGTCTTGTCCCGCTATTAACCAGTCTATTGCGCCTTAATCCTATTATAAACCATATTTCTTTAGGCGATGAAAAAAATAGCCGCTAACACGAAGTGATAACGGCAATGTAATCTACATATATTTTTGCCAATAACAAGAAAAGAAAAACCTTTTCCTACATTTATATCATAAAATGATGAATGACTCAACAAATGAAAACGCTGTTATATTAGTTATTACGTTTTGCAATCAAATCGCAAATAGATAGTAAATATTCATCTTGTAATTGCAAGGAGCTAATCGCACCTTTTGCTTCTGCAATTGTTTCTTCTAAAATATCCTTTGCTCTATCTACAGTGAACAACGTCGTATATGTGCTCTTTTCATTAGAAAGATCACTACCAATCGGTTTTCCAATCTCTTCTTCAGTTCCTTCGACATCTAAAATATCATCTCGAATTTGGAAAGCTAGACCGATATATTTGGCAAACGTAAGCAACTTTTCTTCTTGCTCTTCTGTCGCATCAGAAAGTATCGCACCCGCAAGTACAGCAAATTCAAGTAGTTTTCCGGTCTTATGTTTATGGATGTACTCCAATTCATCAATCGTAAGGCGTTTCCCTTCCGCTTCCATATCTGCCACTTGTCCGCCAACCATTCCTTCTGGTCCTGCTGCTTTTGCGAGTTCAAGTACAAGTCTTACTTTTTTTTCAGCAGAAATTTCTTTTTGCTCATATGCCATAATAACTTGAAAAGCGTATGTCAATAAGCCATCTCCTGCTAAAACTGCCATCGCTTCACCAAATACTTTGTGATTTGTGGGCTTTCCTCTTCTTAAATCATCATCATCCATACAAGGTAAATCATCATGAACTAACGAATATGTATGAATCATTTCAAGAGCACAAGCTGCACCTACTCCAAGATTTCTTTCTTTCCCAAACGCTTGTAATGTTGCAAACAAAAGTAACGGGCGGAGACGTTTTCCACCCGCTTCCAAAGAATATGCCATCGCTTCACGAAGTACATTTGGACATTGTAATCCATTTGCATAGCTTACAAGTTTTTCTTCTACGAAAGTTTTACTTTCTTTCAAAAAAGTATCAAAAGCAATCGTCACTATGCTTCATCTCCTAAAGCAGTAAACGGTTCAAGCTCTCCATCTTCCCCAAGAATAACTGCCATTTGTTCTTGTACATTCTTCAGCTTCTCATCACAAAGCTTAGATAATTCCATACCTTCTTTAAAATAAGAAATCGCTTCTTCTAAAGGTACGTCACCTTGTTCTAGCTTAGAAACAAGATGCTCAAGTTGCGAAATTGCCTCTTCAAAGCTTAATTTATTTTCCATTATTCAATTCACGCTCCTCTATGCCTGATACGCTACAATCTAGTATTCCATCTTGTAATTGAACTGAAACAGCATCTCCAAGGCTTACATCTTTCACACTTTTTAACACTTGCTTCTCTTCATCATATACAAGCCCGTACCCTCTCATCATTACTTTAAGCGGACTTAACGCTTCAAGTTTTTGAGCAGCTCTTACAAAGGCAAATTCTTTCGTTTGAAGTAACGTTTGCATTTCACGTTGTAATTGCTTTTGCAACGTTTCCACAGCTACCTTCGTTTGCATAATTTTTTGAGATGGGTGGTGCTTCTCTAAATAAAATGAAAGTTGCTTTAACTGATTCACCTTTTTATCAATATAGCGCTCTTTCGCTAAAACAAGCTGTTCTAGCGCTCTATCTAATTGCTCTTCCTTTTGCTCATATACTTGTCTTGGATAACGGAACGCATACGATTTTTGCAACACTTGTAGTTTTTCTTCTTTTTTATGTACTAACTCTCTCATTGCTCTTTGCAATCTCAGAGTTCTTTGTAATACCTTTTCTTGTAACTCTATAATGTTAGGTGCTGCCAACTCAGCTGCTGCGGTCGGTGTTGGCGCGCGTAAATCTGCAACAAAATCTGCAATTGTAAAATCTGTTTCATGGCCTACTGCCGAAATAATAGGAATTTCACTCTTAAAGATTGCTCTTGCAACCATTTCCTCATTGAAAGCCCATAATTCCTCAATAGAACCTCCACCACGACCAACGATTAGTACATCTATCTCTGCCATTTCATTCGCTGTACGAATCGCTTGTACAATCGAGGGAGCCGCTGACTCCCCTTGTACAAGTACCGGAAATACAATAACATTCCCAATTGGATAACGACGTTTAATCGTTGTTATAATATCACGAATCGCTGCTCCTGTTGGCGACGTAATCACACCTATTGTTTTAGCGTAAGGAGGAATCGCTTTTTTATAAACTTGAGAAAAAAGTCCTTCCTCTTCTAAACGAACTTTTAACTGTTCGTACGCTAAATGTAAATTTCCGACTCCGTCAGGCTGCATGTCTTGAATATAAATTTGATAAGAACCACTCGCCTCGTAAACAGAGATTTTTCCTTTCACGAGTACCTTCATCCCATTTTCAGGTTTGAATTTAATATTACGATTATGGCCCGCAAACATAACCGCTGCGATTCTTGCATTTTCATCTTTCAATGTAAAATACATGTGGCCACGGCTATGATTTTTAAAGTTGGAAATTTCACCTTTTAACCAAACAGACTGCAAATGCGGATCATATTCTATTTTTGTTTTTATATAGCGTGTTAACGCTGTAACGGTTAAATATTGCTTCTCCATTTCTCTCTCCTCATAGCCGACTCAAATTATTTACAAACGACACCTGCACGTTTGGCAGATTCAACAGTATTATGAAGAAGCATTGTGATTGTCATTGGACCAACACCCTTTGGCACAGGTGTAATGTAACCCGCAACATCTAACACGTTGTCAAAGTCAACATCACCACAAAGTTTTCCTGTTTCTAAACGGTTAACACCAACGTCAATTACAACCGCCCCTTCTTTAATATAATCCGCTGTTATCATTTTAGGTCGTCCAACAGCTACGATTAAAATATCAGCTAACTTCGATAACTCTTTCATATTTTGCGTCTTAGAATGACAATATGTGACAGTGGCATTTTCATTTAAAAACAATTGACCCACTGGTTTACCGACAATATTACTTCTTCCAATTACTACTACATGTTTTCCAGAAATATCAAGATTTGTTTCTTTTACTAATTCTACAATACCATGCGGTGTACATGGAAGGAATGTATCTTGTCCCGTCATCATACGTCCCACGCTGATTGGGTGAAATCCGTCTACATCCTTTTCTGGTGAAATTCTTTCAATGATAGCTTTTTCTTCAATATGTTTTGGTAAAGGTAATTGCACTAATATGCCATTAATACGGTCATCGCCATTTAAGCGATCGATTTCAGCAAGCAAACGTTCCTCAGTAATTGTTTCAGGAAGTTCAATTAGCTCTGAGTAAATCCCTACTTGTTCACAGCCTTTTTCTTTTCCTTTCACATAAGAACGAGATGCTGGATCTTCTCCAACTAAAATAACTGCTAATCCTGGTACAATACCTTGCTCTTTCAACTTCACAACTTCTTCTGTTAATTGTGCTCGTTTTTTCTCCGCAACTTCATTTCCTTTGATGATTACTGCTACCATTTTAAGATTCCCCCTTAAAGAATTTACAGTGTATCTTTTATATTAGATAAAACGCCGTTAATAAAACGACGAGATTCCTCATCCCCAAATGTTTTAGCAATTTCAATTGCTTCGTTAATTGTTACGTTGTGTGGAATTTCTTCCATGTATTTCATTTCATACACAGCTACACGTAAAATACTGCGATCAACAATACTAATACGCTCAAGCTTCCACTTTTTTAAATTTTGACGAATCGCTTCATCGATTGCTTCTTTATTTTCTACAAAACCTACTACAAGTGACTCTAGAAACTCATTTGTTTCTTCGCCTTCATCTAGCGTGTTTTCCACTGCTACTTTCGGTTCTAATTCACCTGTAATATCCATTTGGTATAATGCTTGCATTGCTCTTTCTCTAGCCGTCCTACGTTTCATTGTAACTCTCCTTTATGCTTCAAGTCTTTCCTTATACTTTGTTATATTATTATAATTTATAAGCCGTCAATTCACTTACTCTTACAGTTTTCATTGATTTTCCAACCTTATAATACAATGATAATAACACAATTTATCGTTTCACACACGGGTTACAAGGCTGAAAAATAATAAAAAGATTAACTTCAAGTTCCATATCTTATCACAATGTACGTTTTTTGGGAAAACGACACATTTTCTTGTTTATTTCTTATTTTTTGAAATAGTATAATAATTAGAGGGTTGTAATTTGTGAAGAAATGAAACGATAAAAAAGATGCCTATGTTACTAGGCACCTTTTCATTCTTACACTGGTTCGATTTCTGTTTTTTGTGTTTCGAATGTTACGCCAACGATGTGAACATTCACTTCTTTTGGCTCAAGTCCTGTCATTGTAAAGAGTGCTTGGCGAATATTGTCTTGAATCTTTTGTGCAACAACTGGAATTGCTACACCAAAATACATTACAACATAAAGGTCAACGATAATATCTTCGTTTGCTAATTCAACCTTTACACCTTTACCATGATTTTTCTTACCTAACTTCTCAACAACATCTGTAGCAAAATTACCGCGCATTGCCGCTACACCTTCTACTTCAGCAGCTGCAATACCTGCAATTACTTCAATTACTTCTGGTGCAATTTCTACTTTACCAAGAGTTGTATCTTGACCCATATCTAACATATGTTCAGCCATGAAAAAAACCTCCTTTAATGTATCACTGCGTCACAAGTTCATGCTCTTCCAAAAATTTCGTATTAAACTCACCTTTTACAAAATCAGGATGATCTAGCAATTGCAAATGGAACGGGATTGTTGTATGTACGCCTTCAATGACAAATTCACTAAGTGCGCGCTTCATTTTTGCAATTGCCTCTTCACGTGTTTTTCCGTGAACAATTAATTTAGCAACCATCGAATCATAGAAAGGTGGGATTGAATATCCCGGATATACAGCTGAATCGACGCGAATACCAAATCCTCCTGGTGGTAAGTACATTTCTACTTTACCTGGAGATGGCATAAATTTTTTGGCAGGGTTTTCCGCATTAATTCGACATTCAATTGCCCAACCATTAAATTGTACTTCTTCTTGCTGTAACGATAACTTTTCTCCTGAAGCAACAAGAATTTGTTCTTTAATTAAGTCCATTCCTGTTACCATTTCAGTAACCGGATGCTCAACCTGAATTCTCGTATTCATCTCCATGAAGTAAAAGGTTTTCGTTTTATATTCATAAATAAACTCAACCGTACCAGCACCTGTATAATCAACCGCTACCGCCGCTTTAACTGCCGCTTCACCCATCTGCTTGCGAATCTCTTCATCAAGTGCAGGTGATGGACTTTCTTCTAATAGTTTTTGCAAACGGCGCTGAATTGTACAATCACGCTCTCCTAAATGAATGGCATTTCCATGTGTATCTGCCATTATTTGAATCTCAACATGGCGGAAATCTTCAACGTACTTTTCTAAGTATACACCAGGGTTCCCAAAAGCGGTACTAGCTTCTTGCTGTGTAATTTGAATTCCTTTTATAAGCTCTTCTTCATGGCGTGCAACACGAATACCTTTTCCACCGCCACCTGCAGTCGCTTTAATAATAACTGGATATCCAATTTGATTAGCAAGCTCAATCGCTTCTTCGGTATTTTTAATAATCCCTTGTGAACCTGGTACAATCGGAACCCCTGCTTCTTTCATTGTATCACGAGCAACGTCTTTTGTGCCCATCTTTGAAATAGCTTCTGGACTTGGACCGATAAAAATCAAGTTACATTCACGGCATAACTCTGCGAAATCTGCATTCTCTGCTAAAAATCCGTATCCCGGATGAATAGCATCGCAGCCTGTTAACTTCGCAACGCTAATAATGTTTGTCAAATTTAAATAGCTTTCTTTCGAAATCGTTGGTCCTACACAATACGCCTCGTCTGCAATCTGTACGTGAAGTGACTCTTTATCTGCTTCTGAATAAATTGCAACTGTTTCAATATCCATTTCTTTACAAGCACGAATAATTCGTACAGCAATTTCCCCACGATTGGCTATTAATACTTTTTTTATCATCACAAAGACTCCCTTATTACGCTTTTACAAGAAATAGCGGTTGTCCATATTCAACAAGCTGTCCGTTATTAACAAGAATTTCAACAATTTCGCCCTCTACATCAGCATCAATTTCGTTAAATAACTTCATAGCCTCGACAATACATACGATAGAATCTTTCGATACTCTATCCCCAACACTTACATATGGAGGTGTATCAGGCGAAGAAGAAGAATAGAATGTACCTACCATCGGTGATGTGATTTTATGTAGGTTTTCATTTTGAACAACCTTCTTCTCTTCTTGTTTTGGCACTTCTGCTTGCGCTGCTGCTACTGTCGTTTCAACTTCAACAGGCGCTACTGGTTGCATAGCTTGTTTTGCTGCAGGTGCTTGCACAGCAACAACTTCATTACCACGCTTTTTCATTTTGATTGTTGTACCGTCTTTTTTGTATTCAAATTCATCAATATTAGAGCTATCAATTAATTTAATTAATTCACGAACTTCTTGAATTTTAAACATGTAAAATCCACTCCCATACTCTTGTTTGTCCCGTTTTTACAGATTCTCGTCACGAAAACTAGATTGACTGTAAAAATACGATGTACTCTATTAGAAAATATATTTCATTAACTAATAGAAATATTTACTATTTCCATCTTACGATAAATTTTTTAAACATTCCAATTTATATTTCTTTATAATAAATCGAAATTCCTGTAAAAATATTATTCCAATAAAAATTTAATACCTAGTAATAATACCAAGTTTCACATGAAATTGGCAAGACCACTTCTTAAAAAACATTCACTACTTTTGCAAAACGTTACAAAGCAAACATGCCATTCCCTCCTCACTCTTCACCACACCTATAGTCAATAACATATTTTTACCAAATATTATTTTTTTGTTTACACGCCGTTCATCATTCCTTCATATAAGAATAGTATGTTCAAAGTGTAGAAAATATATTGTGTTGAGGTGTGGAAATATGATATGGCTCATTCTCTTTTTACCTGCCGTAATCGTTTGGGCATGCGTTCTTTTCATCCACGTCAAATCCGGAAAAAGTAATCATCAGTACCATGAACCATTAATCTTTTACTCACAACGTGTTTCTCCATTCCGAGTTGAACATAGTAAAAATAATTACAAAGACGACATAGAAAAAAGCTATCGAAAATGATAGCTTTTTTCTATTCACACATTTACTTGCATACTCTATTTTACTATTTGCATACCCTTTGCTTAGTAAAAGATAATAATCCGCAGGGAAATCCCTACGGATTAAAGTTTCACTTATTTCGCTGGTGGATCAAATTTCACACCTACATCTTTTGATCCGCCTTCACTTCTTACAAGTTGAATAATTTTATTTGCTTCTTTCTGTGAATGTTTTGCCGCTTTAACCGTTACTCTAATATCAGTGCCATCAGCTCTTACAAGAGCATCTGGATATCCTCCTTGAGATTTAATTACTGTCTCAAGTAATTCTTGCTTCGTTTCCATTGTCGTAATGGCATCAAAATTTTCTTTCGCTTTATTCTTTTCTGTTGCTGAAGCTTTTGTTGAACTCATCACTTCTTGTAATTTTGCTTTTTGTTCACTACGCTGATCTTCCATTTGCATACGTAAAGCTGTGAAATTCTCATCACTTGATTGAACTGATACATTGCCCTCTTTTTTACTTGTTTCTTTTTTTGCATTTTCTTTTTTGTCTGTTTCTTTATTTGTTGTTTCCTTGCTTGTATTTTCTTTTTTCGGAGTTTCTTTAGGCGCTTCGTTTGTTACTGCTTTATCAGTACCTTGTTTTTCTTGTCCAATCTTTTCACCTGTTGCCGGCGATGCTGTATTCATTTTGTCAGGAGTTGTCACGTAATACACAGATAGTACAACAACTAAACTTAACATCGTTAATAACCAAACTGTTTGTTTTTTTAACACTTTATTTCCTCCCTATCAATTTTTCGGTGAAACTGAAACGCGATGGGCCGGTACATCTAGCAGCCTTATCACAGCTTCTTTTACCATTGCTTTAACTTGTATATTATCCACTCCCTTTGCTACGACAAGAACACCACGTACTTTCGGCTTCTCTGTTCGTAAAACAACAGGAGTTTCTTTATCCCCTTCACGTATAATGACAGTCTTTTCATCAAGAGACTCGTCCTCTACTTCTCTCTTACCGCCTGTTTTATCTGTTTCACCTGTTGTTTGTGAGCGTTTCACTGTATTTTTTTCTAAAATTTTTTCTTCAGATGAATCCAAATTCACTTTAATCGTTACGTCTTTTACTCCTGCTATTTCTTCTAAAGCAGTTTTTAATTCTTGTTCATACGCTTTTTCATATTTTTCTACATTTGACATATTATCATTATTTTTTTGTCCAAAAGTTGGTACATCTTTTTCCTGGTTTTGAGTTTTTTGTTCTTTAAATACAGGTACTTCTTCTTTTTTACTTGAAAAGAGACTACTAGAAAACATAAGCAAAATTCCAAGTATGAGTAGGACAAGTAAGAACTTAGGTGTTACCTTTCTTCCCTTCTCATTACTTTCTTTTTCATCTCCATTCAATAAGTTTCGAAAAAATGAGAACTTCGAATTTTTATCTTTATTGTCCATTTACTCTACCTGTCCTCCCTTCCATTTGAACTTGGATTTGTTTATTCTCTAGTTGCCACCTGCTTGAAAAGAAGTCTTTCATTTCTACATTCGTTTCCTCTACTTTTTTCGGTGGTTCTTTCGTGTTAATTTCAACTGGTTTTACTGTTTCGATTGCATCATTTTTACTACGTTCTTTTTCTTTTAACGTCACAACAACAGATTGAATATCTTTCGCTGACTTTACTTCCGCTGTGCTTTCCGCTGCGACTATTTGTATTTCAGAGACTGACATACCATACTGTTTCTCAAACTCTTTTCCTACTTCTTTTTTCATTTTGGTAGCCATCTCTTCTAAACTATATGCACGTGTTAGAGCTTGTATTTCTTTTTTCTTCGAATCTATTGAATTTTTTACAGATCCTTCTGCTACGTACTTTTCTTCATTAAAATTTGCAATTACTTCATTTACATCTGTCTGCAATAGTTTAAAAAGGGGTGTTAAAATTAATACGACTAACAAAAGACTTACAACGAATTTAACGTATTTTTGCAAATTCGAATTTGGAAGAATAAGATGAAGCATTGTCGCTAAGAGCAAAAAAACGATAATATTTCTGATCCACTCTGTAACAAATTGCATACTCTTCACCTCCTACCGCATCATAAGTGTAATATTCCCCGCAGCAATAATAATTGTAATACTTAAAAAGAACATAAATGATACGATAGCTAAGCAAGCAAATACGTAAATGATGCTTCGTCCAATAATGTCTAAGCATTGAATAATTGCTCCGCCGCCAACCGGTTGCAATACTGCTGCTGCGAATTTATAAATAAATGCGATACAGAAAATTTGAATCGCTGGAAAAGCAACAATTAAACATAAAATGACGAGCCCAATAATTCCGACTGTGTTTTTCAATAATCCTGATGCGCTAATAACAGTATCTGCCGCTTCTGTAAACATCCTTCCGACTACTGGAATGAAGTTCCCTGTTACAAATTTAGCAGTTTTCACAGCTATTCCATCAGCGACGGCTGTCGCTGTTCCTTGTACAGATAATACTCCTAAAAAAATCGTTAAGAAAATACCGATAATCCCAACGCTAACGTTTTGCAGAAGCTTGGACAATTTCGTCACTTTATATTGATCACTCATTGTACTTACAATACTTAATATCGTTGCCAGTAATAAAAGCGGTAGAACGATATAATTCATAAGAAGCCCGCTTGTATTCATTAAGAAAATGATAATCGGATGAAAGAAAGATACAGATACAACCCCGCCACCAGTCGCTATAAGCGCCAATAAAATTGGCAATAGCGCTAATATGAAATCTACCATTGTTTGTATCGTTTCTCTTGCATATGTCATAACGACATAAAAACTATTTAAAGCAAAAATAATAAGTACCATATATACAACAGCATCAGCAATTTTACTTACACTACTTTTTGAAAAAGCGGATTGCAGTGATTGCAACAATGCACTAAAGATTGTGAGCATAATGAGTGTGCCAAGCAGTTTTCCATTAGCTGCAAGCTCATGAAATAAATATTTTAATAACCCTATCATCCACTCTTTTAGAGAGAATTCTTTTTCTCCCTTTACAAACTCCATAAAACTCCCTTTTTGACTCTCTGGCAAATAGCCTCCATATTTTGTAACAAGCCCGTCCCAAAATTGCTTCACATCTTCAATTCCGAGCTTATCCAATTGTTGATCAACGACGTTTGTTTCTACAGGAGAAGCTTGTACAACAACTGGTAAAGAAAAGAAAAGGAAGCAAGCAAATAGCAGCTTAGCTCCAAACCTCCTCAACATTCACTCCCCCTTATCCCGTCGGTAAAAATCCGAGAATAGTTTCAATTACAACCGTCAAAATAGGAATTGCCATAACGAGAATTAAGATTTTCCCAGCAAGTTCAATTTTCGAAGCGATGGCACCTTGACCAGCATCTTTTGTAATTTGAGCTCCAAACTCGGCAATATAAGCAATTCCAATAATCTTTAGTAACGTTTCCACGTAGACGTTACTAACTTTCGCTTCACTCGCTACTCTCTCAATCATTTGTAAAATAGAATGAATTTGATCGATTAAAATAAGAAACATCACGCTACCTACGAACACAATAAATAAAGATGTAATACTAGATTTATGCTGGTTCAAAACAGCAGCTAAAAACGTAGCAACGAGGCCTAATCCGACAATTTGTATAATTTCGATTCGAACCGCCTCCTTTACTGGAAGAGAAAGACACTTTTAATCTTGTCGAATAGCGTATTAATTAAAAATGCAACATGAAATAAAATGACGACAAAACCGACAAGGATAACCCAATTTGCAATATCCTCACGCTTCAATTCTTTTAGTACAGTATGAATGAAAGCTAAAACAATGCCGATTCCGGCGATTTGAAATATTAATCCAACATCAATGGACATCGCCTTTCTCCCCCCTATAGCAGTAAAATTACAATTAGTAGCCCTGCTAGTACCCCTAAGCTCTTAATCATTTTTTCGTATTGCAGTTGTAAAGCTTTCGCTTCCTCTTCTTCTCTCTCCAAATGTGTAATACATAAGCGAATATGTTTTTGTTGTGATTCACGATCATGTTGCCCGAGCGTTTCACCAAATTGCTGCAGTATTTCATACTCGGTTTGTTGAAAAGCCGTCAACTTCCAATTCTCTTTCAAACTATCTATCCAAGCTTCCCTTACCGTTTGTTCTCCACTTTCTAGTTTTTTAGCGAAACTTTGAAATATCCAATTTAATGGCTTTGGCATTTGTTTAACTAATCGCTCGGCAGCCTCAGATAAAGGTGTGTGTCCATACATAATTTCTGCCTCTAATGATTGAAGTGCTGATTTTAATAACCTAAGTTGCCTCGGCCTCTCACTGTATCTTTTAGCGTACGAAAACCCGAAAAAGGTGCTGACCGCAACGATTAACACTGCACCAAATATTTTCACCATACGCCCTCAGCCTTTCTATTTGATAACACTGGTTTTCCATATTTATCTTTCACCTGCATAACCGTTCCTGGACCCCTCGCTTTTGACAACTCCACAAACCTATCAAATATACCAAGCTCTAGCACTGCCTTGAGCGATGGACGTCTCACAACATCCTCATAGGAAAATCCGTGTGCGCTTATAAAAAGCTGAACACCTGCATGCACTGCCTCCATAATTGCTTCACTATCTTCTTTACGGCCAATTTCATCTACGATCAAAATATCAGGACTCATAGAACGAATCATCATCATCATTCCTTCTGCCTTTGGACATGCGTCTAACACATCGACTCGGGTACCAAAATCATATTGCGGGATTCCTTTCACACAGCCAGCAATTTCTGACCGTTCATCAACGATCCCCACTTTACAGGAAGGAATTTCCGAAGCACTTACCCCTTGACTCATGCAACGTGCTACATCTCTTAAAAGTGTCGTTTTTCCCGTTTGGGGAGGGCCAATTACCATCGTGTTTAACCACCTTTTTTCATACAAATATGGCAAAAGCGGTTCAGCAATCCCTATTTTTTGACGAGCAATACGAATATTAAAGGAAGAGACATCACGAATCATTTTCACTGCGCTTTTTTCTGTAATGACTTTTCCTGCTAACCCGATTCTATGCCCCCCGCGAAGCGTCACATACCCACGTTTTAATTCCTCTTCCATCGTATAAATTGAGAATTGACTTAATTTATTCAATAAATAAATAGCATCCTCTGCAGTAGTGATATAGTCATAAAAAAACACCTTTCCGTGTGCAATACACTCTAGCGGCCTTCCAATTCGAACACGAATTTCCTCTAAAGCATCGTATTGCTTACATTCTTCAATTAAGTACTTCATCGTTTTTGGTAAAACTTCTAATACCTCTTTCATCGGCTTCTCCCCACTATACTCGACTTACTATTTCAGTAATGCGATAAAAATACAGCAAATTCCAAGCGCTAGAAAAAAGAGCTTCAAGAAAGAAATTTCACTTGCTACACTCGCTATCCCAATTGTCATGGTTAAAATTAATACGGTAGGTCCAACAAACGCCAACATACCATTTATAAACAACGCTTTCTTCGCATCATTCACATAAAGCATAAGCAAAGCAGCAAATATCTCCGCACTACCTGAAAATAATCGAAGTGCCCCCATAACAAGCACGGATGTTTCCATTGCCGCTAGCCACTGTTTCATTCTTCCACCTTCTCCCGTAACAGTTACTAACTTCGTATTCTAAAAAAGAATATATTTGTACAACCATATGCAGAGGTTGTCTATTTCAGAAGTAAAAACATAATTTTTCTCTAAAGTCTGAATTAGAATCTGAATATTCATATTATTTTATGGTATATTATGGTATATTTAGTTTGAAAGGGGTTTAAACCATGCAGCACGTCACTTTATTACCACTAGATTTATGCTATACAAATGTGATTTTCGAGCTATCAAGTGATCCACATATAAAAAATGCATTGGGGATAACGGTAGAAAACATCGAAGACACGAAAACATTTCTTCTTTTCGCAATAGAAGAAGAGCGTCAAAAGAAATCCTTATCGAGAATGATTGTGAATGAAGAAAATGAAATAATTGGCCTCACCACACTTAAACATATTAATAATGAAAAAAAGCAATCTCACATTGGTAGTTGGATTGGCTATCCATACTGGGGAAAAGGCTATAACGAGGCTGCTAAAAAAGAAATCTTTAAAATCGCCTTTTTAGACTTACAACTTTCCTACGTATTTGCTGGTGCTAAAACGAATAATATCCGCTCACTAAAAGCACAAGAAAAACTACCCTATATTTCATTGCATGTGGAAAACAAGTTTCCAGACGAACACGCTGCACTAGAGAAAGAAGTAAGGTCACCTTGCTCTCTGCATGTCGTGTCACGTGAAAATTTTTTAAACTGGTTGAAATTACAGAATGAGGAGGAAAAATATGAAGGCATTGAAAATTAGTTTAACCGTTGTAGTAGAATTAGCTCTTATTTATCTTTTTTCATTATTAGTCGGTTGGTCATTTATAGAGACCTTTTTCCTTGGTAGTTTAGCAATATTTGCAATTATGTGGTTAATTATTATGAGTAACCATAGAAATAACATTACAGATCACGCAATAAGTAAAACATTAACTGGCGTTGAGACTGGCGAAATAAAACCATTTCAAATTGTTTTGACTCCATCTATTATGGGTACTCTTTCACTTGTTTTAGTCAGTTTTATAGTAACAGCTATTTACTATCTACCCTATTTCCTATAAAAAAAACACTCGTGAATTATCACGAGTGTTTTTTTACTATGCACGAGAAACGTATTTACCTTCACCAGTGTTGATGATAAGCATTTCGCCTTCGTTAATGAAGATTGGTACTTGTACAACAAGACCAGTTTCTAATGTAGCTGGTTTTGTTACGTTAGAAGCAGTATCACCTTTAATACCAGGCTCTGTTTCTGTAACTTGTAATTCAACTGTGTTTGGAAGTTCAACACCAAGTACTTCGCCTTGGTAAGTCATAATTGCTACTTCCATGTTTTCTTTTAGGAATTTAAGCTCGCGCTCGATTTGTTTTTCACCAAGTTCGATTTGCTCATAAGTTCCGTTATCCATAAATACGTGAGCCTCACCGCTTGCGTATAAGTATTGCATACGACGGTTTTCGATGTGTGCTTTTTCTACTTTCTCACCTGCACGGAATGTTTTCTCTTGAACAGAACCTGTGCGAAGATTACGTAGTTTAGAACGAACGAATGCAGCACCTTTACCTGGCTTTACGTGTTGGAAATCAAGTACTTGCCAAAGGGCATTGTCCACTGAAATTGTTAAACCTGTACGAAAATCGTTTACTGAAATCATGTAAAAAAATCCTCCTGTGTATTACAAAATAATAAGTTCTTTTGGTGATTTCGTAATTACTTCATTACCTTCACTTGTCACAATGATATCATCTTCAATACGTACGCCGCCAATACCTGGAATATAAATACCTGGCTCTACTGTTACAGCCATACCTGGTTCAAGTACTGTATCAGAACGGAACGCTAAACCTGGTGCTTCATGGATTTCAAGACCTATTCCATGACCAGTAGAGTGTCCAAAGTATTCACCATATCCTTTTTCCGTTATGTAGTCACGCGTTAGCGCATCAGCCTCGCGACCTGTTAAACCAGCTTTAATACCGTTCACACCACGTAGTTGTGCTTCTAAAACGATATTATAAATTTCTTTTAATTTATCAGATGGTTCACCGACTGCAATCGTACGAGTAATATCAGAACAATATCCTTTGTAATAAGCGCCGAAGTCTAATGTAACGAAATCTCCTGTTTCTATCACTTTTTCAGATGCCACGCCGTGCGGTAATGCCGAACGAAGACCTGAAGCAACGATAATATCAAACGAAGAAGATGTTGCTCCTTGTTTTCTCATGAAAAATTCAAGTTCATTTGACACTTCAATTTCAGATACTCCCGGGCGAATGAATGATAGAATATGCTCAAAGGCAGCATCTGCAATCTGTGCAGCTTCCTTTAATATCTTAATCTCTGAATCAGTCTTTATCAAGCGTAACTTTTCTACAAGTCCAGAAGTCGGGATAAATTCAGCATCAATCGCTTCCTTATGCACTGAATAAGAACTATATGTAAGAGTATCTTGCTCAAAACCAAGTTTTTGAATTCCAAGCTCTTTCACTTGCTTTGCCACTTCATCAATGATCAATCCTGCGTGCTGTACAACCTCATATCCAACCGCTTGTTTACTTGCCTGCTCGACGTAACGGAAATCTGTAATAAATTGAGCACGATCTTTTGAAATAAGAACAACGCCTGCTGTTCCTGTGAAGTTAGCCATATATCTACGACTATGTTCATTTGTTAACAAAATACCGTCAATGCCAGCCTCATCAAATGCACTTCGTAATCTTTCAATTTTCTCCATTACTTTATGCCTCCCTCAATTTCTCCATTAATGCAAATAATGCTAACTTATAGCCATAAAAACCAAATCCTACAATTTGACCTGCACAAACAGCTGCCGTCACAGATTCATGACGGAACGATTCACGCTGATGAATGTTAGAAATATGTACTTCAATAACAGGAATCGAAATGCTCGCAATGGCATCACGAATCGCATAGCTATAATGCGTAAATGCTCCCGGATTTAAAATGATCCCTTCATATATATCTTCCGCTTCATGAATAATGTCGATAATGGCACCTTCATGATTCGATTGGAAACATTCTAACTCCACTCCCATTGTTTCTGCTTCTTGCTTCATATCTGCTTCAAGTGTCGCTATCGTGCCCTTTCCATATACATTTACCTCACGAACACCGAGGCGATTTAGGTTAGGACCGTTTACGAGGAGTAACTTTTTCATATTCTTAAAACTCCTTAATATTAAATATCTATACAATATTTTAACATAGGAGTTACTTATTTGAATAGTTCGTCTTCTCTTGCCCTTCGTGTTCTGCTTTATTGCTATTCACTGCGTAAGAAACAGAATATGCTATAAACACACCATACAATATAAAAATACATATTGTCGTCACAATTGTCTCTTTTGGTAAATGGAGCGCACTTTTAATAACAGGAGCCATTAAACCCATCCCCAAAAACAGTAGTGCCCACCAAAATAGCCCATAAATAATTCCCGCTATAATCCCTTCAAACTTCGCAAAAAATGCTTTATACAAAAAGGCGATCAAAATTGAAAGAAGTCCCATACACACTATTCCGAACACATTGCCCCATACCCCCTCTTTCCAACTTCCAAACGCAAATGGTAAAAGGAAATAATTCGGTCCCGCCTCCGTGAATGAAAATATATGAAGGAAATACCAGATCCCGCCCCAAAAGATTCCACCAAACAAACCAATCTGCACAAAATTCCTTGTTCCTAATTGTTCTTGACTCACATCGACACCTCCGCTCAATAGTATGCCCGAAACTATTTTGAAGCATGTTTAAATCCTGCGAAATTTGTCTATAAAAAGAATAAGAAATGTCCGACTCTCATAACATTTTCCCTTGTCATCTACTTGTATTTGCCGATAAAATAAAGGAAACTCGGTGATTGTCTTATTTCAAAACGACAGAACCCAGTATGACAATTGCCTCTTTTTCTACATAAGAGAGAAACAAATACAGGTTGGTGTTAACATGGCAGAAGAGTCAAAACAAATATATGGCGGGCAAGCGGTCATAGAAGGAGTTATGTTTGGCGGTAGAGAATATACTGTTACAGCGGTTCGTCGTAAAGATAAATCGATTGAATTTTATCGATTACCACGCGTTCGTAATAAAGTACTATCTACCCTAAAAAAAATTCCATTTTTACGAGGGATTGCCGCTATTGTGGATGCAAGTGCGAATGGAGCAAAGCATTTAAACTTCGCTTCAGAACGATTTGACGTCCACCCAGAAGATGATGAACAAATTGCAAATAAAAAAGAAGAACAATCAAAATTAACGATGGTATTAGGAGTTGCAGCTGTTGGCGTTTTATCTTTTATATTCGGTAAAGTCATTTTCACAGCAGTTCCTGCACTATTAGCTGAATTAACGAGACCGATTTTCCCATCTCATACTGGGCAAATCATTGTCGAAAGTGTCATTAAGCTCATGCTATTATTGAGCTATATATACTTTATTTCTTTAACCCCACTTATTAAGCGGGTATTTCAGTATCACGGTGCAGAGCATAAGGTAATCAATGCTTACGAGAATAACCTTCCTCTGACTGTAGAAAACGTTCAAAAGCAAACTCGTCTCCATTATAGATGCGGCAGTAGCTTTATTATATTTACAGTCATTATTGGAATGTTCGTTTATTTCCTAGTCCCTACAGATCCTCTTTGGGCACGAGTTATAAACAGAATTTTATTAATTCCAGTTGTACTTGGTATTTCTTTTGAAGTATTGCAATTTACAAATCGATTACGAGATATTCCCGTATTACGCGTACTTGGATATCCTGGATTATGGCTACAACTATTAACAACGAAAGAACCAACAGATGATCAAGTGGAAGTAGCAATTGCATCGTTTGAAGAATTATTACGTTTAGAGAACAAACAATAATTATTTAAAAATGGTGTTCAACTCCTTTCCTCATCGTTAATATACTAATTTCAATATATGTTTTTAGGAGGTGTCCCTTATGAACGGTCGTTCGTTTACTTTCGCTATATTTGTGCTTATTATCGGATTGGCAATATTCGGCCTTGTTTCATCTGTTATTACAAATCCCATGGGTGTATTAAGAAATATCGGGTACATGTTACTTGTTGTCGGTATCTTTTACTTGCTATACAAGATGTTTACAAATTCCAGTGGTTCCGCAAATTCGCAAAGCTCATATAAGCGTGCGGCAAAACAATCGAACCGCAAACATGGGAAACAAAATGTAGCACCCCTAGGCAATTCCTTCTTTAAGTCAAATACTTCTAATGACAAAAGTAAAAAAGGGAATTCTTCCACTTTGAAACGAAAAAGAAAACAGTCTCATTTAACTGTCATTGAAGGCAAAAAAAGCAAAAAGAAAGACCGTGCTTCCTTTTAGGAAATACGGTCTTTTTTTATACTTTGAAGCACTTCTTTTAAACTTTTCTCTCTCATACTTTCAATTCGAAGATGATGATTTTCAAACGGTAAATTCCGTGTCACATCATTAGGTACCACAACGCACGTTAATCCCACTGCAACTGCTGCTCTCAATCCATTTAATGAGTCTTCAAATACAACAGCTTCAGATGGCTTAATTCCTAATTCTTCTATTGCAACTCGATAAAGAGCTGGATCTGGTTTTACCTTCTCAACATCTTCTCTCGTTTTAATTACTTCAAAATATTCTCGAATTTGTAGCTCTTCTAAAAAATGAATAACCCATTCTCTAGAAGAACTAGAAGCTAGTGCAATTTTTAATCCCATTTCTTTCGCTTCTTCTAAATATTCTTTTACCCCGTCACGAGCTTCTGGTATTCTCATTTTCTCTTTATGTAAAGTTGCCACTTTTTCTTTTAATACACTTTTGTTAAACTTCTCTTTTAATTGATCATTTAAATATGTATAAAGTACCTCATCTGTTGTTCCAATGCATTTCGCAAATTCCTCTAAAGGTAGTTCCCCGCCGTATTCACGAACAGCATCTCTGAAAGAGTGAAACCATATCGTTTCTGTGTCCACAATTAATCCATCAAAATCAAAAATAATTGCTTTCATAATTCTCCCATCCTTTTCGAATTGAAATAAAAAAGGAAACGCCATACGTTCCCCTTAATTACTTTTCTCTTCATTTGCTCTTTGAACACCGCGAAGTGTTTCCACTCGGACTGCATCTTGTTCAAAGTATTGCACTAAATCACCAATGCGATCAATCGCTTCCCAACTTAAATGATGTTCAATTCCTTCTACATCATTGTAAATTTTACTTTCATCCACACCGATAATACGCATAAATTGCTCTAGCAAGTCATGACGATATACGAGACGTTCTCCGATTTTTTTACCTTTTGTTGTTAATACAAGCCCTCTATATTTTTCATAAATTAGATATTCATCTTTGTCTAATTTTTGCACCATTTTTGTTACAGAGGATGGATGTACACTAAGCGCTTCAGCAATATCAGATACGCGGGCGTAACCCTTTTCATCAATCAACAAATAAATTTGTTCAATATAATCTTCCATACTAGGGGTAGGCATCGGTTTCCTCCATCCAAGTTCATTTTGCTTATTCCGTACGAAGCAATCAATAAAATGATACACCAGAAAGAATAACGTGACAAGTTGAAAACGAGCCTAAATATATAAAACAAAAAAGAATCTGTATTTGCATACAGACCCCCCTTAAGTAAAATATTGTATTTCTGCATTAGGAAAAAATTCATTTATATAACCTCTTATCGTTTCTTCCAATACTGCTGCATCATCCTTTTTATATACATATTTTCCGATGCCATATCGTCCCCATTTATACTTCCGCTTCTCTTCATCCATTTCAAGCTTCGTATTTGGATAACGCTCTTGAATAACCTTTTTCGCTGGTTTCGTAAAACGATGCTGAATTAATTCAAACGTTAAATTTGGTATCGTCATATCTTTCAGCGCATTGTACAGTCGCTCAAATAGTTCACGATATCCTTCTTCCCATCCTTCATGCATATAAAGTGGCGCGACTATAAAACCAAGTGGATAACCTGCACCTGCTACTTTACGTGCCGCCTCAATTCGCTCCTCAAATGGCGATGTCCCTGGTTCAAAATTTTTAATTACATATCGTGAATTTATACTAAACCTGAAACGAGTTTTCCCATTATGCTTTGCATCTAATAAATGATCAACGTGCGAATATTTCGTCACGAAACGTAAGCGCCCATATTCACTTTCTCCAATGAATTCAATCGCCCGCTTTAATGCATGTGTTAAATGATCAATCCCAACAATGTCTGATGTACACGCTGCTTCAAATCTTGTTATTTCAGGTGCCCTTTCATCCATATATTGCTTTGCCTTCTCAAATATTTCATCAAGATTGACATACACACGAACGTAAGGCTTACTCCCAAGTGTTGTTTGCAAATAGCAATAATGACAATGTCCCATACACCCTGTTGCGAGCGGAATTGCATATTCAGCTGACGGTTTTGACGTATCAAACTTTAGCGTCTTCCTTACTCCAACGACAAGTGTAGCCTTTGCATTACGATACTTTTGCAAATCATTTTCTCCTAGCAAATTTCTAATTTGATTATGTGATGTCGTTTCACGAATTTCTAATCCCATCTTCGTAAACTTCTCATAAAGCTCTTTTCCAAGCGGATATTCAAGTGCCTTTGGTTCAAAGTAAACGAGTTTTGGCATAAATGGTTTCATGTGCTTCCCTCCCTCTCGTTAGTATGGGAAACGTTGAAAAATTAACACGCATTAAAGTTTTCCACTTCAGTAACTTGCGTTGCAAGTTACTGAATGTTATAATCCGGATAACAGCTACCTTGCAACGCAAGTTACCTGAGTAAAAGGTGGTGAAATCATGCACAGCCAAATGTTAAAAGGTGTACTAGAAGGTTGCATCCTATACATCATTTCACAAGAAGAAGTGTACGGATATGAACTGAGCACAAAATTAAATAAACATGGCTTTACATTCGTAAGCGAAGGAAGCATCTATCCGTTATTATTACGTATGCAAAAAGAAAAATTGATTGAAGGAACATTAAAAGCCTCCTCACTCGGTCCAAAACGAAAATATTATCACGTAACCGATAAAGGATTAGAGCAGCTTGAAGAATTTAAACAAAGCTGGGGAATGGTTTCAACTACGGTAAATAACTTATTACAGGGGGAGTGATAGGGATGAATGCACAAGACATGATTGAATTGAATAATAAAAAACGTGAGCTTCTAACTTCCGAAAACGAGGCTGCTTATGGTGATATGTTAGTATATCTTCGAATATCAAACGTACCCGAGCAACAAATGGAAGAACTGTTACTAGAAATATTAGATCACCTCATCGAAGCACAAGCAGAAAATAAAAACGCTTATGACATCTTTGGAGATAATTTACAATCTTATTGCGATGAACTTATATCAGCTTTACCAACTCAAACAAAGTTAGAAAAAGCCTCTTTAATTGGATTTTCTATTAGCTTACTTCTTGCTATACAGTTTGGCATAAATGCAATTATTTCATTTTTTATGTTTCTCTTTGAAAAAAACAATACAATATCAAGTCCGCCTTTTAGCATCCTTGGAACTACTTTGTCTGTTTCAATAATTATACTAGGTATACTATTTATTTTATATTTATTAAAGCGTTACTCCTTTAATCAGAAAATGAATTGGAAAAGAAGAATTCTATTTGGATTCGCATTTGCTACTCCATTTTGTTCCGCTGTATTCTTAAATATTTATTTCCAAAAGCAACCTTATCTCATTTATCATCTAAACTTTTGGCAAAATGCTTTAATTGCTATCTTATTTTTTATTTTATATAAATTACTATATAAAAAATCAAATTTTTAACAGCCCTTCAAAAGGCTGTTTTTTCTTCTGTCTAATTTTACAAATTGAAAAATTTCATAAAGAAAATAAGAAAAATGCAAAATAATTAAAGTTAATTGTTGACGTGATGCTTTTATTATCGGTATCATAAATCTTCGTGAGCAATTATTTTTCGTTATACGATTTTTTTATTATTACTGAATTTTTGAGAGGAGAAATTAGATGTCAGTTAAGAAGAAAACGCAAGTACGCACCGGCAAAATGGTACGTGAACTAATGTTAGCAGACGAAGATGTAAATGCTTCGCTAATTATGGTATATAGTGAAAACGGTGTAAACGCAGAAATTAAAATCGAGGGCTTAACGCCGAAATGTAACGAAGAATTATTTTTGAGCGGAAACGTGGATTGGAACAAGAGTGTTATTTATAAAATTGTTGATTTCACTGGAAACGCTGAAGTTGGTAAAGTTACATTAACAGCGATGAACAAAAACAATGTTTCTCTAGAAATTGAACGCGTTATGTGGAGTAAAGAAAATAAAGAAGCTGCCGAGCAAGAAGAAACACAGGTAGAAGCAGCACCGAAAAAAGAAGTAGTTGTAGAAGCTCCAAAAGCAATTACACCTGCTCCTAAGCCTGTTACGCGTGTGGAAACACCTGCTATGGCACCTAAGCCTACTCCGGTACCGACACCGAAGCCAGTAAGCGTAGAAGCAGCTGTAGAACTAGTTACTCCAGCGCCTGTGAAAAAAGCGGTCCCTACTCCAGTTACAAAGCAAGAGACAGCACCGGTTGCTCCTGCAAAACCGAAGCAGCCTGCTTTGACTGAAACAAATTCAAAACTACAAGAAAATTATGTTAAACTCGTGAAAAAGACAATTGAAGTTTGTCAAGATTACGAGCTTGGCATCGACATAGATGATTCTATTGAAAGCTTAAAAGAAGAACTACAAAGCCAAGGTATTAGCGTTACATTTGACAAAGAAATTATGGACGTTGTAAGTCGCCTTCGTTCTTTACAAGATAAAGGAATCAAAGTAGAAAAAGTACTTAATTTACTATAAAAAAATAAGAGATGGCAATTGCCATCTCTTATTTTTTATAATTCCACTCATTACTTTCATACTTTTCTTTCGCTAACGTTTGAACTTCATGTAACTGTTCTTCTGTTAATTCATATGGAACAAGTTCTACATCCAATCCTTTTTCAAAGCCAACTTCAAACGCTTTAATTAACTGTTCTATCGTAAATGTACGGTCTGTTAATTCATTAATTGCTACTGCTTTAGAAGAGAACATACTCTTCATGCGTTCCTTCACACGTTCATTTGGGAATAAAAATAGATCATATAGTTCATCTAAATCAATTTCTAATGGAATCGATCCATGCTGTAGAATAACACCTTTTTGACGTGTTTGAGCACTACCAGCAATTTTTCGTCCTTCCACTACAATTTCATACCAAGATGGTGCATCAAAACATACGCCGGAACGTGGATTTTTTAAATTTTCACGATCTGCTTCTGTTTTTGGAACTGCATAATATGCTTCTAACCCTAATGCCTTAAAACCATCTAATAAACCTTGCGAAATAACACGATACGCTTCTGTAACTGTTTTCGGCATATTCGGGTGATCTTCAGACACAATAACACTATACGTTAACTCTTTGTCATGTAGTACACCCCTGCCGCCTGTTTGACGACGAACGAATCCATATTTCTTTTCGTTAACTACATCCATATTAATATCTTTTTCAACACGTTGAAAATACCCAACTGTTAATGTTGGTACTTCCCATTCATAAAAACGAATTGTTGGTGGCATTTTCTTTTCACTTTGCCAATTTAATAAACATTCATCTAACGCCATATTAAATGCCGGTGAACATTGACCAGAGTTAATATAACACCATTTTTCTTTTCCCATCCTGCACCTCATATAACCAATTATTTTTCACATTCTCTAGTCTACCAAATTCGACAAAATTTGTGAAAGAATACGAAATTTCTTCTTATATGCAAATGAATCTGTTGCATAAATACATAAGGGCATTATAATATTGAAAGTAGGATAAGAAAAAAGGGAGCGATAGAATCGTGTCAACAACTTGGATTATTTTATTAGCCGTAATCGTAGCATTTATCGGCTACACTGTATGGATGTACTTCTATCAGAAAAAATTAATTAAAACTCTTACAGAAGAAGAATTTCGCGCTGGCTACCGTAAAGCACAGCTTATCGATATTCGTGAAGCAGACGAATATAACGCAGGGCATATTTTAGGTGCACGTAACATTCCGTTATCACAAATTCGCCTTCGCCATAAAGAACTTCGTCAAGATCAACCTGTTTACTTATATTGCCAAAGCGGATTCCGTACAGGTCGTGCAGCGCAATACTTAAAAAAACAAGGCTACAAAGATTTCTACCAATTACAAGGTGGATTTAAATCTTGGACAGGCAAAATTAAAAAGAAATAATAACATACAAAAAACTAGCTGTATAAATCAGCTAGTTTTTTCATTTCATCTTATTCGCAATGTATAATAAATTCTGCTTGATTACCTTTTCATCGTTCTCTTCTACATTCCGATACAGCAGTTGATATTCAATTCCTTTCTCTTTCCATATAAGCGTAGCAAATTCGTCACCACGTTCATAATCATCTTTATTTTTAAAATAAGCAGACGTTCCATTATTCAGTTTCATTTGTTCTTGAAATCGCTTATCTTCCACAAGATCCGGAAAACTATAAGGAAAGTTCGCGACATTTAACTCAATATACTCATTTCTACCTGGCTCTTTCTGTTTATATTTAATCGTTAAGACAGTGCTCTTTTTCCCAAGCGTTCTTACTTCCCCCTTCACATCACTTGTAATGTCGTACGGTAAAAACGTTGGAACTTTAAACTTCACCGGAAAATATTTTGGAAGTTCCTTTAGCGGAATAGGATCTGTAACACGATCCATAGCTCCTCCCGTTGTTCCCACAAAGTGTTTTTCTTCTTGCATCGTTTGCTGAAACGAACACGAACTAAGCACGAAACTAGAAAACACGAAACAAATGATTCTTTTTTTCAATTTGTTTCCGCCCTTTCATACCGCTCTCTTAACGAACGAAGCGTTGATATTCTCTTCATATTCGCTTCGTCACCAAACTCCACCTTTGAAAACTTTCCACGTTATTCTCACACATTTTGACAACACTTTTTGCAAACAAAAAAGACCCCTATCATTCTTACGCCCAAGTGAAAAGGTTACGCGAATAAAAAGAAGTCTTATTAATACCATAGTTTGTGAAAAGCTTTTCAGGTCAAGATTTTTTCTTTCTTATTATTTTCCCTTTATAATAAGGGAAAGAGGTGATACATATGGCCAATATAAAACAAATTGCTAAAACTGCTGGTGTATCGATATCAACTGTTTCTCGTGTCCTGAATAATCACCCTTACGTAAAAGAAGAAAAGCGTAAGCGTGTTCTAGATGCTGTTGAAGAATTAAACTACGCAAAAAATATAAATGCTGTCCATTTAATAAGAGGGAAAACATATACAATTGGCGTTATGCTTCCTTTCATTAACCTCCCCTACTTCAGTACGATTATTGAAGGAATCGGAAACGAAGCGTTATTAGCTGGGTATCATATTAATTTATGTCAAACGAATTACGATAGCATTGAAGAAATTCGTGTTCTTGAAATGATGAAAATGAAACAATTTGATGGGATGATTATTTGCTCCCGAACGAGCTCTTGGGAACAAATCGAACCTTTTGCAAAATTTGCCCCTATTATTTCATGTGAAAAAATGAAGCATCCCCTCATTTCATCCATCTACGTAGATCATTATGAAGGTTTCCGTCTTGGTACTGCCTATTTACTAAGTAGAGGCCATGAAAAAATCGGAATTTGTTTAGCAAGAAAAACAAGTGTAAATTCCATGGAGCGCGAAAAAGCGTTCGCCGATACACTTCGTAACGAAGGGAAAACGTTGCATCCTGAATGGATTTTCCACCAATGCTATACAATGCAGGACGGAGCACAAATACTCCATCGTATTTTAAATATGAAAAATCGTCCAACTGCTATTTTCACAGCGAACGATCAAGTTGCAGCTGGTTTATTAACAGAGGCTCGAAAACATGGTATTCGAGTACCTGAAGACCTTGCTATCCTTGGATTTGATAATCATGAAATTTCAAAGGCATTAGAAATTTCCACAATTGAACATCCCGGTCTCGCAATGGGCTCACATGCTTTTTCTTTATTCCATAAGCAGATCCAAAGCGAGCAAATTGTCGGCAGTGCAAAAGAACTTTCATTCCATTTAATTGAGCGAGAGACTGTCTAAAAAGAGCGTTACTCATAACGCTCTTTCTCAGCTCTTCACCTATTGACTTTATATTTCCCATCTCATATAATGAACCTAACGAACGGTAGGTAGGGGATGAAAATGACAGCAAACCGCATTAAAGCTGTAGCACTTTCTCATTTCGCACGCTACGGCTATGAAGGAACTTCATTGGCAAATATTGCTCAAGAAGTTGGGATTAAAAAACCATCGATTTACGCACACTTTAAAGGAAAAGAAGAGCTATATTTCATATGCTTAGAATCTGCTCTTCAAAAAGATTTGCAGAGCTTCACAGGCGATATCGAAAGCTTTTCCAATTCGTCCACTGAAGAATTGCTTTTAAAATTATTAAAAGGGTATGCAAAACGATTTGGTGAAAGTGAAGAATCAATGTTTTGGTTACGAACTTCTTATTTTCCGCCTGATGCATTTCGCGAACAAATTATTAATAAAGCAAATGTACACATTGAAAACGTCGGAAAACTTTTATTCCCTGTATTTAAAAGAGCAAGCGAACAAGATGAGCTGCATAACATTGAAGTAAAAGACGCCTTAGAGGCTTTTCTATGCTTACTCGACGGTCTTATGGTTGAACTATTATACGCAGGTTTAAATCGTTTTGAGACACGTTTAGACGCTTCTTGGAAAGTATTTTGGCGCGGACTTTCAAACTGACGGATTGCTCCTTTGCAATGCGTCGTTTTTAAGCCCTTTACCTAACGACTGGTAGGAAGGAGAAATGACATATGGCATGGATTTATGTAATCATCGCTGGTATTATTGAAATATTTTGGGTGATTGGACTAAAAAAAGCAGAGGCACCACTTGAATGGGCTGGTGTTGCTCTATTAATTACAATTAGTTTCGTCTTATTATTTAGAGCTTATAAAGATTTACCTGTCGGCACTGTATACGCAGTCTTTACAGGAATCGGAGCTGGTGGAATCGTTCTTACAGAGATTTTCATCTTCGGAGAACCTTTCTCTATCGTAAAAGTTTTATTAATCGGTTTAATCTTCTTCGGAGTAATTGGTTTAAAACGAGTAACAGAAGAAAAAGAAGCGAAGGAGGCCGCATAAAATGGCTTGGGTATTTTTAATTCTAGCTGGTATTTGTGAAATTATTGGTGTACTCTTTATGAAAGTAGCCACTGAAAAGAAAGGCTGGGCACCAAAAGTTATTTTAATCGCTAACTTCGGCGTAAGCTTCTTCTTCTTATCTCTTGCGATGAACACATTACCGATGGGAACTGCTTACGCAATTTGGACTGGAATCGGAACTGCTGGAAGTGCACTTCTAGGCATTCTCATTTTCCGAGAATCAGCGGATTGGCGTCGTCTTGCTTTCTTAAGCTGTATTCTATGCGGCGCTGTTGGCTTAAAACTATTAAGCTAACGTGAGGTGAATGTCATGTGGAAAGAACAAGGAAAGAAAATATTAGCATGGATCACACTTGGTATCGTCATTCTATTACAAATAAGTTTTCATATAATAGAATCATTGTTTCATAAAGTATTATCCATTCTCACATTCCTTCCTAACATGACAATTGAAATTATATCAATTGTTTGGTCCATTATCGCCTCCATTGCAATCGTCATTATATGGAGTATCGCCAAACTATGGAATAAGTTATTAAAAAAGGACAGTACTTCTGAAAAAGAGTAACTGTCCTTTTTTATATTCATTCAGACTTTCTGTAGAAGTTAGATGTGATAAGACAAAACAGACCAACTATGGCAATACTTATACCAACCCTTTTATGTAAACTTGGAAATAACGGTGGTATATCCGAGTAAACATTTGCTAATATGAGACCGATTGAAAATAAAAATATTCCTATTCTATATAACCATTTTCTTTTGTTCATCATTCTCCCCTCCTAACATTTTTCATACACTCCTTTCTTTTGGACATACTACCTAAAAAAAGGAGTGAATAATATGCAAAATTCTATACATAAGCAAATCCTATTTTTATTTTTCCTATTTCTTATTCTCATCATCGTTTTCAGCTTTATATTACATACTCCGAAAGATGTGCCAAATAGCGTTTCTTTTTATAAACTACTGCTCTCGTATTGTCGTTATTGAAGAAGGTGCCTTTTTTAAGGCACCTTTTAAAATTCTCTTTTTTCATATATTTTTACTGAAACAAAGGTAGATGCTATGAACATGCACATGGAACTAATGAATAACAAGCTGTTGTATAGTTGAATTTGTTCTAAGTTAATTTGAAACAAAGCTTCTAAAACAACTATCGGTGCCATGAATATTACTATCGTAATGAAAATGGTTTTCTTATACCCTAGCCAAAAGGATATTGGTAAAACAAAACTTAAATACAATAAAATAAAGCTAATACTAGCAACCATTGTCGTTTCAATAAATTCAAATAAGTTAACCCCACTCTTCATTCCCATCGTGAAACAACCGACCGTTACACTTATAAAAAGAATAATAATTGCTACTATATATTTCGCATACACAATTTGTTTTCTCAATATTGGTAAACTATTTACTATAACTTCACTCTCATTTTTACTATCTGCTTCAAATGTTTTTACTGTTGCCCCAATTGTAATAATTACTGACATAATTATGAACAGATTTTCCGTATCTGTTAAGGCCATATAAAAGAAAACAGGATACAGTATGTACCAAATTAAAAATTTCCATTGAATAATGAAATCTTTTAAAATTAGTTGCTTGATCATGTATTACCCCTCCTAATATGAAAATGCTCCTTCTATAACTCTGCCTCCTGAAACATTTTCATTGAGAGAAACATTGATATGAATATACTTACTAACACTCCAATACTAAGAACACCCATTGCTAGTGTAGCCTCTTGAGAGTGGAGTACTTTTAACATAATTGTTTTATCACCAAAAATATTGCACATAAGACCAATCATACCCATTAAAGGAAAAAGCATAATCAAATTTAAGACAGTAATAACTTTATATCCCCCAATGTAATTAGTCGGTATCGTTACTGCACAATAAATCAAAGTTGCTACTATTGCTGAAAATATTGCATACCCAGGCATAACTATATCTCTGTTCAATAAAATATTTCCTAATATTACGACTATAAAAGTTACACTCAAACCAGCCATAATAAATAATGTGCTTGAAATATATTTAGCTATAATTATCTCTTTTCTCGTTATAGGCAAACTCACTAACACTTTTTCTGCTTTACTTTTCTCGTCATAATAAAAAGAAATATATATAATCGTACTACATGTTATAAATACTCCTATTGCAATCCCCATTGGTTCGACGGAATTCTTAAAAATAGATAAAATAGGGATTAAAAAATAGAAAGGAAACATCTTCTTCTGTAAAAAAAACTCCTTCAAAATCAACTGTTGCATATGAATTCTCCTCTCTATAAATCACGCGTTTCATAAATTTTAATTGTAAGAAACATAGAAGCGATATAGGCACTAGCTAATATCATTCCTCCAACTGTAAATACACCAATATGTACTGGATTCATAATCCACTCACTGAATGAAGATGTTGTTTCATTCAGCCCATCACTAATAAATATCCAAAGAATTATCCCCACTCCTATTGATGCTGCTGATCCTATACTTCTTACTACCTTCGATTTTGTACCATAATAACTAGGGAAAAACGTGACAACAAAAAATGTGGCATAAACAGCTCCATTTATGACTTCATACCATGGAATTTCAATGTATAGATTAGGATGATATACACCGATATCACTAATAACCACAATACCCCTTATAAGAAAAACAACTAACATCGTAGAGAGAATGGTACCAACAATGAATATTGCACAGGAAATATATCTAGCAATTATGATATCCTTTCGACTTACTGGTAAACTATTTATAATAATGTCACTTTTATTTCTTTCATCCATAAAGGTTAACGTCATAACGGAGGAGAGGATTATAAATAGACAACTCATCGGAAATAAAAATTCACCACTTGGCTCTAACATAAAAAACAAAAGAGGCATAACAAAATTCACTAACCACATTACCCGAAAAAAGAACAAATCTTTATATACAAGCTGACGCATAGGCACCTCTCCCTTTCGCAGTGTAAACGATAATATCGTCTAATGTAGGCTTTTCTAGTACAACCTCATTCCCAAACCAATCTATAATTGCTTGTTTATCCTTCGCTAAACCTTCAAAACCAAACTTATTTTTTCGTAATCCAACAAATAGTTCTTTTCCTTCTCGGTCTAATAAATCATTACTTCCTTTTACGATTACGTAGTTCTCCATTAAGTCTTCTTTTTCACCAGTAAATATAATTTCTCCATCATTGATGAACGTAACATAATCTGCAATGCGCTCTAAATCTGTTGTAATGTGCGTTGAGAATAATACGGATACTTCATCTTCCATTACAATTTCTTGCAACATATCAAGTAATTCACTTCGAACAACTGGATCTAACCCTGCTGTCGGTTCGTCCATAATAATAAACTCTGCGTGGTGCGAAAGTGCGATGGCAATCGCAAACTTCATTTTCATCCCTTTAGATAGCTCTTTAATTTTTTTATACTTTGGAACTTGCAATCTATGTATATACGATTGATACTGCTCTTCGTCCCACTTTTTATATAACGGTGCAATAATACGCTTCATTTGTTCACACGTTAAATCTTCGTAATAATGATTTTCATCATATACAAAGCCGATATTTTGTTTTATTTCCTTTTCAGCTTTCTTATTGTCCTTGCCAAAAATTTTTATATCTCCGTTATCTTTTTTAATTAAATTCATAATCATTTTGATTGTCGTACTTTTCCCGGCCCCATTCGGTCCGACAAACCCCATAATATATCCGCGTGGTAACGTAAAACTTATATTTTTCACTGCGAAACCTTCATAACTTTTACAAACGTTTTTTAACTCTAACATCTCTCTCATTCCCCCTTATATAAAAACGCAATCATCTGCTGTAATTCTTCAAGTGAAAGCTGCAACGCTTTACTTTCATTCACAATCTCTTCCGCTTTACTTTCCAATAGGCGAAGCCTTTGTTCTTTTAATAGTTCATTATTTTTACGTGAAACATAAGTCCCCTTCCCAGCAACAGTTTCTATATATCCTTCTTTTTCAAGCTCCTCGTATGCACGCTTCGTTGTAATGACACTAATTTGTAATTCCTTCGCTAAGCTACGAATAGACGGTAATTGATCTCCACCCTTTAAACCACCATTTAAAATAAGCTGGCTTAATTGTTTTCTTATTTGCACATAAATAGGGTCTTGGGAAGAATTCGAAATAATAATATTCATGTTTTCCTCCAGTGTGTGTATATACTGTATATACCTTATATATACAGTATATACACATCATCCTATTTTTGGCAAGAAAAAAAGACCAACATTTTCCTGTTGGTCTTTCGTATATGTATCACTTTTCAAAGCGATCTAACATCTCGTCTCTCATTCCGAAACTTACTACTGCAATTCCTATATACATAAACAGAAGGAATGCCGGATGAACCGTGTTGTACCAGCTGCTGTCAACGATTAAGTAAATCGTTAATGCGACAACAAGAACAAACGCTAAGATAAACATATAAAAGTGTCTTGTACTACCCATGATAAACTCCTCTCTTCTCACTTGACCATTCAACAGTTTATTTTATCGAATAATTCGATATGACTCAAGGTTAACTTTCTGTTATGTAATCAAGTTCTACCTTTACAATGTCCTCACATGCTATTGAAATGATTGTTCCTTGTTTATCAATCGCCGTCACTTCTCTATTATCCATTACACGATTTGCTACTCTTTCTAACACTTTTCCTTGGTCTCGATAGCAAAATTCTTTTACATCTTTAATTGTTTCTCCATTTTCTAAATGGTATACCATTCTATAACATCGATATCCCACACTTTCACCCCCGTCTTGTTCGTTTTTTCACATATACATAAAAATGAGTAATCTTTGCCTCATCACATCTTCTTAATTTCAATAAAATTCTAACAAAAATAAATACTTTTATCAAACCGACTTTTTCAACAAAACTACCTATAAAACTACACCTTTACACCATTAGGAAACAAAAAATATATTTTTTTAACATTTTCTTCACTATTTCTGCATAAAGTGAAACTTTAATCAGTGGGGATTTTTGTTCATCCCCACTGATTATTAGTTGAACCAATCGGGCATTTACGGACAGTTTATCTCCCACCTGGCTTCTTTGCACCAGCTAAGTTTTGAGTTGGGAGTTTACTGTCCGTTAATGCGGGACAAATTATCCATACAAAAAAAAGAACCCGCCTCAGCGAGTTCTTCTTTTGTTATTCTAATCAAACTTGTACAGGAGCTGGCTTTGCATAACGTAAAACTGGTTTACGTGCAGCCATCGTTTCGTCTAAACGTTTAATGACTGTCGTATGCGGTGCTTCTTGTACAACTTCTGGATTTTCTTCTACTTCTTTAGCGATTTGAATCATCTTATCAATGAAACCATCTAATGTTTCTTTTGATTCTGTTTCTGTCGGCTCAATCATAATACATTCTTCCACATTTAATGGGAAGTAAATTGTTGGTGGATGGTAACCAAAATCAAGCAGACGTTTTGCAATATCTAATGTACGTACACCAAGTTTCTTTTGACGACGACCTGATAATACAAATTCATGCTTACAATGTCTATCGAATGGAAGATCATAGAATGGCGCTAATCTTCTCATCATATAGTTCGCATTTAATACAGCATACTCCGTTACTGCACGCAAACCATCTGGACCCATAGAGCGAATATACGTGTATGCACGAACGTTAATTCCGAAGTTACCATAGAATGGTTTCACACGACCAATTGCTTCTGGGCGGTCGTAGTTGAAGTGATAACCACTTTCCGTTTTCTCTAAAATCGGTTTTGGTAAGTACGGAATTAAATCAGCTTTCACACCTACTGGACCAGAACCTGGGCCACCACCGCCGTGAGGACCTGTAAATGTTTTATGAAGGTTTAAATGCACAACGTCAAATCCCATATCTCCTGGGCGTGCTTGGCTTAATACCGCATTTAAGTTTGCACCATCATAGTATAATTTACCGCCTGCATTATGGACGATTTCTGCCATTTCTAAAATATTTTCTTCGAATAGACCTAATGTATTAGGATTTGTTAACATAAGTGCTGCTGTTTCTTCGTTTACAACACGTTTTAAGTCTTCTAAGTCAACAAGGCCATTTTCATTTGATTTTACTGTAATTGTTTCAAAACCAGCTACAGTTGCAGATGCTGGGTTCGTTCCGTGAGCAGAGTCAGGTACAATTACTTTCGTACGGTTAAAGTCACCATTCGCTTCATGGTATGCACGAATTAACATTAAACCTGTCCATTCTCCGTGTGCACCAGCTGCTGGTTGTAAAGTAACAGTATCCATACCTGTAATTTCAATTAAATGCTCTTGTAAGTCGTACATTAATTCCATTGCACCTTGTACTGTCTTTTCATCTTGCAGTGGATGAATATTTGCAAATCCTGCGAAACGAGCTACACTCTCATTAATTTTCGGATTATATTTCATCGTACAAGATCCAAGTGGATAGAATCCAGAATCAACACCGTGGTTACGGTTTGAAAGTGCTGTATAGTGGCGCATAATATCAAGTTCAGATACTTCTGGTAGCTCTGCATCTTCTACTCGAATATAATCGCTCTCAAACACATCTTCTAGTTTCACTTCTTCTACATCTAATTTGGGTAAGCTATATCCTATGCGTCCTTCTTTACTCACTTCAAAGATAAGTGCTTGGTCTTGGTTCTTCATTGGATAGCCCCCATTTCGTTTACAAGTGTGTCAATTTCCTCTTTTGTACGAAGCTCAGTTACTGCTACAAGCATATGGTTTTCATGCTCTTTATAATCACGGCCTAGATCGTAACCACCGATAATATTCTTTTGTAATAATGCATCGTTTACTTCTTTCACTGGACGTTTGCAATCTACAACAAACTCATTGAAGAATGGTCCAGCAAATGTTACTGTGAAGCCTTTCGCTTCAAATTGACGTTTTGCATACTGTGCTTTAGAAATGTTTTGACGTGCCATTTCTTTCACACCTTGTTTGCCAAGTGCCGTCATTGCAACAGAAGCTGCTAATGCATTTAACGCTTGGTTTGAACAAATGTTAGATGTCGCTTTATCACGACGAATATGCTGTTCACGTGCTTGTAACGTTAATACAAATCCACGTTTACCATCTGAATCTACAGTTTGTCCAACAAGACGTCCTGGAATTTTACGCATAAATGCTTTCGTTGTTGCAAAGTAACCACAGTGCGGTCCACCAAACTGCGTTGGAATACCGAATGGTTGTGCATCACCGATTACAATATCAGCACCAAATTTCCCTGGTGGTGTTAATGCGCCTAATGATAATGGATTTGAAGAAACGATAAATAATGATTTTTGTTGATGAACGATTTTTTCAATATCAGCTAATTTTTCAACTTGTCCGAAGAAGTTTGGATATTGAACGATTACACAAGCAACTGTATCATCTACTTCACTTTGTAATACGTCTAAATCTGTTACACCATCTTTATGATTAATTTCAACAACTTCAAGATTTTGACCTTTTGCATACGTTTCAAGTACTGCTCTTGATTCTGGATGAACCGCGCTAGATACAAGAATTTTCTTTTTGCGAGTATGGCCAGCTGCTAACATTGCCGCTTCAGCTAAAGCTGTACCCCCGTCATACATAGAAGAGTTTGCTACATCCATTCCTGTTAATTCACAAATCATTGTTTGGAATTCAAAGATTGCTTGTAATTCCCCTTGTGAAATTTCCGGTTGGTATGGTGTATAAGCTGTATAAAATTCTGAGCGAGAAATAACATGATCTACAATTACTGGAGCATAATGATCGTATACGCCTGCTCCTAAGAAAGAAGCGTATTCTTTTAAGTTAGCATTTTTACTAGCCATTTGAGATAGCTCTTTTAAAAGCTCTGGCTCTGATTTTGCTTCTTTAATTTTTAAATCCCCTTTAAAACGAACACTCTCTGGAATATCAGAGAATAATTCATCGATCGTTTGAACGCCGATCGTTTGTAACATTTCTTTTTTGTCTTCTTCTGTCATTGGAAGATAACGATGCAACATGAAATCTACCCCTCTCCCCGTTACTTTGAACGTTTGTAAAATGGTGTTGGAACAACTACTGCTTTGACGCGTTTATTACGAATTTCAATTTCTACTTCTGTATCAACTGCTGCGTATTTTACATCAATTAGTGCTAAACCAATGCTTTTCTTTAACGTTGGAGATTGTGTACCACTTGTTACTTCCCCAATTTTTTCTTCACCAATAAATACAGGGTAATGCGTACGAGGAATTCCACGTTCGATTACTTCGATGCCGACTAATTTACGAGGCGCACCGTTTTCTTTTTGCTCTTTTAACGTTGCTTTTCCAAAGAAGTCTGCTTCTTTATTTGTTTTTACCGCAAAGCCAATTCCAGCCTCAATCGGTGTAATATCTTTTGATAATTCTTGTCCATAAAGTGGTAATGTTGCTTCGAATCGAAGTGTATCACGAGCACCTAAACCACATGCTTTTAAGCCCTCTTCTGCTCCAACTTCAAGAAGTTTCTCCCAAAGTTTTGCAGCATCTTCACTCTTACAGTAAATTTCGAATCCATCTTCACCTGTGTAACCTGTACGAGATACAAGTGCTGGAATTCCATCTACAAGAATATTGTTTTTAAATTTAAAGAACTTAATTTCTTTCAAATCTTCTGACACAACTTTTTGTAAAATGCCTTCTGCTTTTGGTCCTTGAATTGCAAGCTGTGCAACTTCACTAGAAACATTGACTACTGTCGCATCGCCAATTACATGACTTGCTAACCATTCGTAATCTTTCTCGATATTTGATGCATTGATTACTAATAAATAGTCTTCTTCACCACGTTTGTAGATTAATAAATCATCTACTGTACCACCATTTTCGTAGCACATAGCTGTATATTGTGCGCCCCCTACCTTTAAGGTAGATACGTCATTTGTAACAACACGTTGTAAAAATGCTAAACTATCTACACCTTTTACTTCAACTTCTCCCATATGAGACACATCGAACAAACCTGCAGCTGTACGTACAGCTTCGTGTTCTTCTTTAATGCTTGAAAATTGAACTGGTAATTCCCAACCACCGAAGTCGATTGTTTTCCCACCATACTTCGCGTATACATCAAATAACGGTGTACGTTGTAATGTAATCATGCTCTCTCCCCCTTATGCTTTGACAAATCAATAAAAGTTGCTTCCCTTTTCTAAACATTTTCATTCTGAAAAGATAGGATATACGGAATCTCATTATATTTTTTTATGAAAGCGTAAATAAAAAATCACTTTCTTGGATAAAATACGAAAGATTCCACACATTTCACACCATTATCCTAACATCATTCGCTATATTTCATCAATATTCTAGCATAAAAAATAATTTAGAATTTTTTATGTTAAAACACAATAAATACAGCTTTTGAGATTTAATACTTTATTATTGTCTATGATATAGCCTTTAATAACGATAATTATGCCTTCTTTTAAGGTAAATCATCATACATTAAAAAATAATTACTTTAGTTTATAAAAGGTGGGAGAGTTGTAATGAATGTCGATATTTCCGTAGATCGGACATGGCAAAACAATTTTTTAAATAGAATTGATGAAGATGGTCCTTGGACAAACTGGGATTTATATCACTTAGCTTATGAAACAGAAAAATCGTTACTTGTTCCTACTTTTGATGGACTACAAGCACCGAAACATTTATCCCATTTCACACCGCTTCCGCATCAATTAGAAGTCGCTCAAAATGTAATTGAACAAATGAATGGTAAAGCGATTCTAGCAGATGAAGTAGGTCTTGGAAAAACAATCGAAGCTGGACTTATTTTGAAAGAATACATGGTCCGCGGGCTTGTGAAAAAGGTACTTATACTTGTCCCAGCTTCTCTCGTATCACAATGGGCATACGAGCTGAATACAAAGTTTTTCATTCCCGCTGTAGCACAAAAGAAAAGCTACTCGTGGGAACAAGCTGACGTAATCGTATCATCAATTGATACTGCGAAACGTTCACCACATCGCGATATCGTGTTGAACTTGGAATATGACCTTATTATTATCGATGAAGCACATAAACTGAAAAATAATAAAACAAAAAACTATGAATTTGCACAACGATTAAAAAAGAAGTTTTGTTTATTACTAACCGCTACTCCTGTTCAAAATAAGATTGATGAAATTTTTAACCTTGTTTCTTTATTAAAACCAGGACATTTAGGCAATCAATCCAACTTTGAAGAATATTACGCTTCCAAAAATCGTTCAGCCGAATCAGATGAAGACTTAAAAGCTCTCATTAATAAAGTAATGGTGCGAAATAGACGACATAATACCGGTATCGATTGGCCGAAGAGACATGTACGTACAATTTTTGTTGAGTTTAATGAACAAGAACAAGCTCTATATAATGATATCGAAAATTGGCGAGGACAAGACGCCTTCACATCTGCTTTCTCATCGTTAACGTTAAAACGGGAAGCGTGTAGTAGTCGTGAGGCTGTTTACTATTCATTGAAAAAGCATGTAGAAAAAAGACAGAAAGAAAATGAACATTATATAAAAGATCCACATATCGATGTGCTAATGGACAAAATTAATCATATTCCTTTCAACTCGAAAGCAACTAAAGCTCTAGAGCTTATAAAAGAAATTGACGATAAAGTCGTCATTTTCACGGAATACCGAGCATCACAGATGTACTTACAATGGTTTTTACAACAACACGGTATTTCTTCTGTCCCATTCCGCGGCGGATTTAAACGCGGGAAGAAAGATTGGATGAAGGAACTTTTCCAAAATCGTGCCCAAGTGTTAATTGCAACGGAAGCTGGCGGAGAAGGCATTAACTTACAGTTTTGTAGCCATATGATCAATTATGATTTGCCATGGAATCCAATGCGTCTTGAGCAAAGAATCGGACGTATTCACCGTCTCGGTCAAAAGAATGATGTTCATATTTATAACTTAGCTACAAAGCATACTGTTGAAGAACATATTCTGAAACTGTTATATGAAAAAATCAACTTATTCGAGCGTGTTATCGGTGAACTCGATGAAATTTTAACGAGAATTAATATGAAAAACATCGACGCGCACATTCAAGAAATTTTCGCGCAATCAAAAAGCGAAGGTGAAATTAGAATTAAGATGGAAAACTTAACATCTATAATCGACTTTGCGAAACGAAATGAAGCTGAGGTGCAAGGCTATGCAGCAACATGAAATTCATAATTACTTATACAATTTCTTTGAGGCGAATAACTGTGAAATTTTAGAACGTTCTCCTCATTTATTAGATGTACAGTTAACAATTGAGATGGATAAATTATTAATGAATCGCCCTTTTTATTGGCACTATCTTGAGAAAACAGGAGGCGTACCGAATCCGATGCGCCTTACTCTTATTACAAATCCAGAAAATGAAGAAAATGATGGTGAGCTTATTCACTACGGTTCACCACGTCTACATCAAATTTTCCAAACGACAAAAGAATTAGGCTCTTACATACGTTTATATGAGGATGTAAGACATAATGGGGCAACACATACACCGCTCCACCCTTGGCTCGGTATTAATATAAAAGTTTCCTATCAATGTGATCGAAAAAAAGACATCCTTCACTCGATTGGCATTCATCTCATTTCTGGAACAATGATGGCAAACTTTCATGAAACATTAACAAACATTAAACTTACACCAAAAATACCTGATTTTTGTTTTACGCTCTCGCCCATCATTAAACCTCAAAGTGGTTTACAACGTATAGAAGACGCTTTAAAAAATATAATTGCAGAAGATGACCATACGTGGGCAAAAGAAGCAAGAGTGCGTTGGAATCATGATTTAGACCTTTTAAACCGTTTTTATGAAGAAAGTGACGAACTTCCTGAGAGCTATGAAATTGAAAAACAAGCTCTGCAAGAACAGTATGAACCACGTATTACAGTGCAAATTATTAACGGTGGACTCTTTTATGTTACCGCGAATCATTTTCTATCAAAATAAAGCTCCTTCTGCTTTAGAAGGAGCTTTATTTCGAGTTACTCTCTATCCTCATTACGCTCTTGTTGTTTTTGCTTTGCCATGCGTTTTTGATACGCACGATCCTTCGCGCTCACATGATTTGCATCAGTTGGAAGATTTTCTTTCGAACGTCCAATTCCATTGCTCATCTTTCCCACTCCTTTTTACGTTTTTCAGAATACATGTTTATTTTCAGCTAGAGTTACAATCCTTATACAAAAAAATAAGAGCAGCCATTGGCCACTCTTACTCGCTCACATATTTTTGAAACATATCATGGATGCCTTTATTTACTAGGTTCGAGATCTGCTCGTCAGATTTATTCGGATAACGATCACGCAATCTGATAGATGCCTTCACCATTAAATTTTCTAATACAGAACGGCCACCTTCTCCATAAATAATTTCAGCATATTTAACAAGCCTTCCATCCTCTACTGTTGCTGGATTATGATTGAAGAAAAATTTACTCATTGTCTCCACCTCTCTCTTTTGATAACGTTTACATTTATATAGATTATTTATGTTATTTATTTCACAATATTGTATGCATGTATATTTAATTAGTTTCATTATAAAGCAACATATCGATAGTAAATATGTGATTTTCCGTCCATTTTGTGAACAAATTAAAAATGAAAGCGTTTCCTTTATTATATACTAAAAAAACTTACTACGCTAGGGGCAATTTTTTTCAATCTACTACCCCCTCGAAAATTGATATATTTTTTCTTTTCCCATTAAACCTTATACAATTTTCAGAAATTATATTATAAAATATATGTATGACTTAAGGAGGCTTTGTATGAATCAAAATAAAAAAGCTATATTAGATCTTGTCTTTTATCTCGTAATCCCATTCCTCATTTGGAAATTTGCAAAACCTTATATCGATCCTTATTACGCGATGTTACTTTCCTCTGTTCCGGGGATTATTTATACACTGTATACCTTTAAAAAAGAAAAACAGTTTAACGTAACAGGGTTCTTTATTTTAATTACACTCATTTCTAATACAACGGTAGATCTATTATCTGGATCAGCTGAACGAATGTTATGGAACGATGCGTATTATCACATCGTACTCGGCATTATTGTTATATGTACAATTTTTATAAAAAAACCACTTATGTTATATTTCGCAGCAGATATTGCAGCGCTGCAAGGTCATGACCGTGATAAAAGTCGTGAGCTTTATCGTGATAGTCGTATATATCCAGCACTGCAATATTTAACGTTATTTTTCGGGCTACAATTTATATTAAAAAGCTTTTTAAAAATTTATTTCATCTCTGTTTTTGGTGTAGATGGCTATGGTGAAATGAGAGCGATTATGACCGCTGTCGGATGGGGCATTTCTATTTGTATCGGAATAGGATTTGTATGGGTGAACAATAAAATACATGCCGTTACGGAAGAACAAGAATCCGTGCAGTAAACAAAGATGCCCTAGTGTATTACGACACTAGGGCATCTTTATTTTGCTAGACATATGACTAAAATTTAACTTGATTTTTTTCTTTTACTTTTTACATTTCGATAAAACAAAGCAGCACTCAGCGGCATAACACCAAACCACTTATTCATAAATGGCTCTTTTTCAGCACGGCGTTGTTCTTTCTTTTGTTTTCGATCTTCTTTTGGAGCATCCATATACGACACAAACTGCTGCGTCACAAAGCGAACATAATCATTAGTAGACATATTATCATCACCTCTACTTGATTAGTATGTCCACTTTTTTATACATTAATCTTTTCCTTTAATTCATTCATAATTTGCTTTACAGACTTATTTGTCGTATCGATATGAATATGAGCCTCTTCATAATAAGCTCGGCGTAATTCAAATTTCGTTACAAATGCATCTATATCTTTCTTTTGAAATAGTGGACGTGTCGTATCTTCACGAAGCCTTTCTGCAATTACATGCGGATCACAATATAAATACACGACAGTTCCGTTCTCTTTCATCCACTTGCGATTTTCTGCTCGTTCAATAATTCCCCCACCAGTTGTAATAATGACATTATGGACTGGTAGCGAACGTAACATTTCGCTTTCATATTCCCGAAAAGCCGTTTCGCCTTCTTCGGCAAAAATATCACGAATTGCCTTCTCTTGCTTCTCTTCGATTTTTTGATCAGTATCTACAACATCCATTTGAAGTTCTTGACTTAATGCTTTTCCAATTGTTGTTTTCCCTGCTCCCATATAGCCGGTTATGTATATAGATTTCATTTTCTGTCCTCTCAATCGTCATTTATTAATTGTTATTATAACGAAAGATGCTACTTTGTTTAATAAAAAAACGTTTTGTTCTTATACTATGAAGAACAAAACGTAACATTCGCTTTTACTTATAAGTACCTCTTCTCACCCACTGCGTTGCAATCCATTTCTCGCCTTTCGTTACAGGTGCCCCTCCATGTAACGTAAGCTCATTTAGTGATTGATCTTGATAAAAATACTCAAAGTATACTGCCATTCCTTTTCTAGGATGTACAGAAAGATTTAATTTCGGGAAGTACGTTTCCCCGCCTTCTTCTACATCATTTAAGTACATTACAAGCGTACTAATACGATTGTTAGCAGCTGATCTACTATGTTCCGCAAAATAATCATAGTGTGCTTTATATTGTTGATCCACTTCATAATTTAAAATGTGCAATCCTTCTCCGTGCGCCACCGGAACATTCATGATAGATGAAATTCGTTTTTCAATCTTTGAAGTAAATTCATTATCTTCCAAAAATGCACCGCTACTTGTTCGAATATCATTTACATCACGTGATGAACCAATTTTAGAACGCTCCATTTTATTTTTAGACATTTCAATTAATTCATCACATTCTTCATCACTTAGTACATTTGCTAATATGACAATAAGAGGTTCTTCAAATTTTGAAATAATGTGTATTTCTCTATCTTCTGTCATAATCGTATTTCCTTTATGATCAAAAATAGTTTGTTCCTTATTTTCACCTATTTGATTGTTGTTTGTCATTTCCCTATTCTCCCTAAAAATAATGATTGGATAGCATGAATATATCATATTCTTTCTACCTTTCTCTTTTTTGAGAAAATTTAAACTTTTAATCATTATATTTATCCATTTCTTCTAAAAAATCAATTTAATTTACAATAGGAAACCTTGGTTTATTTACATATATTTTACATATTATCCTTCTATCCAATCGACTATTTTCCCATCCTTTTTTCTATACCGAAAACCTACCGTATAGAAAGCTTCCTGTTTGAGTGTGCACTGTAACGCAACGAGAATTAAATCATTTTCAAAGACATAATTTCCACTCGCTTCTCCCTTTTCATACTGAAAGAAAAATGTACCTTCTTTTTCTTTTTGCTGTAAGTCTTTTTTTATATCTGTAATAGATCGGTTAAGTAATTCATCCAGTAAAAACTTTTGTTCTATTTCTATATAAAAATTTTTATCTGTAAACAACATATTTGTTTCGTATATAAAAAAAGAAGTTAATAAAATAAGAAAGATAATCGTCCCAGGCATTGTAAATCCATTTTGCTTTCTCATACGTTTATTCCTATTTCGCTATATCGCATAACTACACCTTCATATATTTTCCCACTAGTATCTTTCACATTTATAATGAGTACATGAGGTGTTAGTTTGTAAGAAACCGTTCCAATATTTTGTAAAACAACTTCCCTCCCGCGCCTATTTACCTTTCTTATAAGACGACTATTCTCTTTTTCATACGATACTTCACTCCCATTACGCGATCGGAATCGTAAAATACTTTCTCCATTTTCAAATGCTAGCTGTTCTCCAGATGATACTTCACGAAACTCCAATTGCATTTGCCCTAAATACACATCCCACTCCCAATCATTTAACCCTTTCGACTGTTTATTTTCCATTTCAATGAAATGTAGGCGGGGAAAGAGCAAAAAAAATATTGATAATAGAAACAGACATACAATCATTTCTATTAATGAAAAACCAAATTCTAATTTATTTTTTCTCCTACATAAAAGCATTGTTCCATCATTCTGTCTTTCACATCTCTCCACATAGTACAAACTTCATTGCCTCCCCAATATGTGTAATACACAATTCCATTTATATTCTTTTCTATTATTCGCTTGTCTTCATTTCCATACATATATATAGCTGCTTCTTTTTTTAATAATCCAGTTGCCTTATAACGAATTTGTATATTTTTTCTTTCTTGCATAACTAATACTGTTTGCGGTAGTAGTAACGATACAGCCATCATTAAAACACTTAACGATACAATCATTTCAGCCATTATGGATCCTTTTTGACATTTCACGATACGTAAATCTCCCTCTTCCAAGCTGAAATACAATTTCATATTTATAATTTCGATACGAAATTATAATCGTACCACCTCTATTAATATTTCCACTTGGATTATATGTCATCGGATTTGGAAACGTATGCAAATCAATTTGTATATCTTCTTCATACTCTCGCTTGACGATATAATACTTTGTACCTGACTCTTTTATAGCATACATATTTCTATCTTTATGCCAACGTAATGTATAGTGCTTTTGACGGTTTATCGCTAATTGCTGCATATACAAAATATCATTTGAAAACTGTCTCAAAAATTGTTCAACTTTTTGTCGCTCGTATAAGGAATGAACACTAAAATACGTAACTATACTTAATACAGAAATAGCAAATAAAACGAGTAACATTTCTAAAAAAGTAAACCCCTGTTGTTTCACAATGCCCTAATTGATACTGCGCCATCATCTGAAATATGAATAGATTCGCCATTCGGGCACTTATCAGTTGTAATATACTTTTCATCTGTCAGTTCTTTTAACGATGGAATTTTATTATGTTGTAATTGATATACTTGTATTTGCGCTTCTATAGATTTCACGTAAGCTGCACAACCTTTTCCTTGGACCGATGAGCGCTGTGTAACTACATTCGGAATAATTAATAGTAATAATATAGTTATGACAACCATTACTAATAGCATCTCTAACAGAGTAAACCCTTCCTCATTCTGCATACAAATGCCCCCTAAATAGAATTCATCATTTGAAACATCGGCATAATCATCGCTAAGTACATAAGGACAACGATTCCTCCAATACATGTAAATAAAATAGGCTGAATGATCACTAACATATGTTTAATTTTCCGTTCCATCTTTTCCATAATAAGATCGCTATAGTCACCTAATTCAATCCCTAAATTGCCGTTTGCTTGTCCATGCGTAATAACATAAGAAAGTTCTTTCTCGTAATACCCACTTTTAGCAATGATAGATTGTAACTGTTCTCCTCCAATTAATTGTCTTTCAATCCGGCTCGCTTCATATTTAAAGAACGGATGATATCTTTGCTCCATCATTATTGTTAAAGCTTCACATACTGATAGTCCACCATTTAATAAACCACTCAACTGAGTAGCAAAATAATGTGAATGCTTTAAAATAAGAAATGTTTTGATGAGGGGAATACGAAGCATAATTTTTACCTGTCTAATATGTGGAAGTTTCCTAAAATACAACATGTATAAAATACCTCCAATAATAACAGTTAAAATAGCGGTTAAAATAATGTAAGGTAGCAGTTTTATTGCACTTAAAATTTTTTCTGTAAGTAGTGGTGTATTAGAACCGAACGAACTATAAACCATTTCAACCTGAGGTAATAAAATGAGTTTAAAAATAAAGAGCATGATTAGTAGAAAAAACATCAAAAACATAGGATACTGCATTATTTTCATCATGTCTCTCCTATACTTATCTTTCTTATAAAGAAGTGCACTTCCTTGTTGCAAAGCAAAAGAAATATCACCATGTTGCTCGGCATAAAATAAATAACTTAACATGTCCTGATGAAACTTTAACTGATGAAAAGAATCGTGTAGACTTTTCCCATCTTTTAACCCCTCAATCATGCGCTGCAATTGTACTTTCTTTTCTACAGGTAATTGAAACTGTAAAAATTCTAATGCTTGTAAAAGAGAGTAGCCTTTTTCTAATAATTCTCCTAAACGTTTCAACAATACTACTTGATCACTTAAACTCCAAGTTTTCTTAAACATAAACATCTTCTTCTAAAAAACCTAAAGCATATCCTTTTCGTATTGACGATTCTAAAGTCTCATGTTTGTAAGTAACACATTCTCCACCAGCTTCTTTAAGCGCTTGTTTTAACTCATATCCATATAGTAGCTCATATATGCTAGCCTGCCTTACTTGCCTCATTGATTTACATAAAGTTGAGCACTTTCCTCTGCAAAACGGACACTTCAATTCGACAAGTCGCTGTGCAGCTACAGCCAATAAAGACTGTTCAATCTCTTGCCTCGTTATACCATAATCCATGAAGCGAATGATTGCTCCTTTCGCATCATTCGTATGCAGTGTTGTCATTACTAAATGTCCTGTCAAACTTGCTCTTATAGCTATTTTTGCTGTTTCTTCATCACGGATTTCACCGACTAAAATAATATCTGGATCATGACGTAAAATAGCCTTTAATCCTGTTTCATATGTGAGACCCGCTTTTTCATTTATTTGAATTTGTAATACATCGTCACTTCTTTTTTCAACCGGATCTTCAAGTGTAATGATGCGACGTGTTTTCTTTTTTCTAATTACCTCTAATAATGCATACATTGTCGTCGTCTTCCCAGATCCAGTCGGTCCAGTAAACACGAGTAGCCCCTGTGAATAGCGTAAAAACGAGAGTAGTTTTGCTGCCGTACTTGGAAATAACGAAAGATGTGATAAGGGCTGAACAGATGCTTGTAAATGAAGGCGAATAACGAGACTTTCTTGATATACTGTTGGAAGTGTTGAAAGGCGTAAATACACTTCTTGTCCATCAATTTGCAAATACAACGAACCATTCTGTGGCTTCCGTTTCTCGCCTATGTCCATAGATGCTAAAAATTTGAAATGTGAGACAAGTTTTTCTCCAAACTCCTTTTCAATACACTGTCTCGTCATTAAATCTTTTCCTATACGTAGTTGCACCGCTACATCCTTCTGCCGGGGCACAATATGTAAATCTGACGCTTGTACCCTACACGCTTCTTTTAAAATTGCATTCGCAAAAATTTCAATCCCATTCATCACTTTTCCCTCCTCACTATGTATATAGCATGAAAACATGCGCAATAAAAATTTGGACTTTTGTATTTTCAATAGAGGAAAAAGGAAAAATATGTTTGTGAAATTATGAACAATTTCCGAATTATTGTCTGAAATTACCTATACTCATGTTTATCTGTATTATAATGTTATTATCTTGGATAAAGTGATAAAGGTGGAGATCCTCATGGAACAAGCTTTAAAAATTACAGGTGTATTATCTGACCCAACTCGTTATTACATTTATAAATATATTTCGCAAAAACATAGTTACGTAACGGTACAAGAAATTGCAGATGAGTTTGACATTCATCCAAACGTAGCGCGTTTACATTTATCTAAATTAGAAGATGTTCATATGCTAAAATCGGAAACGAAGAAAACTGGAAAAGGCGGACGACCGAGCAGATTGTATGTCTTATCTGAAGATGTTATCCAATTACAATTTCCATTCCGTGATTATCAATTGTTAGCAAGAATCGCATTTAATTCTTTACTTAGTCTTGGTGCTGCTGGTGAGAAAGCGCTATACGAAACAGGAAAACAATTCGGAGCTGAATTAATGCAACAACATATGCAACGTTTAAATGTGAGTGAAGATGCTTTAACAGTGGAACAAAAAGTTCAAATTGCAAAAGAAGCTTTCTCAACAGCTGGCTTATCACCTGCATTTGAATTAAGTGCAGATGGAACAAAAATTTTCTATGATGTACACAATTGTCCATTTAAAGAAGTTGCTGTTCATCATCCAACTGAAATTTGTAACATGCACGGAGATATGATGAAAGGGATTTTTGAAATCCTATTCCCTAACATGGAATTAACTCGAAATGATAGTCTATTAGATGGATGTAAATCTTGTAATTATAAACTAACAATTTAATTTTTCATATAAAAAGAAGCCAATAATAATTGGCTTCTTTTTATATGAACGAATATTTACAATAATAAGAAAAATAAACTATAATGAGGTGAGGTTTACTTTTTTTAGAAAAGGAGGGAGATGGCATGGAGCGCATGTTTCGCGTTCTCGGCTTTTGGACTGGAATTTTCTCGGTTATGTTTTACGTAGGGGATATGCAACCGGCCGCACTACTATTTTTAGGACAAACAGGTTTCTTCGTACTTTTAAGCTATTTAAAATTAACAGAGCGTATGTATATATACGTATTTGGGGCATATTTAACTGTTTTCTTCATAGGATTTACATACTACACGACATTCTTACTTGTGCCTGGGGTTGGACATTAAAAGATGGCATTTTGCCATCTTTTTTTTAATTCCGGAATTTCCTAGTTGACTTATAGGTTTTATTACCTTATATTCTATATAACAGATTGGAATTAGGGGGAATCAACATGAATACACTGCTTGTCGGAATTAACGTTGCAGTCATGCTCATCTTAGTTGGCGTATTATATTATATGCAACGTAAGCATGTATCTTTTAATAAACGTGTATTTACCGCTTTAGGAGTCGGAATTTTATTCGGTCTTATATTACAATTTATTTATGAGCCAACTTCTAAAGTAATTATTGAATCAAATACTTGGTTTGGCTTAATCGGTAACGGTTATGTAAAATTACTTCAAATGATCGTTATGCCACTTATTTTAGTATCTATTATTTCAGCATTTACAAAATTACAGTTAACGAAAAACCTTGGTAAAATTAGTGGCCTTATTATCGGTATTTTAATTCTTACTACAGGAATCGCTGCAGCTGTCGGTATCGCTGCAAGTGCAGGATTTGATGTATCTGCAACCGGCCTACAACAAGGTGATGCAGAATCTGCTCGTCTGAAACTAGTTGAAGAAAGATTTACTTCTATTGAAAAGACAACAATTCCAGATAAATTATTAGAGCTATTACCTACAAATCCGTTTCTTGATTTAACAGGCGCTCGTCCAACATCAACAATTTCTGTCGTAATATTTGCAGCCTTTATCGGCATTGCCTTTATAGGTGTAAAACGAAAATATCCAGAACAAGCAGAGCTATTTAAGAAGATGCTTGATGCTGTATATGCAATCGTAATGCGTATGGTAACATTAATTTTACGCCTTACTCCATACGGCGTATTAGCTCTTATGGCAAAAACAGTTGCTGGTAGCGACATAAATGCTATTTTAAAACTTGGCAACTTCGTGTTAGCGTCTTACGTAGCACTTATCGTAATGTTCGTTATCCACTTATTATTAATTGCGCTATCTGGTTTAAATCCAATTCAATATTTAAAAAAGGTGTTCCCTGTATTAACATTTGCATTCACATCTCGCTCTAGTGCTGGTGCGATGCCATTAAATATTGAAGCGCAAAAAGAAAAGCTTGGTATTTCCGAAGGAATTGCAAACTTCGCAGCTTCATTTGGGGTATCTATCGGACAAAACGGTTGCGCAGGTATTTATCCAGCAATGCTTGCAATGATGGTCGCTCCAACTGTAGGAATTGATCCATTACAACCACAATTTATTTTAACTTTAATCGCTGTTGTTGCTATTAGCTCATTCGGTGTTGCCGGAGTTGGTGGCGGCGCAACATTCGCAGCTTTAATCGTGCTATCTACAATGAACTTACCAATCGGTATTGTTGCTCTAGTTATCTCGGTTGAGCCATTAATCGATATGGGGCGTACAGCTCTTAACGTAAGTGGCTCTATGACAGCAGGTCTTATTTCAAGTAAATGGCTTGGTGAATTAGATCAAGATACGTACAATCAAGATGATACAAAAACTGGTGAAATTGCTTCATAATGAAAAAAGACGCTAACATACAATTGTTAGCGTCTTTTTTATTCCGTCCCCTCTTTATAGATTTTATCTTGAGAATTATCACTCTAAGTATTCTTCTAGTTGCTCTTTTAACTCTTCCTCAATCTTATAACAAGATTCATCAGCGAGTTCCCCTACTTTCTTACTCCCCAAAATGTTTGATTGAATTGGCATTCCTAAAAAGATTCTTTCACATTTCCAAATTGGAATATTATGAAATCCAATCAACTCTTTTTCTTCATCTAATATAGCTATAGCAACTGATGAATAATAACCCACCTCAAAGGGATTCTCTTTTTCTCTTGCAAATCCCATATCTAATTCCATGTGTTTTTCTATGTATAAATGTGAATACTCTTTATGCAGTTTAAGTGATATTCGCTCTATTTCCTTCTCCATACATTGAATGTTCTCTTTTAACTCCAACGTAAACTCCTGTTCTTTATATTTCATTTTCGCCTCCTTAAACATAGAAAAAGAGAATACAATAACATATCCTCTTTCCTCAAATATATTTCATTATCTCACAGCCCGTCCTTTTCACAAATAACCATTTTGTTCGCACCATTTATGAAATTGTCCTACGTCTACTCCAACTAACACGATATCCTTTAGCTCTACATCAATGACTTGTTCTCCAATTACAATAGCAAACTGCGATGCTAATTTTGTCTCATTTTTCTTTACAATTCCAATTCGGTTCCGATGCGGTCCATCTTTTATATATGCTTTTTGTCCTACAATATCAAAGTTCAAAATTCTCACCTCTTTTACTGCGCTCAAATTGGAAATACGATCTCCACCTCGGAAAATTTCCTTTCATTGCACTATTTCTCTATATATATGACGAAACAATAAAAGAGTCCTTCCTTCTTTACAATTATTTTTTCTTTGTTTCATTTTTGTGATTGAAACGTAAAGTTTATAATAAAATACACTTGGAAGCGCTTTCTATGTAATTTTTTATGTTATAATATAAAAGTAGAACTTCGTAAAGAGGGTTAAAAAAATGAATACAAAAATGATTAAAAAAGTAATTGAAGCATTAAAAGTATATGGCTTTCAGGATGTATCATTCTGTGACAAAACGAAGCAATTTTTATTTCATAACGAAACCGATATTATGAGCGGCTATGCAGAAATAACATATAGTAGTCAATTTGAAAAATTCAACGTACAAATTCATCCAATTGAAACGCATCACCAAGCAGAGTTACAAGAGATTGAAAGACATATACAAGCTTGTATAAGAAAAGTGGAATATTTAAACGCACTTCTTACCGGGCAGACAAAACTAGATGATAAAATTATTATTATGTAAAAAAAGAACGTGATCCAATCACGTTCTTTTTTCATTATACGTTCATCTTTTCCTTTAGTTGTAATCCTGTAACAGATTCTAATACATCCATCGATTCTCCAAATGTCATATCAAAAATTGTCTTGTCCTCTATATATGGAAACTGTCTGAAACGCTTTTCTAACACCTTCACAGCATCTGATGTAAAGTTTGCACTATCAATGCCAAATTCTGTTTCAAGAAGAACGATCCAATCTAACACATGAAAACCTAATCCATTGACGAATGAAATCAATTTTTCTTCTGGGTTTGAAGATAAGAATACTTGGCGTTCCATCTCACTAAAAAGTTCTTCTCCTAAGATTTCAGCTAACTCATCATCATGTTCACGTTCAACAAGTTCTTCGTAGCCGTAATCATCCACAAGCTCTTCTACTTCTTCACTATCCTGACAAAGCAATTGACTAAGAAGTGCCTCTTTCTTAAATTCACTATTTTGTACGACTTCTAAAAAGCTCGTTTCCCATCCATTTTCTAATTTCATATTATGTACTCCTTTATATACGTTTCTTATCATCACTGTACCCAAAAGATCACTTTTATAACCTTTTAGGTAGTTACTATTATTTCATATGATTCATAACATAAGATGCAAACTCAGCTACATCTCCTTCAAAAATATTTATTTCTGGCAAGTGATAGAACGTTGTTTGGAGCGGGTTTCCTGCATGATATACATATATCGTTTTCTCTAGTGTAATCGCCATTCCAAACTCTGTATGGCTCCCATTTCCGCCATCTAATATAAGTAAAAATACATCCGCTTCTTTTACAGCATTTTGTTCTGCCTGACCAATTTCTCTCAATTGTTCTTCATTTGCTGCTTTTTCGTTTTTGGTCCAATCATATGTATGGTGCCATCCTGCATGTTTCAGTTCATTTGCTACGGAACGTACAAGATGTTTATTTTGGAAACCTGAGGCGATATAAAAATTCATTTATATACACTCCTTCATTATGTATGGGGAAACTCCTTTTTAGCGTTATTTGTTATAGCTACAATAAAGAACAACTTCAAAAAAAATCCCCATCTTTAAAACTTATTTGCGTTTAAATGATGGGATGCTTCATGGTCTTCTTTTATTTTTTGTTTTTTATAACTTTCATCAGCTAACATTTCTAGTTCAGCTGTTATCTCTGACTTTTCAAGCTCTCTTTCTTGCGAAAATTTCCTTGAAATATAAACAATAACACTACCAACGTACAACACAAAGCATATAATAAGTGCAGTATTTTCATAGAGACTTAGCTCCAACACAGTCACTCCTAATCCATTCGTATTTTCACGCCTCATTAATTGGAATTTCCCTATTAACCCATTTGTTATCCCGCTATTTGAGGGCAGTAAGACTCCCTCCTCAAAATTCAGTAACAGTAAAGAAGTTAGATGTGGGATGCACCCAACTGATTAAAGTTTCACTTTATTGTAACATAAAAATATCAATTCTTGGAATCTTTCACCCTACTAAAAGAGGCATGATTATTTCATCATGCCTCTGAAATATTTTGAATGATTGTTTTAATTGCTTCTTTTCCATTATATTTTTTTAGTGCTATTTTATACTTCTCATTATTTTGATTTAATTCTTCGACATACTTTATAAGAGATTTTACATTTACATCTTCTTCATATAATACGGAGGCATATCCTTGTCTTTCAAAGGACTCTGCATTTAATATTTGATCTCCACGGCTTGCAAATTTCGATAATGGAATTAAAACCATCGGCTTTTGTAATGTTAAAAATTCAAAAATTGCGTTGGAGCCCGCGCGTGAAATAACAAAATCTGTTACCGCTAATATATCTGGCAGTTCTCCATGTACATATTCAAATTGTCTATATCCTTCTTTATTTTGTAAACTTTCATCAAGGTTACCTTTTCCGCAAAGGTGAACAATTTGATACTTTTTAAGAAGTTCTGGTAATGCTTCTCGAGCCGTATCATTAATTTTTTTCGCGCCCAAGCTGCCTCCCATAATCGTAATAACTGGCTTTTTACGTGAAAAACCTAAAAACGCTAAACCTTTTTCACGATTTCCCTTCAGCACTTCTTCACGTACAGGAGACCCCGTATATATTACTTTTTCTTTCGGTAAATGTTTCGCTGCTTCTTCAAATGTAACAAATATTTTCGAAGCAAAACGAAGCGCAATTTTATTTGCTAGTCCTGGCGTCATATCAGATTCATGTAATAAAACTGGTACTCTATTTAGCCATCCGCCAATTACGACTGGTACAGATACGAAACCACCTTTTGAAAAAATCACATCTGGTTTTAGTTTTCGAATTCTTACATACGCATCCATAACACCCTTCATTACAAGAAAAGGATCTTTTATATTTTTTAAATCAAAATAACGACGTAGCTTTCCACTCGAAATACTATAGTAGGGAATGCCTTCCTTTTCTATAATCGTTTTCTCAATACCTTGGTGAGAACCAATATAAGAGATATCCCAGTTGTCTTCCTGTAAATATGGGATAATGGCTAAATTAGGTGTTACATGTCCTGCCGAACCGCCACCTGTAAAGACTATTTTCTTCATACGTCTCCCCCTTCTAGACTATAATACACTAAAATATCTTGCCTCAGGGTGAGAAAATACCATAGCCGTTACGGACGCTTCTGGCTCCATCATGAATCCTTCTGTTAATGAAATACCTATTTCCTCTGGATGAATTAAGCGAAATAGCTTTTCTTGATCTGCAAGTTCTGGACACGCCGGATAACCAAATGACACTCGTATTCCTCTATATTTCGTACGGAAACGTTCTTCCATCGTCAGTTCAGGTAAGTCCGGAATGCCCCAGCGGTCACGAATGAGCATATGTGTTTTTTCAGCAAGTCCTTCCGCTAATTCAAGCGCTAACGATTGAATGGCATGACTACGTAGGTAATCACCTTTCGCCTTCCACTCTTCAGCAATATCCCGAACTCCTTCCCCAACCGTAACAGATAAGAAAGCAACATAGTCCATCTCATCTCCTATTGGGCGCAAATAATCACCTAAAGTACGATAGGGAGCCTTTCCTTGTCTAGGGAATGTGAAACGCTCTATAACACGCGTATGATTTTCTGGATCATATATTACAATGTTTTGTCCGTCGCTTTGCGCTGGGAAAAATTGATACACTGCTTTCGGCTTTAACCAAGATTGTCCTTCCTGCAATAATTCATCTATTAAATCATTTAATTCATGTGCTCTCTTATCTCCCTCTTTCAAAAGCTTCTTCACATTTCCTTTTAATCCAAGGTGATGCCCAAGTAGCATTTGTCTATTTAAAAATGGAGCGAGATGAAGAGCCGGAATATCACGTAATACAATTCGTTTTGTTGAATCAGGCACCATAACCTCAGCCTTCGGTAATGGCTCAATTACTGTTGGAATTTCTACTTTCTTCTCCTCTTTTTTTACGATATGAAGATGACGTTCTTTTTTATCCTGTTTCATCTTCTCACGCTCTTCTTCTTTTTGAAGTTTATTAATAATATCGAGCCCCGTCATCGCATCACTCGCATAACAAACGAGCCCTTTATATGATGGTGAAATTCGATTATCTGTAAACTTTCTCGTTAACGCTGCACCACCTACAACAATGGGCACATCAATATTTGCTGCTTTTAAATCTTCAGCAGTTGTTACCATTTGTTGCGCTGATTTTACTAATAAACCTGAAAGGCCTATAATGTCCGGCTTCTTTTCTTGTACTTCTTGAACAATTCGATCCGAACGTACATTAATTCCTAAATTAATAATCTCATATCCGTTATTCGCTAAAATAATTTCAACGAGATTTTTCCCAATATCATGCACATCACCTTTTACAGTTGCTAATAATACTTTCCCTTTTTTTGCACTATCGCTAGATTCCATATGTGGCTCTAAATAACTTACAGCAGCTTTCATACTTTCGGCACTTTGCAATACTTCAGCAACAATAAGTTCATTATTATTAAATAGTCGTCCTACCTCATCCATCCCTGTCATAAGCGGACCGTTAATAATATCAAGAGGTTTTCTTCCTTCTTCAAGTGCAAGACTTAAATCCTCGTGTAATCCTTGTTTCGTACCTTCTACAATATAATTTGCTAGTCGTTCATCAAGCGTTAACGTTTCTTGCACAACGACATCTTTCTTTTTAGCAACTCGGTAAAAGTTTGTAAATTCTTCTAACGTCCCTTTCGTCGTTTCAAACAGTAATGCATCTGCAAGGCGTTTTTCTTCCTCTGGAATCGACGCATAGCGTTCTAATTTTTCCGTATTCACAATCGCGTAATCTAATCCTGCTTTCGTAGCATGATATAAAAAGACTGAATTTAATACTTCACGTCCAGCCGGTGGTAAACCAAATGATATGTTACTTACACCTAAAATCGTTAAACACTCTGGTAACGCTTCTTTAATAAGGCGAATTCCTTCTATAGTCGCTGCCGCTGAGCCAATATATTCTTCATCACCTGTCCCTACTGGAAACACAAGTGCATCAAAAATAATATCTGACGGGCGTATCCCATACTTCTTTGTAAGTAATTCATAGCTTCTTTTCGCAATTTCTATCTTTCGTTCCGCACTAACCGCCATACCGTCTTCATCAATTGTTCCTACAACTATAGCGGCACCATACTTCTGAAGAAGCGGTGTCACTTTTTTAAATCGTTCTTCTCCATCTTCTAAATTAATTGAATTAATAACAGCTTTTCCTTGAATATAAGTAAGAGCTCGCTCCATCACATTTTCATCCGTTGAATCAATCATAATCGGTACTTTTAACACTTTCGTAACTTCTGTCAAAAATTTCTCCATATCTTCTATTTCATCACGATCAGGATCTGCCATACAAATATCAATAATATGAGCATTTTTCTTCACTTGCGCTCTTGCCACTTCAGCAGCCTCTTCAAATTTCCCTTCTGCTACTAATCGTTTAAATTTACGTGATCCAATAACATTCGTTCTTTCACCTACAAATAACGGTCTCATAGACTCATCATATTGCAGTGCTTCTAATCCACTAATTCCATGTCCTTCTCTCTCATGATGGTCACGAGGCCTAAGAGATGCTAGCGCGGATTTCATTGCTTTTATATGTTCTGGTGTCGTGCCACAACAACCACCAATAATATTAACCCATCCTTCTTCAGCAAATCGCTTCACCTTTTCAGCAAGAGAAGATGGAGATTCATGGTAATGTCCATCTTCATCAGGAAGACCTGCATTTGGATAACAAGAAATGTAACACTCCGATAAATCAGATAGTGAACGAATATGGTCCCTCATAAACTCCGGACCAGTCGCACAGTTTAACCCAACAGATAATGGTTTCATATGTTCTACTGATAAATAAAAAGCTTCAATTGTTTGCCCAGCCAGAGTCGTTCCCATTGGCTCAATCGTTCCTGAAATCATAATAGGAACCGTTTTTTTCAGTTCTTCAAAAGCGGCTTGAATTCCAATATAAGCTGCTTTCACGTTACGCATATCTTGACTCGTCTCAACGAGTAATACATCAACTTCTCCTTTTAATAATCCTCGTGCCTGCCTTGTATAAGCCTCAATCAATTCTTCAAAAGTCACACCACCTGTAACACTAATTGCTTTCGTTGTTGGTCCCATCGCTCCCGCAACATATACTTCCTTCCCGCTTTCTTTAACAGCTTGCTTCGCCAAAAGTGCTGCCTTTTCATTTAGTTCTTCATCTAAATGAGACAGATCATAATCACTTAGTACAATATTCGTTGCCCCAAATGTATTTGTTTCAATAATATCCGCTCCAGCTTCAATATAAGCTTTATGAATCTTTAAAATAACATCTGGTCTTGTTTCCACTAAATATTCATTACAGCCCTCGTACTCTTCTCCTCCGAAATCTTCAGCAGTTAAATCCTCTTGCTGAATCATTGTCCCCATTGCACCATCTAATATTAAAATGCTATTTTTTAATTTTTCTTCTAAACACTTCATCAATTAATACCTTCTTTCACTTCTTGCTTTTCTCTTACATATTTAACAAGATGTTCTGTAATTTCATACTTTAAAAATGGTGTAATAAGATAAATACCATTAAAATATTTCATCGCTGCGTCGACCAATTCTTGTGAAATGCGGATCCCTTCCTCAATTGCTGCCTCTTTTGTTTCATGTCCATCCATTCTCTCTCTTATTTCTTCAGGAAGAGTAATACCCGGCACCTCAAAATGAAGAAAATCTGCATTCCGCTTACTTACTAACGGCATAATTCCAATAAAAATAGGTTGTTCCAAATGCTTTGTCGCTTCATACACTTCTTCAATTAACTTGATATCGTAAATTGGCTGAGTTAAAAAATACTCCGCTCCAGCATCTATTTTTCGTTCCATTCGCTTAACCGCTGCTTTTAAGTGCCTCACGTGAGGATTAAATGCGCCGCCTACAGAAAACCTTGTCGCCGGTCCAATTGATTTCCCTAAAATTGAACGTCCATCGTTCATTTCTTTAATCATTTTAATAAGCTCAATAGAGGATAAATCATATACAGAAGTGGCACCGGGAAAATCACCAACGCGCGCTGGATCACCAGTTAAAGCTAACACTTCTTCCATCCCTAACGCCGATAAACCTAACAAATGAGATTGTAGTCCAATGACGTTATGATCTCTACACGTTAAATGCGTCAATACTGGGATATCATGCTTCGTTAATAACGCACCCATCGCCATATTAGAAACACGAGGCGATGCTAATGAATTATCTGCTAGAGTAATAGCATCTGCTCCCGCTCTTTTTAACGCTCTTGCTCCTTCAAAAAAACGCTGTGTATCTAACGTTTTCGGTGGATCTAATTCCACTACAACTGTCGTTTGTTTTTTCGCTTTCTCTGCTAGAGTGACGTGAGCCTTCGAACGTTTCTCATGCGTATGAACGACTTTCGGCCTTTGAATCGTGTCTTTTTCTATTACAGGGGTAATATTCGCAACAGCGCGCTTCATACTTTGAATATGTTCTGGAGTCGTACCACAACAACCACCCAATAACCGAATACCTTGCTCAATAAATCTCGGTGTCATCGCTTCAAAATAAGCTGGGCTTCCCTCATATACGTAACGTCCATCCACATAATTCGGGAGGCCTGCATTTGGGTATGCTGATAAATAGCCATTTTGAGGAATCGATATCATTTTGAAAGCTTCCGTCATATGAAGAGGCCCTAGTTGACAATTCAATCCAACAACATTTGCACCGTAATCTATAAGTTGCTTTAATATTTCATTGACATCATTTCCATTTTGAGTCGTACCTGCTTCATGTAACGCTAATTGCGCAACAATTGGAATATTCGTTTGCTTACGCAATACTTTAACGGCATGAAGTAATTCAAATTCATCGTAAAAAGTTTCTAATAGTAATCCATCAACCTGTTCTTCTAGTAAAGCCCCTGCCTGTTCAAGTAACATAAACTCTCTTTCCATATCAGTCGTTGTAACAGCTCCGATATGTTTCATACCACCAATTGTTCCTAAAATTGCATTTTTATTTGTCACAGATGCTTTCGCCAGTTTTACTGCCGCTCTATTAATTTCTGTAACTTGATTTTCTAAACCATACATACGTAATTTCGCCTCATTTGCTCCATACGTATTCGTTTGAATTACATCTGCTCCAGCAGCTACATATTGTTTATGAATCGATATAATTAAGTCTGGATCAGATACATTCAATTCTTCAAAGCTACTTTGCAAACCATGTGAATGCAATAACGTCCCAACCGCACCATCACCTATTACAATTCCTTTTGATAATAAATCTAGTAATTTCACGACTCTCCCTCATTTCTATCAATATAAAAACCCCCTCTTCACTTTGAAGAGGGGGACATAATCGTTCCTCCTCTTATTATGCAAAACATTCGTTTTGCAGGTATTAGCACCGTTTCAAACATTTCGTTTGAAGGTTGCCGGGTTTCACAGGGCCTTTCCCTCCACCGCTCTCAATAAGAGTTGTCTTTATTATTTTATTTATGTAGCTAAAAGGAAATGCGTTCCCCTTTTAACAATGTTTGTTAATTTTTTAATAAATTTAGCATGCACAAAAGTAAAAGTCAATGACACTTGCGGAAAAATAAAAATTATTTAAAATAAAGTTGCAATTCAGTTATATTTTATTGTAAAGTTAAAAACATAATAAAAATTTCATACGAACATTCTTATCTAGAGAGGTAGAGGGACTGGCCCTGTGACGCCTCAGCAACCATTAACATTTTGTTAATAAGGTGCTAATTCCAGCAAATTGTGAAAGATTTGACAGATGAGAAGAAGACTCTATTCAAACCGAAAGCCTTCTTCTTAGAAGGCTTTTTTATTTTATATTCACTTAATGTTTCAATTTAAAAAGGAGGAATTTTCACATGTCAACAATCGAAACAAAACTAGCACAAATCGGAAATCGCAGTGAAACTACAACCGGAACGGTTAATCCACCAGTTTATTTCTCAACCGCTTATCGTCACGAAGGAATTGGTAAATCTACTGGCTTTGACTATTCACGAACTGGCAATCCAACTCGCGGTCTTTTAGAACAGGCGATCGCAGACTTAGAATATGGCGAACAAGGTTATGCCTGTAGTTCAGGGATGGCGGCTGTTCTCCTCGTCCTTTCTCTATTCCGCTCTGGAGACGAACTTATTGTATCTGAAGATTTATACGGGGGAACGTATCGATTATTTTCTGAGCATGAAAAAAAGTGGAATATTCGATGTAGATACGTAAATACACAGTCTATTAAACAAATTGAGCAAGCTATCACAACTGAAACGAAGGCTATTTTCATAGAAACTCCAACTAATCCATTAATGCAAGTTACTGATATTGCTGCTGTCGCAACTGTAGCGAAAAGGAACGGACTACTCCTTATTGTAGACAACACTTTCTACACACCTTATATACAGCAACCATTAACAGAAGGTGCTGACATTGTACTTCATAGCGCAACGAAATATTTAGGGGGACATAACGATGTACTAAGCGGGCTTGTCGTTGCAAAAGGAAAGGAACTTTGCGAGGAAATCGCTCATTATCATAATGCATCAGGTGCAGTTTTAAGCCCATTTGACTCATGGTTATTAATTCGCGGTATGAAAACGTTAGCGCTTCGCATGAGGCAACATGAAGAAAATGCGAAAGCAGTTGTTGCGTATTTAAATGATGAAGACGGGGTGACAGATGTATTTTATCCAGGAAGAGGCGGCATGATCTCATTCCGCCTTAAAGATGAAGCTTGGATTAATCCATTCTTACAATCTTTATCCTTAATTACATTTGCCGAAAGTCTTGGTGGTGTAGAAAGTTTAATGACTTATCCAGCAACGCAAACACATGCTGATATTCCTGAAGAAATTAGAACAGCAAACGGCGTATGCAATCGTCTTCTTCGATTCTCAGTTGGCATTGAAAATAGTAACGATTTAATTCAAGACTTAAAGCAAGCAATTAAACTCGTAAAAGAAGGTGTAAGAATATGAGCTATTCTATAGATACACTCTTACTACACAACCAATATAAACACGACTCGCAAACAGGCGCTGTGAACGTTCCTATTTATAACACATCAACTTTTCACCAATTTGATGTAGATACGTTCGGAAAATATGACTATAGCAGGTCAGGAAATCCAACTCGTGAAGCTCTTGAAGATATCATTGCTTTATTAGAAGGCGGAACAAAAGGATTCGCCTTTGCATCAGGCATTGCAGCGATTTCCACTGCATTCCTCCTTCTTTCACAAGGTGATCACGTACTCATTTCAGAAGATGTGTACGGAGGCACTTACCGAGTGATAACTGAGGTACTCTCCCGTTACGGTGTTTCACATACATTTGTTGATATGACCAATTTAGAAGAAATAAAACAAAACATTAAACCAAATACAAAGCTCTTTTATGTAGAAACACCTTCTAACCCACTTTTAAAAGTGACAGATATTCGCGAGGTTTCTAAACTCGCAAAATCTATTGGGGCTCTTACTTTTGTTGATAATACATTTTTGACACCACTATTCCAAAAACCACTTGAACTTGGAGCTGATGTCGTTCTTCATAGTGCTACAAAATTTATTGCTGGTCATAGTGATGTTACTGCCGGATTAGCAGTAGTAAAAGATTCAGAACTCGCTCAAAAGCTTGGATTTTTACAAAATGCATTCGGTGCTATTTTAGGACCTCAAGATTGTTCTCTCGTACTTCGCGGTCTAAAAACATTGCATGTACGCCTCGAACATTCAGCTAAAAATGCCAATAAAATCGCACATTATTTACAAGAGCACTCTAAAGTAAAAAATGTCTATTATCCGGGATTACAAACTCATCTCGGATTTGATATTCAACAATCTCAAGCAACATCAGCTGGAGCGGTCTTATCGTTTACTTTGCAGTCAGAAGATGCACTCCGCAAATTTTTATCAAAAGTAAAATTGCCTGTTTTTGCAGTTAGTTTAGGAGCTGTAGAGTCAATTCTTTCTTATCCAGCAAAAATGTCACATGCAGCACTGTCGCAAGAAGCTCGTGATAAAAGAGGAATCTCTAATTCATTACTTCGGTTATCAGTCGGTCTTGAAAATGTTAACGATTTAATATCCGATTTTGAAAATGCCCTTTCTTATGTAGAAGAACCTGTAAATGCATAGAGAAAAAGAAGATATGAGATTAGGTTTTCATATCTTCTTTTTATGCGGTTTAGCTATATTCATTTGAATTTCTTCTTTTCTTGTAGTCCATAAAAAATAAAAGTATATCATCTATTTCTAAATAATGGATTAATTGATATATTAAGAAATAAAAAGGGGCGAAAATAATGGATACTTGTGCAGATATTTTAATCGTTATCGATTTACAAAATGGCGTATGTTATAGCGAGGAGCATTTATTTGATTTACATAACTTACTAAAAAAAGTAAATAAAAGAATTTCTTCATATAGAAAACTAAATAAACCAATCCTTTTTGTTCAACATTGTGATGATGATTTAGTACCCGAGAAAGAACTTTGGGCTATTCATACCGATCTAGATGTTCAAGAACAAGATTTTTTTGTAAGAAAAACACATGCAAATTCATTTTATAAAACAAACTTAAAAGAAATTTTAGATCAATTATCTGTAAATCGCATTGAATTTTGTGGCGCCCAAACAGAGTACTGTATGGATGCAACGATTAAGTTTGCCCACGGACTAGGATACGAAAACTTTATGGGACAGAAAACAACCTCTACGTTGAATAATCCTTTTATGTCCGCAAAAGAGACAATTGATTTTTATGAGAACATATGGAATCACAGATTTTTAACGTTGCTAAAAGATGAATTTTAGAATAAATGACTAATGACTTGATCATCCTAAGATTTATCAGCCGTAATCAAATATTTCATTATCACCATAAAGAAGCGAATGACATTCAGCTTCTTTTCTTTTAACCTGTTTTATATTCTATATATATCATTATAATTCCTTTGTCATATTATTTTAAAAATTTCGTATATTCATTTGAAAGAATAAGAAAATCATGATAAAATTGTGTTACAAATATATCTATATCTTTCAATTTTTAAAACGCATCGAAATTTTCACCCAAAAATGTCATTTTACAAAAACATGCTAATTTACCTATTTTATTTACATCCGGGTCTCTTTTCTTACAATTTCTTTACTTTAGGACTTTTTTTCTGCAACAACTATTTTCTTTTCTTTAAATTTTTGGTATGTATAGTATGGTATAATAGCTCACACGGAGGTGGAAAAGAACATGTTAGAAACCTTTCAAAAAGAATTAGAACTATATGAAAGTAATGCAGAATTATTAAAAGTACTAGCTCATCCTGTTCGTTTATGTATCGTAAAAGGATTAATCGAGCGCGGTCCAAGCAACGTTTCTACAATGTATACTGGCTTAAACATGCCACAATCAACAATTTCACAGCATTTAGCAAAATTAAAAAGCGCTAAAATCGTTTCTAGTGAAAGAAAAGGATTGGAAATTTATTACAAAGTAGAGAATGAAACAATCATTCAACTCGTTCGTGTATTATTAGGTTAGGGACTAATAATCGCAGAAAAAGAACGTATTCTATATTTTTTATCTCATATCTTTAATATAAATATATATCATGAGAGGAAATATATAATACTACATAAGTCGTATTAAAAAACAAGACACAGTATATACTGTGTCTTGTTTTTTATATTGTTACATACTGATCCAAATGTAAATGTTGCATATCTTTTGTATGTATAACAACATCAAACGAACTCCCTACTCCTCCATTTAAAATCATAGAACGAACTGCTCGATTTTGTTTTTGCGTTTCAGAAAAAGGATTCGTATCTTGATGGCTCGTAAGCTGTTCTAATATCCCTGTAGCTAACAAGAACTCAGATTGTTTCTTATGCCATACTGCACTCATTCCTTGCATACTAAAGATCTCCTTTAGCTCGTCCCAATGAACATGAGTAGTAAGATCCATTTCACCTGGATGCGCTAGTGGGTTACGCATTAGCTTATGCTGATAATATCCTCGCAAACTTCCTTCGCGGTGTGCTGGATGCATCCATTCTTCTTTTGTGTATCCGTAATCAACTGTAATACATATACCTTTTTGAAACCATTTCGAAATTTCTTTTATATACTCCTCCATAACAATTGGTACTTCAAAACGTTGCCCTTCAGCAATATAAATATTATATTTCAATAAATAGCGACCAATTCTTTTATTTAACGGCCTACATACTTCTGAAAGGTTTCCTTCCTCTGTATATGTAATACGTACTTCATACAATATACCATTTCTTTTCTCAATTACTTCAACAGGAAATGCATCAAACAACTCATTCGAAAAAAGAATTCCCTCGAAAGAATCTCCCATTTCACTATAGGAGGTATAGTACGATACATTAGAAAATGAGCCAAGTTGCTCCTGCTGTAATTTCCTATGAAAAGGGCTCACTTCAATCATTGAATAGTTTAAATTAATAAAGGTGTTTGGAGATAATTGCTTCCATTCTTGTAAAACATCATAGGCAAACTTCCCTGTTCCCCCACCAACCTCACAAATATTCGAAGCAACTTCACCATTTTCAACAAGACGAATAAAAAGTTTAGCAAAAGTTTTTGCAAAAACAGAGGATACATTGCTACTTGTAAAAAAATCCCCTTGTCTTCCAATCTTTTCACGTTCTTTCATATAATATCCATGACCCTCCGTATACAATACAAGGTTCATATACGTACTATATGAAATTGAATAATCCTTTTCTTTCCCCATCCATTCTCTTAAAATGAGCTCCATTCCCATAATAACTCCTTATTGTAAAAACGGATTATTTTCTTTTTCAAAGCCAATGCTTGTTTCTGGACCATGTCCACATAACACCGCTGTTTCATCTGGTAATACAAATAATTTCTCTTCAATACTTCCAATTAATTCAGCAAAACTTCCACCAGGCAAATCTGTTCTTCCAATGCTCATTTGGAACAATACATCTCCTGAGAATACAGCATTCGCTTCTTTACTATAATAAGAAATACTTCCTGGAGAATGTCCTGGTGTCTCAAAAACTTCAAAATTAAATGATCCAATTGTTAATGTACCTTCTGCATCAATAATATGATCCGCTGGTTTTGCTGTAATACTGCGGTTCATCATAAAAATTTGAGAGCCGTTTACAGTTGCATCTCCTAACCAATCTGCTTCTTCTTTATGTACGTACACAGGAATATAAAAAGCGTCTCTTACGGCATCAACAGCACCGATATGATCAAAGTGAGCATGTGTTAATAAAACAGCCAATGGTTTTAATTGTTCTTCTTGTAAATATGTAACGAGCTTTTCACCTTCATGACCAGGGTCAAAGATAATGCACTCTTTTTGATCGTTCATTAAAATATAAGCATTTGTTTGTAATGGGCCTAACGGCATTTGTATCCATTTCATATAAAAATCTCCTCCAGTTATTAAAAACTTACTTTTAATGATACAACATTTCTTTCTCTGAGGAAAAGAAAGGATGCTATCTCGACAATCATTTTTAAAACATGTACAATATAAAAGAGTAAATATTCCAAAAACTCATAATAAGAAATGGGTAGACAGAGGAGGATATTGTATGGGCCTTGTTATTATTTTTACACTTGTCACTCTGTTAGCTGTATTTGCTACGCTTAGAACACTTCGTGAAAAAAACTTTTTCGCGAGCGGCTTTGCAATTGCAACTGTACTCGTTTTCGGATGGTTTACGATCATGACTGTTCTATATAACGGGTATCCACCAGCAGCTTAATTCGTTTACACTTTATTCTTCATCGAGATTTTACACAAAAAGAGGAAGGGTTCCCCCTTCCTCTTTTCATATTTCACAACTTATATCATCTTCGCTTCGTATTTGTGCTTTTTTACAAGCCAAGCTCCTCCGATAACACCTGCATCATTACCAAGTGTTGCAATAGCTAACTTCGTGCTCTTTACAGCACGTGAGAAAGCGTATTGCTCGAAATAGCGTTGAATTGGTTCTAATAGCGCATCTCCAGCTTTAGACACGCCTCCACCAATAACAATTTTCTCTGGGTTCAATGTACTAGAAAGGTTCGCTACAGCTAATCCTAAATAAGAAGCTACTTTTTCTACTACTTCACCTGCTAATTCATCACCTTGTCCAAGTGCTTCAAAGACATCTTTTGATGTAATACGTCCTTCTTCAGCTAACATAGAACGCAACATGCTCTCTTTATTAGTCTCTTGTATTTTTTGCATAGCAACACGTACAATACCTGTCGCAGATGCTACTGTTTCTAAGCAACCAGACTTCCCGCAATTACATGGGAAAGCATTTTCTGTAACGACTGTAATATGTCCAATCTCACCAGCAGCACCACTCACGCCGTGTACAATCTCACCATTGGCGATTACACCACCACCAACGCCCGTACCAAGTGTCATACAGATTAAATCTTTTGCACCTTCACCAGCACCTTTCCACATTTCACCAAGCGCTGCTAAGTTTGCATCATTATCAATAACAACAGGTAATCCTGTTTCTACTTCTAATAAATCTTTTAGCGGATAGTTTTTCCATCCTAAATTAACCGCTTCATAAATCATTCCAGACGCCACATGTACAGGACCAGGAGCTCCCATACCAATACCAATTAATTTGCTCTTCAATTCGCCTAATTCTTCTAGCTTTTTATCAATTGCTTTCGCAACATCAAGTGTAATATGTTTTCCTTGCTCACCTGTATTCGTAGGGATTTCCCACTTATGTAAAATTTCACCGTATACATTAATAAATGCTAATTTAATCGTTGTACCACCAAGGTCAACACCAACTAACCATTTCTCTTCCATGTTGCTTACCTACCTTTATCTAATTCTTATTTAGCTCTTTTTGAATTTCTTGCTTCAATAAAAATAAAGCTGTTTGATAGTCTTGTGGATCGATTAGCTGTGATTGATTTAATTCACGCAATTCATCTTGCATTAATTGTAAATCTGCAATTCGATCTCCCGTATAAATAATCGTACCAAATTTCTTTAGCAATTGCTGAATATCATAAATAGATACCATTTCATCACCCTCTATGCTCACTTACTATAAAAAATTATAATAAGAAAACGTTCACATATTTTATTATAATCAAGAAGAAAAAGTCTCGTCAATTTTTATTTGTCTATACAAGCTTATTTATAAGCAGTGTTCCTTTTTCTGTAATAATTTTTTCTATGTTTTTATCAAATGGCTCTACTGGAATGTGTTTTACCATTTGAAAATCATACGCTAATGACAGCGTTTTCCCTTTATAATGCACGAGATAACGATCATAATAGCCACCGCCGTACCCAATTCGCTCTCCTCGTTCTGTATAAGCTACGCCTGGGACAATTTGAAGATCAATTTCATCCATATTCACTTCTTCCGTAAGCCCGGGAATCGGTTCACGTAAATTCATATACACCGTTTCTAATTGATCAAAATTATTAATTTGCCGGAAGGACATCGTTCTAGTTCCTTTATTACACTTAGGAACTACAACTTTCTTTCCTTCTTCCCAAGCTTTTTCGATAATAGGATATGTATTCACTTCATTTTCCATTGAAAGAGTAATTCCAATTGTTTTAGCTTCAACCCACTCTTTTTGCGCATACAACGAAAATGCAATCTGTTCTGATAAAGTTGTATACTGTTCTTCTGATAAAGAATTCATGTGTTCTATTATTTGTTTACGTAAACGTACTTTCTCTGCTTTCACACATTCTCCCCCTTACAGTGACACTTTACTCTATGCTGATAGTGTATCACTTTTAACATAGGAATCGAATAAAAAAAGAAACAGTAGGAAAATATTCCTACTGCTTACTTTGTTTCACGGTGTAACGTAGACTTCTTGTCACGCTTGCAATACTTTTTAAGCTCGATACGCTCAGCGTTGTTACGTTTATTTTTCTTTGAGATATAGTTACGATCTCCGCATTCTGTACATGCTAGAGTAATATTCACACGCATTCTTATTTCCCTCCAGTACTAATAACTTAAATCAGACTATACTATAATACCACTTTTAAAATAAAAATTCTACACCTTTTGATATTGTCTAATTTTTTCTATAAGATTTTTCATATTTTCCCTTGCTATTACTGGGTTTCTAGCATGTGAATACACCAAAAATTTTGGTTGTTTTGTGTCAGAAACGATATAAGACCACTCTTTTTCAGTATATTTGAACTGTACTCCTTCAAATATACCTTCTCCCTTCCTTTCTATATCATCCAATAATTTCCTCATAATTTCCCCTTTTTCATTCCATGAACATACCACTTCATCATAAAGTAAATAGAGCGGAGGTGATTGCTCTACTATGCTGAGAAACGTTTTTCCTTGCAATGCTATTAGCTCGAATAATTTTCCAATCCGATATAAAATATCTCGCTTCCACCTTACTTGAAACGACTTTCTTTCATCCTGCGTATAAAATAGAAGATAACATTCTCCTAACTTCAAAGACATTGGGTAAATATTTCCTGTCGATTCGAGTAAGAAATCTGGAATATCGACCTCTTCCAAATCTGTACCTTGGTAAATATTACTATGTTTATCGTATAACTCGAAATGATTTCCTTGCTCAGAAAACATAAGAGCCATATTCGCTTTACTTGATTTCATCAAAGCTTTCACATGATCTTTTTGTTCGCTTGCATAAATCCATGTAACTGTACAACCAAGTCTTTGTAGAAAGAGCATAAGTAAATGTTGCAACGTATCATTTCTCTTATTAATAAGAAGATGAAACTTCTGCATCTGTATTTTCTCGATATCAATATGCCCCAATATAACTTCTATATACTCATTCATAGAAACATGAACCAGCTTATTTCGCCCCATCTCTTTCTCATGCACGTAATAAAACAATTCGGACATATATACTTGTTCTATCTCTTTTTGCTGCTTATACGTTAACGGCATGCCAGCTTGACCATACAACTTTATAACAATCTCATTCTCATTCTCCACTTGAATGAAAACCCCACCTGCACATTGCAAATGATGAACACTATATTGAAAAAGTGACTCGTTCATTTCTTTACATTCCATCGTATGAATCCCTATACCATGAATAGCATGTAAAAATAAATTTTTATAAGAGGTTGTTTCTATATTTTCTTGACTTCCAATTAATATACTTTCTCCTTTTTTAAAAAGAGAACCATACGCCATCGCAATCTTCACGATAAACTGGGGAGTAATTTCAACATTCCCTCTTCCTACAATGCGGCTTTTTTGTAACCACCCTGCACTCATTTCACTCTCTTGAATACCAGCCGCTCCTACTATCGAATGACTATCAATCGCCTTATAAGGCCATAGTTTTCCTTTTTGCTTAATTACCGTACTTCTTCCGATGTGACAGTGATCCGCTACAACACTTTTTTGAAACAGTGTAACATCATCTTCAACTATTGTACGCTCTCCTATTGTCGTTTCTAATAGTTCACAATACTTCCCAATGTGGGCATTTGCAAAAACAATACTTTTTTGAAGATGAGAATAATTTGAAACGATACTATTTTTCCCAATAATAGAATATGGCTCAATTACAGCTCCTGTACCAATCTTTGCTCCTTCTCCAATAAAAGAGGGGCCATGAATTTTCGTCCCTTTACCAATCGTCACCCCTTCTCCCATCCATACCATCGGTAATACTTCTGTATAAGGAATAGGTACTTGTAACTTTTTCGTTAACAAATCAAATTGTGCTTGTCGATATTGATTAAATGTGCCGATATCTAACCAATAACCTTCTGACAAATATGCGAATAACACATTTTTGTTTGCCAATAACGGAAACACATCATGACTGAAATCAAAAAATTGCCTAGGCGGTATGTAAGAAAAGACTTCTGGCTCCATAATATATATGCCTGTATTCACAACATTAGATACTACCTCATTCCAGCCCGGCTTTTCTATATATCGTGTAACCTCCTGGTCTTTATTCATTACAACCAATCCAAATGAGAGTGGATTTTCTACTTCTTTCACAAACATTGTTACCATTCTTTTCTTTTGTTCATGAAACCTAATTCCTTCTGATAATTGAAAGTCAGTTAATGCATCCCCGCTTATCACAACAAATGTTTCATCTAAAAATTGTTCTGCTTGTTTAATACTCCCTGCTGTGCCAAGCGGAGGAGAGTCTTCAAAATAATACAAGTTAACTCCCCATTTACTACCGTCACCAAAATATTGCTTAATGGTCGTACTCATATATTGAACAGTAATTGCAATTTCACGAATACCATGCTGGCGTAATAACTCAATATTATATTCTAAAACTGGTTTTTCTAATAATGGTAACATCGGCTTTGGAGTATTACATGTTAATGGTCTAAGGCGCCTTCCTTTTCCTCCAGCTAAAATAACCCCCTTCATATACTTCAGCCTCCACTTATATAATGTTCAGTAACTCCATATACCATATGTATATTCCCTATCCCACATGAACTAGCAGCATAAACTTGATTAGTTAAACACATCCTCATTTAGAAGACTATATAATTAAATTTCTAACCTATAAAAACGTACATTTCAAACAACAAGAAAGCGCTTACTATAAATTGGTAAATAATACTTATTAACGACAAACATATATACTAATTTTTCCATTACATTATGATACATCTTATCATCATAAACTAAAGGAAACAACGAGCTTTTTTTGTCATGTTTTGACTAAAAAAAGCAGGTGATTTCTCATCACCTACTTTCATTCCTACTCATTCAATAAATAATGCTTTCCTTTTACTAAATAAAAGACATTTTCAGCAATATTTGTAATATGATCTGCTACACGCTCAATATATCTCGCGACAAATGATAATTGTGTAATTTGCGTAATTGCTTCTGGTTGTTCCGGAACTGAAGATATAAACTCACGAATTGCTTTTCCATATATTTCATCAACGGAATCATCCATTTCAGCAATTTGTTTCGCAAAAGTTAAATTTTCTTGTTCATATGCTTCTAACGCTAAATGCAACATCTCATTTGCAACCGCAAACATTTCATCTAGGTTGTGCAAACTAACAGCCACTTCTTTTTCCCCAAGACGAATTGTAGCCTTTGCAATATTAACAGCATGATCTGCAATGCGCTCTAAATCTGTCGCTGTTTTAATTGAAATAAAAATCCTTCTTAAGTCACTTGCTACAGGTTGCTGCTTCGTAATGAGCATAAGCGCAAGATCGTTTATTTCCTCTTCTAAATTATCCATGCGGTAATCACCATCAATGACCTCTAACGCTTTCTCTACATCTCTTGTATGCAGACCTTCCATAGCAATCAATAAAGCCGCATTTGCTAATTCTCCAAGCTCAATCACCTTTTGCTGTAACGCTTTTAAATCACCTTGAAACTGTTCTCTTACCATTTTTCTTCCCCCTCAATATTATGTGCCATTATATAAAAGTGAAACTTTAATCAACCCTCATCAATCGGGATTTGATAGGCAGCAAGATCCCCTCCCTAACTTCTTTGCTTTCGCTAAATTTTAAGGTGGGGGTCTTACTGCCCGCAAATAGCGGGGTAAATCTCCTACATAGCCTCTTACGCTTGTAATAAAACTTAAGATAAGGAGAAGTATTACTTCTTTATTAACAGTAAGATAAAATAAGAAATGCCCTCTGTTAAGAGGGCATTTGCTCTTAGCTTTGAAACGATATCAACCAAAGCGACCTGTAATATAATCTTCTGTACGCTTATCTGAAGGAGTCGTAAATAATTTGTTTGTATCTGTATACTCCACAACTTCCCCGCTTAAGAAGAAAGCTGTTTTGTCTGAAATACGCGCTGCTTGTTGCATATTATGCGTTACGATAACAATACTAAAATCTTTCTTTAGCTCTTGAATTAATTCTTCTACTTTTAATGTTGAAATTGGGTCTAATGCCGATGTTGGCTCATCCATTAAAATAACGTCTGGCTCAATAGCTAAGCAGCGTGCGATGCATAGACGCTGTTGCTGTCCACCAGATAAACCGTATGCATTATCGTGCAAACGATCTTTTAACTCATCCCAAATCGCTGCTCCACGTAAACTTTTTTCAACAATTTCATCTAATGTCTTTTTGTCACGAATACCATGGATTTTTGGACCGTATGTTACATTCTCATAAATAGATTTTGGAAATGGATTTGGCTTTTGGAACACCATTCCTACATGCGTTCTTAATTCTTCAACTGGATATGATTTATCAAATATATTGCGTTCTCTATACTCAATTACACCTGTAGTTCGAACGATCGGTACTAACTCTACCATGCGATTTAATGTTTTTAAGTACGTTGATTTACCACAGCCACTTGGACCGATAATGGCTGTAACTTCATTCTCATGAATACTTAAATTAATATCTTTTAAAGCATGGTCTTCCCCGTACCATAAATTTAAGTTTTTCGTATCAAATACTACCTTCTTTGGCGCAGTCTCGATTTTCTCTTCGTTTTTCACCTGTACATTTACTACTGTTGCTACCATTTGAATTCCCCTTTCATCCACTTCCAACTTATTTTCGATTTCGTAACCATAAAACAAATATATTGATAAATAGCAACAAACCTAACAAAACAATCATCCCAGCTGCTGCTACATACTGAAATTCTTCTTGTGGCCTACTCATCCAATTAAAAATTTGAATTGGTAGAACTGTAAATCTATCAAACATACTAAATGGAACATAATTTACAAACGCAAGTGCCCCAATAACTAATAGTGGTGCAGCCTCTCCAATTGCTCTTGATATCGCTAACGTACAGCCCGTTATAATCCCTGGGAAAGCATATGGCAATACAATTTGATACATCGTTTGCCACTTCGTAGCACCTAATCCGTAAGAACCCTCTAATAAAACACTTGGTACTGATCGAATTGCTTCTTGACTCGCCACAACAACTGTTGGTAAAACGAGTAGACTCATCGTCAATGCTGCTGCAACTATACTCTCTCCTAAATGAAGAGCATATACAAAAATAGTTAAACCAAGCAATCCAAATACAACGGATGGTACTCCTGCTAACGTTTGATTATTAATCTCTATTATTTTTTTAAATAGAGATTCCTTCGCATATTGCTCTAAATAAAGTGCTGTTCCAACTCCAAATATAAAAGAAACAGGTATAACAATACTCATAAATAATATTGTCCCTGACAAAGCTGCAGCAATACCAGCTTCTTTCGGATTACGTGAAGCGAAATTTGTAAAGAAATCTATTGAAAGATAACTTATACCTTTTTCAACAATTTGAAACAGTAACAAAAACAAAATTACGATTGAAAATAAAATTGCTATATAAAATAACAATTTGTAAATTCGATCTTTTAAAAAGCGTGATGCCATATTTTTTTGTATTTTTTTATGATTCAACATTCGCATATTATGTCATCCTCCTAAAACGGCGCATAATTGACTGCGAAATGATGTTCATAATAAAGGTAAACAAAAATAATGTTGCGCCTACAGCATACATGCTGTAATACGTAATCGTTCCATGCGGAGCATCACCTAAACTTACTTGCACAATATAGGCTGTTAACGTTTGAATAGAATGTGTCGGATCAAGCGATACATTTGGTGTGGATCCTGCTGCAATTACAACAATCATCGTTTCACCAATTGCACGAGAAGCTGCTAATATAATTGCTGCCATAATCCCTGTAAAAGCGGACGGAAACACCACTTGTTTTACCATTTCAAACCGCGTCGCTCCGAGTGCTAATGAAGCTTCTTTCGTCCCTTTCGCCACAGCTCTCATCGCATCTTCAGATAGAGATGCAATTGTAGGCATCATCATAAATCCGATAACGATTCCTGGACTAATCGCATTAAAAAACTGTAAATCTGGTATAATCCTTTGTAAAAGCGGTGTAACAACTGTTAATGCAAAAAAACCATATACAATTGTCGGGATACCTGCTAATAGCTCTAACATCGGCTTTAATATTTTCCGTGCACTATTTGAAGCATATTCGCTTAAAAATACGGCACACGCTAAACCGATAGGAATTGCTACAAACATAGCAATTGCTGTTACAAGGAACGTTCCACATATAAGTGGTAATATACCGAATTTAGGGTCTTCAAAAAATGGTAACCATTCTTTCTCCGTCAAAAAGGAGTATAATGATATTTTTTGAAAAAACATGATTGTTTCATTAGAGAGCGTAAAAACAATGCCAAGTGTCGTCACAATAGAAACACTAGCAATTATTTTTAGTAATAAAGGTACTATTCGATTGATTCGCTGCGTTTTTTTTCTTTGTTTTGTATTTCTTTCAATCAAATGTTGTACAGAAAATGTAATTTGACTTTTGTCATTATGAGCCAAAGATGAAAACCCCTTTCCACCCTGACATTACCTTTTTATTTCTGTTAACATACGCAGCTGTTCATTGTATTTTTCTTTTTTTAATTTTACATACCCGACCTCTTCAGCGAGGTTACCGACATGCTGAATCATAAACTCAACATAGTTTGCTACATTCATTTTATTTCGGATAGATGCATTATTCACATAAGTAAGTAGCGGCCTAGATAACGGCTTATACTTACCTGATTGAATGGTCTCTTTCGTCGGAAATACACCATTTACTTTTATTGCTTTCACCTTATCTCGATTAGCCATATAATAAGCATATCCTACAAAAGCAATGGCATGTTTATCATTCATTACCCCTTGCATAATAACTTGATCATCTTCAGACAAAGAGACTTTTTTTACAATGCGATGATTTTGTAAGATGACATTTTGAAAATAATCATACGTACCAGAGTCTACGCCTGGTGCATAAAACTTCACTTGTTCACGTGGCCATGTTGAATGAATTTGTGACCATCGCTTCTCTCTTCCATCTTCACTCCAAAGTAGTCGTAACTCGTCTACTGACATATCGTCTACCCATGTATTATGGCGATTCACAACAATCGTAAGACCGTCGTTAGCAACCTCAAAAGGTGTGAACTGAATAGAGTTTTTCTTCATTTCATTTTTCTCGACTTGTTTCATTACTCTCGAAGCATTATTTATATCTACTTCTCCTTTACTGAAACGATTAAATCCTCCCCCAGTTCCAGAAATACTGATGGAAATTTTCACGTCTGGATGCACCTTTGTATATTCCTCCGCTACTGCTTCTATAATAGGAAAAACCGTTGAGGATCCATCAACTCTCACTTCTCCCGTATCATTTAAAGCAAATGCAGTAGACATTTCAAAACAGAGGAACCATATTGATAATACGAAAACTTTAATCGGTGTACGCATCCATTTCACGTGTTCTTCCTCCTAGAAGTAACCGGAAATAACAGGATTACAGATATAAGAATACTGCTAAACTATTAATTCGGTTTTAATTGTTTGTAAAAGTTTTGTAAAGTTCCACATAAATCAACATACGGTACAATTTCAATTCAGTAGTAGCTATTCATTTCCTCTGATGATTTCCCTATAAAATATTTATCCCCTATCCCACCATATACAAGTATCATTTATACGGCCGCGTTTTTTTCAATGTTGTATACTTGTCCACATTTATTACACGATATGCATAAACCATAAAAAAAAGCACACTATCTTTTCAGATAGTGTGCTTTTTTACAACTTTTTTATTCATCATCTTGCTCTTTATTTTTATTGTCTTTATCATCTTTTGGAGCTTCACCATTTACTTCTTTGTTTTTTAAATCAAAGTAAGCGTCCATAATTTCACGACCAATATATCCATTAATACCAGTCTTATCATCATGTACCCACGGAACGACAACAGAGAATGCTACTTCTGGATCTTCAAGTGGCGCATAACCTACTAATGTTAAGTTATATGTTTCCACACGTTCACCGTTTGCCTTTCTACCAATCTCTTTATCTCCGCCATACACAGTTTGCGCGGTACCTGTCTTCCCTGCCGCTTTATATTTTGCACCTGTAAAGTATTTTGTAGCTGTACCACCTGAATCATTATAAACTTGTCTAAATCCTTCTTGAACACGTTTAATTTGCGATTCTGGCATATCAACACGATTTAATACTTTCGGTTCCATAGATTGAACAACTTTCCCAACTTCATCCGGTTTCACTGCCGGTTGACGAATTTCTTTTACAACTTGTGGTTGCATACGATATCCGCCATTGGCAATCGTCGAAATATATTGCGCTAATTGAAGCGGTGTATACGTATCATACTGTCCAATTGATAAATCTAGTAAGAAACCTGGTTGACTACTTCTACCCATCTGACCAGCAGATTCATTCGGTAAATCAATTCCTGTTTTTACACCAAGTCCAAACTGTCCGAAATAATAACGCATCGTATCAAATGCTTTTTGAGGTATATCTAACGTACCACCTCTCACATACTGAACACCGGCGATATTCATCGCTGTTTTAAACATATAAACGTTAGAAGACATTTTTAAAGCTGTAAGGTCATTAATGTATCCCATCGTTTTCCAAGACGACTTCGTAGGTGTACCTTTTAATTTAATTGGTTCATCCAATTGCACCGATCCTGGTTGAATCGCACCAGTTTGATATCCAGTAAGTACTGTTGCACCTTTTACAGTTGATCCCATCGGATAAGAACTTGTCATGGTACCTAATGCAAAGTCATTTACTTTCGTTTGACCATCTTCGTTAACTAATTGTTTCCCCGCCATAGATAAAACTTCGCCATTTTTTGGGTTCATCATTACAACGAATGCGCGATCTAAAAGAGGTTCGCTTCCTTTAAACCTCATTAAATTCTTCGCAAGAATATCTTCCACGCGCTTTTGTAATTCCATATCAATTGTTAAGTTCAGGTCATTACCACTTTGTCCTTTTGATACATTAATCGTTTCTAAAATATTACCGTTTTTATCTGTAACATTTCTAACTTCTGCTTTCGTACCGTGTAGGCTATCTTCATACTGTTGCTCAAGATAACTTTTTCCTACTCGGTCATTTCGATTATAATCACGAACAAGATAGTAATCTAGTCTTTCTCTCGGTAAACCTTCATCAGATGTCGACACCCCACCAAGTACACTTCGGAATAAATCATCGTACGTATATTTTCGATCCCAATCAACATTCGTATCTACACCTGGTAATGCTGCTAAGTTTTCACTAATAATCGAATATTCCTTTTCTGTAGCATCCTTTTTAATAACTTGAGGTGTCATTGCATATCCGCCATCCATCTTACTCTTAATCGCGAGTATTTCTAAATCTTTTGCGGATAATTGATTAACCTCTTCTTCTGTTACACGACTTCGCTGGCGCTCGTCTAATTCTTTATCATCAATTTTTTTATCTTTAAACTCTTGACGATCTTTATTCGTAATTTTTTCTTTAGCTTCCTCTTTATGCATAGCAAGCCAATAATCCTTTTTATCGCGATCCGTTAATTTATCTGTCGGTACTTCAATCAAATCTGCTAGCTTTTTCGCTGTTTCTAAGCGATCTTCTGCAGTTGATCCTTTCATTTTTGTAAATGTAATAGTACGAATGGCTACATTATCTACTACAGCTCGCCCATAACGGTCAAATATTTTCCCACGCGGTACAGGATTACTTATCGTTGAGTTTTCTTTCTTCTCCACTTCATTCTTATATTCTTCACCACGAACAATTTGTACATATCCGAGCCTTACAATAACCGCGGAGAACATTAAAAACACGCAGAAAAACAGCACGTTTAACCGAAAAGGAACGTGGGTCTTTTTCTTATTTTGCTTCTGTTTCTTGCTCATACAAACCCCCTCTACCAACAGCTATGTAATGTGAAAGGGACACCTTCATACAGGTGTCCTCACTGCTGTCTTACATCTTTTTCTATTCTAGCATAAAACAAACGAGAAGTTAACCTTCTGGTTCAGTTTGGTTTTGCGCGTTCCCTTGCGTTACAACACTTGCTTTACTCGCATTTCCCTCATCATATTTGACATTTTTAACTGCAAAATAAATAAGAAAATGTCCAGCACCTAAAATACATAATAAGTAAGGTAAACTTTTTTCAGGTGGAAAGAATAGTACAGCACATAAAAAACTTAAAATGGAACAGATTCTTCCGGCGTTTAACCACAGCTCCCGAACAACGACATATTCCACACGCCATTCTCTCGCATTTTTCGCTCTACCAATTACGTCATATGTCATTGATCCGTACGGAACAAGTAAAATAGGATATGCAATTGCAATACATGCCGCATAAATAAGTAATTTCGTGTATGTAACATTGAAAATAACTAAAAAGACGACAGCATATAAAATAATGCCTCCAAGTAAAATTGCTTTTTTTCGCCACTCCTTCTTTAACATACGAGCAACTAAGTAATAACATACAAAGGATACAGCAGAGTTCACTAAACTGTATTTCCCTAATGCAAACTCACTATTAGTTGCTAAATAAACATATACTGAAATGACAAAAATAAACGTTCCTTCTCTCAATCCTTGGAAAAAATGAGCTCGTGTAATCTTTCCCCAATTTTTATCAATCCGTCGTTCTTTCAATACTTGCACGATTTCATAACGCCCTTCACATTCTCTTTTAGATAAAAAGAAGCTTAAGACGACAGCAATTGCAAATAGAACTAATGAAAGAAAGAATATAACAGTATAGCCACTCCATTTCTCCATACGTGAAATTGTGTATCCTGCTGCTATTGGTCCAATCATTCCAGAGAAGGATGTAAGAAGTCCAAGAAACCCATTAAAGAAATCTCTTGTTTCTGGTTCTGTAATTTCAAATGTCAATAAGTTAAAAGCCAACCAGTAAAAACCGTATCCTACTCCTAAAAGAGCCCCCATTAATAAAATATACTGAGAAGCACTTTTCCCTGCTACTAAGACAACAATAAAAAAAATTGCGAGCGTCCCTACTCCTATTCGTAATAAAATCGAGCGATCGATACGTTTCGCTAATTTTCCCCCTACAAGAAATGTGAGAGGCTGTAATACCACGCTGGCTAAATTATACAAGCCAAGATTCACATAATTTTGTGTTTGTTTCCATAAATAAATATTTACAAACGTATTCGATAAAGAAATTGCGAGCGTGTATAAACCTCCTATAAGGAGCAATAACACTAAATCCCGATTCACTTCAACGTCACCAATTATATGTTTCCATTTCATACACAACTCTCCTTTACTTCATGTTCTAGTCTTCCAAAGACAAGCCCAATTATGTAAAAGGAAAGCATAGAAAAAAGCTAGGAGCTCTCCCCTAGCTTTTTCTATATTTATTACGATTATTTTGCTTCTTGGTAACGTTTTTCAGCAGCGTTCCAATCTACAACGTTCCAGAATGCGCCGATGTAGTCTGGACGACGGTTTTGGTAGTTTAAGTAGTAAGCATGCTCCCAAACATCTAAACCGATAACTGGAGTTTTACCTTCAGTTAAAGGAGAATCTTGGTTTGGAGTGCTTGTTACTTCTAACTCACCATTGTTTACTACTAACCAAGCCCAACCAGAACCGAAGCGAGTTGCGCCAGCTTTTGCGAATTCTTCTTTGAATGCATCGAAGCTACCGAATTTTGCTTCAATTGCAGTTGCAAGTTCACCTACAGGTTGTCCTCCGCCGTTTGGAGATAGGATTGTCCAGAAGAATGTATGGTTAGCATGTCCGCCACCATTGTTACGTACTGCTGTACGGATTGCTTCTGGTACTTCGTTTAAGTTTGCAACTAATTCTTCTACGCTTTTGTCAGCTAATTCTGCATGACCTTCTAAAGCAGCGTTTAAGTTTGTAATGTACGTGTTGTGATGTTTTGTATGATGGATGTTCATTGTTTCTTTGTCAAAGTGAGGCTCTAAAGCATCATACGCATAAGGTAAATTTGGTAATTCGTGTTTTGCCATTGTTATATTCCTCCCAGTTTATGTATTGCCACTTAAGTGACATACAACTTCATTCTACCCTAATTGCCATAGGGTGCAAACAAATAAATCACATTGTCTTGCTATCATTAAAGTAGCAAAATTCCCACTTCTTTTCAATTAAAATGCTCATATATTCCGTAAAAAAAGCTTCCTTCTACAAGGAAGCTTCCTGCTAACATAATAAACATGCGAAATGGATATGGACCCTGTAGGACTCGAACCTACGACCGGACGGTTATGAGCCGTCTGCTCTAACCAGCTGAGCTAAGGGTCCACAATTATGTATGTAACAACATATCAAATAGAGGAATTCCTATCGGATATGCTCTTTAAGAAATGTAAGATAAATTTACCATATAGAAAAGAAAAGTGTCAATTGTATTTTTCTTATTTAAAAGAAGAAAGTTAATAAAAGAAATTTAGTTATCTCCACTATATGTAAATATAATATATCTTGAGATTCTCTAGATTCCTACGTTACAATGATTTTATACATACATAAAGGAAGTGAATCTATGTCCATATTTACCCAATTCGTAAAAAGCATATACTCGCCTAAAGATATGGCGCTATTCCGTTTTCAAAAAATCGGTAAAACCATTTTGTATATTATGCTACTTTGCTTAATTACTACTATTCCAAGAACTTTTTTGTACGGTAGTTTTATCCAGGATGGTGTTGGCATGGTAAATCAAGTCATCGATAAAGATTTACCTGATTTTAAAATCGAAAATGGCGAACTAAAAGCCGATATTGATCAACCTATTGAAAAAGAAGAAGGAAATACACTTTTCGTATTTGATCCAAATTCAACAGACCTAGAAAAATATCAAAATAAAACAGGTTTATTTGTTTTAAAAGATAAAGTAGTCTCTATGGGAAATGGTCAAACACAAACGTATTCTTATAACGATTTGTTAGGTGCATCTCTTGAGAAAAAAGATCTACAAGAATTTATTTCTTTATTCGATAATATTTATCCAATTTTATTATTTGTTATTGGATTCTTAGTGTACCTATTCCAATTATTCATCACTTTTGTAGGCGTGACTTTACTTGCGTTCATCGGTTCTGCTATGAGCGGTCAACGTAAACTATCCTATAAACAAGTTTGGACACTAACTGCATACAGCTACACAATCCCAACCATTTTCTTCATGATTATGGATTTATTCAAAATCGTCGTACCTGGAGCAACGTTCATTTATATCGCTGTTGTTTTAATCGTTCTATACTTAACGATTAAAGAGGTACCCAAACCGAAAGAAAAATAAAAAATGCCTAAATAGGCATTTTTTTTTTGGACAAGCATATATTCCTAGCAAAGGAGTGAAGAATATGAAGAGATTAGGTATATTCCTATTCGTGCTTGTTCTCGGTTATATATTTTATTACGATATAAAAATCGGTACTTTACCGATGTTAAGTTCATATAAAAAAACAACTGCTGCTCAAACAATTAAAAAAGAAAACACAGACAGTCAACAAAATAAAGCGAACAAAACAGAAAAAGAAACGGATGTATCTTATAAAACAATTGAAGTAAAAACTGGTGAGACAGTTCTTTCTATTACAGAACAAATTAACAAGAAAAAAATTCCTTCCATAGAAAAAGTCATTGACGACTTTAAACAATTAAACAAAAGTACATCTGCTACAAAAATACAAATTGGAAAGTCTTATAAATTCCCGTTATATCAATAAGCTATCACTTAATCCTTGTCAATTACATAAAGGCGCTGATACAATAGTAAAAGTGAAACCGAGTACTTCGGTTTCTATAGCCCTATATCACGTATACTATCATTGATATGAGGGACTAAATAAGAAACTTCTTTTATAAGGAGAGCGATCTATTCGTGAATGAAATGACTCATCGTACAAAAACACGTCCAGTTAAAGTCGGTAATTTAACAATCGGCGGTAATAATGAATTAATTATACAAAGTATGACAACAACAAAAACACATGATGTTGAAGCAACAGTTGCTGAAATCAAGCGTTTAGAAGAAGCCGGCTGTCAAGTCGTCCGCGTTGCCGTTCCAGATGAACGCGCAGCAGATGCTATTGCTGATATAAAAAAACAAATCAACATTCCACTTGTTGCTGATATTCATTTTGATTATCGCCTTGCTTTAAAAGCAATTGAAGGTGGCATCGATAAAGTACGTATCAATCCAGGTAATATTGGTCGTCGCCATAAAGTAGAAGCTGTTGTAAATGCAGCAAAAGAGCGCGGTATTCCAATCCGTATCGGTGTAAACGCTGGTTCATTAGAGCGACACATTTTAGAAAAGTACGGGTACCCAACTGCAGATGGTATGGTTGAGAGCGCGCTACATCATATTAAAATTTTAGAGGACTTAGATTTCCACGATATTATCGTATCTATGAAAGCCTCTGATGTTAACTTAGCAATCGAAGCATACGAGAAAGCTGCTCGTGCTTTTGATTATCCATTACATTTAGGTATTACAGAATCTGGAACATTGTTTGCCGGAACTGTAAAAAGTGCTGCTGGTCTTGGAGCAATCTTAAATAAAGGCATCGGAAATACACTACGTATTTCATTAAGTGCTGATCCAGTTGAAGAAGTAAAAGTTGCTCGCGAATTATTAAAATCATTCGGTCTTGCGTCTAATGCAGCAACACTTATCTCTTGTCCAACTTGTGGTCGTATTGAAATCGATTTAATTAGCATTGCTAACGAAGTGGAAGAATACATCTCTACACTTCAAGTACCAATTAAAGTTGCAGTACTTGGTTGCGCTGTAAATGGCCCTGGTGAAGCTCGTGAAGCTGATATCGGTATTGCCGGTGCACGTGGAGAGGGATTATTATTCCGTAAAGGGCAAGTCGTTCGTAAAGTACCAGAAGAAACAATGGTAGAAGAACTGAAAAAAGAAATCGACGTAATTGCTGCTGAAATGGCTGCTGAACGAGAAAAAGAAAAAGAGACACAAGAACAATAAAAAGAAGGTTGCCACAATATTTGTGAGCAACCTTCTTTTCTACGTAAAAAAGCTCGTCAGTTACATAACCGACGAGCTTTTACTTTGCACATTTTGGACAACGACCATATATTTCAAACTTATGACCCGTTACTTCATAACCAGTAAAATCTTTATTCATAAAATCCATTGGGCAGGAAGTAATCTCTTTCGTCCCCCCACAATCCAAACAAATAAAATGATGATGATGTTCCATAATAGAACAAGTAAAACGAAAATGTTTTTCGCCATTTAATTCCGTTTGTTCTAAAACACCAATCTCAGCAAAAACTGTTAAGTTACGATAAATCGTATCAAAACTAAGCCCTGGATAATCGTCTTTCATATGTTCTAAAACGTCTTTCGCAGTTAAATAACGATTATGTGCTGCAAATAATCTGAGCATCTCTTCTCTTTTTCCAGTATGTTTATATCCTTTTTCTTTCATTAGGCGTAAAGCTTCTGTTAGATTCATACCTATCCCTACTTTATGCAGTTTTTTTCTTCTTCCATAAAATCGCACCGATTAAAATAAGAACTGCTATCATAACAATTGTACCACCTGGCGCTAGATCAAGTTGATACGAAGCAAACATTCCACCAATTACTGCAATTTCACCAAATAAAATGGAAAAGAAAATTGTTTGTTTAAATCCTTTAGCAATACGAATACTTGCTGCAACTGGTAACGTCATTAATGATGATACAAGAAGAACCCCCACTACACGCATTGATACTGCAATGACAAGAGCAACTAATATAATGAAAATAAAGTGAATCCATTTCGCTCTTAAACCAGTTGATACTGCGTATTCCTCATCAAATGATAATAGAAACAGCTCTTTATATAATAAAATAATTGTCGCAACAACAACAATTGCTACAATCCCAATAATAATTAAATCTGTACTTGTTACAGCACTGACACTACCAAATAAATAACTAAATAAGTCTGTGTTAAATCCATTTGCAAGTGAAATGAAAATAACTCCAACCCCCATCCCTGCCGAAAGGATAATTGGAATTGCTAATTCTTGATAGTGCTTATATACAGTTCGTAACTTTTCGATTAGTAGCGCTCCACCAATCGAGAAAATCATCCCCATATATAAGGGGTTTAAAAATCCACCTGTAAAAATGGTTTTTTCAAGTAATAAACTTGCTGCAATACCCGATAACGTCACGTGACTTAATGCATCCGCAATAAGAGATAAACGACGAATAACAACAAACACACCAATTAGCGGTGCAACAAGTCCAATTAAAATACCTGCGTATAAAGAATTACGTAAAAAGTCATATTGTAAAAAATCTTGTATCATTATATCCTCCCGTGATGCTCATGTTCGTGTTCTAAACGATGAACATGATGTCCATATAAGACGGACATTTCTGCATCTTCTAACTCTCGGAACTTCTCTACATTTCCATGGAAATGTAGATGTTGGTTTAGGCATGCAACATGTGTTACTTTTTCAGTAACAGCTCCCATATCATGAGTAACAAGAATTAATGTGATCCCGAGCCTTTTGTTTAAATCCTCTAATATTTCGTAAAAACTTTCCACATTTTTCACATCGATTCCAACAGTAGGCTCGTCCAAAATAAGCAATTCAGGATCACTAACGAGCGCACGAGCAATAAATACACGCTGTTGCTGTCCACCAGAAAGCTCTCCAATGTTACGACCTTGAAACTCACTCATCCCTACATCAGCAATTGCTTTTTCTACCTTTTTTTTATCCTCTTTTGTAAAAAAGCGAAAAAGCCCTTTTTTCGAAACAAGTCCCATTGAGACAACTTCAGAAACAGTTGCTGGAAAACCAGAATTGAAACTATTTGCCTTTTGGGATACATAACCAACTTTGTTCCATTCCTTAAACTTCTTACTATCAACGCCAAACACGCGTATGCTTCCTTCTTTTGGCTTTAAAACGCCTAATAAACACTTAAGTAAAGTTGATTTACCTGAACCATTCGGTCCCACTAAACCTAAAAAAGCTCCCTTCGGAACTTGCAAATTAATATTTTCTAACACATTCCGATCTTCATATCGGAATGTTAAACCTTCAATTTCTAATATATTATTCATAGCATCTCACCTATTTTAATTCAGAATGATTCCGATTTATATCTATTTGAATTATAGTACAGCTTATTATAGTTGTAAACCAATCTGCCTAAAATATATCTATTTTTTCAAGAAACCTTACTATTATAACAAAAAGCAGAGAAAAATTCTCTGCTTTCAAAAAATATTCCTATAAACTTTTAGTGAATAGCCGATTTAAACTTACCACCATTTGTCTCTTGCGTGCTCATAATCGTAACAAACGCATTTTCATCAATTTCATGCACAATTGACTTTAATTTCGTCACTTCTAGACGCGTTACAACTGCATAAATAACTTCTTTTTCTTTATCCGTGTAACCACCTTTTGCTACAAGCTTTGTCGTTCCACGGCCAAGACGATGCAAAATCGCGTTTGATACTTCCTCATATTGATCAGATACAATTAAAACCGCCTTCGTTTCATCTAGCCCTTGAATTACTGTATCGATTGTTTTAAATGCGATATAGTACGTCATAACAGAATACATCGCTTGTTCCACACCAAACACAAATGCTGCCCATGCAAAAATAAATAAGTTCACAAACATTACGAATTCACCAACAGAGAACGGTAGTTTCTTCGTTAATAAAATCCCCATAATTTCAGTTCCATCTAACGACCCACCATGACGAATTACAAGTCCTACACCAAGACCTAAAATAAGCCCACCAAACACTGTCGCTAAAATAGGTTCTGTTGTAAATGGTGGCACCGCATGTAACGTTGACTCAATGAAAGCTAACGCTACAATACCAAATGTCGAAGATAACATAAATGTTTTTCCAATTTGCTTATAACCGGAATACATAAATGGGATATTGAGAACAACGACTAAAGTAGAAAAACTTAACCACCAAATGTTAGGAGTAAGATAATCTAATATAAGAGAAATACCAATAATTCCACCATCAATAATTTTATTTGGCATTAAAAATAGTTCAATCGCCACCGCCGCGCATGCTGCTCCAAAAATAATCATAACTAAACGATAAATGAGATGAATAACACTTTCTTTTCGATGTTGCTTTTGCTCCATAAGCCCTCCCTGTACTCTTTTTCTGTAGTTTCGTCCTTATATTATAACATACGCTTCTTTTCCTCATGAAAAAAGAAACTCCATACGAATATGTACAAGCTACATGCTCATATATTTCGATAGAAGAACGCGTGAAGGAGGATAATAAGATGAACCTCATTAAACAAATTGTTAATAAAAAATTAAATCATATTTCTACAAAAGAGTTATTAAAATATAGCAAAGAATACGAAGTTCCTATTACAGCCGCACAAGCTGACCAAATCGTTTTACTTATGAAGGGTAAAAATATTAATATTTACGATAACAACGAGCGACTAGAGCTCTTAAAACAAATCGCAAAAGTAACTTCCCCTGCCACTGCCCAACAAGTAAATACATTATTTCAGCAACTACTAAAATAAGGAGGGGATTTCCCCTCCTTATTGCGCTTTAATTTTTTCAAGAAGCCCTTCATCAAAAGTGCCGTTTTTCAGCATTTCGATTTCCAATTTATATGGTGGCTTCTTATCTTTTTTATCTTCCCCTACATACGGTGTTTCAAGAATTTTTGGTACATGCATTAACTGTGGATGATGTACAATGTGATGCAATGCTTTATACCCAATGTGACCAAATCCAATGTTTTCATGACGGTCTTTTCCTGCTCCGCGTACATTTTTACTATCATTAATATGAAGTACTTGTAAACGATCTATACCAATGATCTTATCAAATTCGTTTAATACGCCGTCAAAGTCATTTACAATATCATATCCTGCATCGTGCGTATGACACGTATCAAAGCATACAGATAGCTTTTCATTATATTTTACACCATCAATAATCTTCGCAATTTCTTCAAAGCTACGACCGCATTCTGTTCCTTTTCCTGCCATCGTCTCTAACGCAATGTTAACCGTCTGTTCTGGCGTTAATACTTCATTAAGCCCTTTAATAATTTGTTGAATACCAGCATCTGCTCCAGCACCAACGTGCGCTCCTGGGTGAAGAACAATTTGTTTCGCTACACCTAATGCCGATGTTCTTTCAATTTCCATGCGAAGAAAGTCTACGCCTAATTGGAATGTTTCTGGCTTCGTCGTATTCCCAACATTAATAATATACGGCGCATGGACGATAATTTCCTCAATTCCGTTCAGCTCCATATGTTTTCTTCCTGCTTCTATGTTCAATTCTTCAATTGGTTTTCTTCGTGTATTTTGCGGTGCACCTGTATAAATCATAAACGTTGTTGCACCGTATGAAACAGCCTCTTCACTTGCTGCTAATAACATTTTCTTACCACTCATAGAAACATGAGATCCAATCTTTAACATACAATCACCTCTTCAATATACAATAGATATAATGATAGCATAATTTGTAGAAATATGTAGTGAATTGTTTGTTCACAAAAGACGCACTACACAAATTCATATGACTATTTAGACAGACTATACTCTTCATTTAAATTAGCGGGATTAAAAAAAGATAAGGGAAACCCCTTATCTTTTTTTATTGCTATATTTTCTCTTCACTTTGTCACGTTCTGTTGCAAGTTTACGTTTATAGTTTGGTTTTACTTTTTTCGGTTTTTTAATAACTTTCGTTGCCATAACATCAAGTTCGTCATTTGGTTTTTTACGGCTCTTACGACGACGACGCTCACCTAAATCTGCCCACTCATCTCCACGTAAATCTACATGTTTAAACTCGATATGACGTTGTTTTTCTAAGCTATCTAACGCTTCTTCGTTTGCTGGATCATAAATCGTCACTGCAATACCAGAATGCCCCGCACGTGCTGTTCTTCCAACGCGGTGAACGAAGAAATCTAAATCTGATGGTAACTCATAGTTAATAACATGGCTAATCCCTTCAATATCAATACCACGTGCTGCTAAATCAGTCGCAACAATATATTGGAATTCAAGGTCACGAATTTGTTTCATCATTTTTTTACGATCACGTGGTGATAAATCCCCGTGAATTCGTCCAACTTTTAAGCCACGTTCCATTAATCCATCAGCAACTTGGTCTGCCATCTTTTTCGTATTCGTGAAAACAACTGCTAAATACGGTTTAAATTGAAGTAGCATTTTATGCACTAAATCAATTTTATTACGATGTTTAGAAGGCACTAAATAGTGTTCAATGTTTCCAGCTGCAACTTGTTTTGGATTGATATGAATATGCTCTGGATTCTCCATATATTTCTTCAGAAACGGTTTTAGTTTTTGAGGAATTGTTGCAGAGAAAACTAACATTTGCAAGTTTTTAGGCATGCGTGCTGCAATTTTGTCTACATCATGAATGAATCCCATATCAAGCATTAAGTCTGCTTCATCGACAATAATCGTATTTGCTTTATGAACAAATAATGCTTGTTCTTCAACTAAGTCTTTAATACGTCCTGGTGTCCCAACTACGATATGAGGTTGTTTTTTCAATTTCTCAATTGAACGTTGTTTATCAGTTCCACCAATTAAACAACGTGCTGTAATCATTTGGTCTTCCGCACAAAACTTTGTTAATTTCACGATTTCTTCGTAAATTTGTTGTGCTAACTCACGAGTAGGCGCTGTAATAACAAGTTGTACTTCTTCACGACTTGCATTAATTCTGTTTAATGTAGGAAGTAAGTATGCATGTGTTTTCCCAGAACCTGTTTGGGATTGTCCAATTACACTTACACCTTTTTTCACGACCGGGAAAATTTTCTGCTGAATTCCTGTCGGCTCTGTAAAGCGTAGTTCACGAACTGCATCTATTAAAAATGGTTTAAAATCATACTGTGTAAAAGTTTGTTGTGTCATAAGTTACACCTTCTTTCTAAAATTTCTACTGCGCGCACAAATCAGTCAAGTCTACATTATATCGAAATCTACAAGTAAAATCCATCTTTAGTTTAGGTTTTCACTTCAAAAACTAACCTTCTTCCCTTTTATTGCATATTGTATGTGTATATACCTAACTGAAGAAAGGAGGATTTCTCACATGTTTCCGAAATCCCCTACAAGGCAAATGTATCCGAATCCAGGGCAGCAACCTTATACACCATATCCAATTCCACAACTACCACCAATGGCACAAAAAAAGAAAGGTTTTCTTGCTAAGCTTTTTAAAAAACACGATCCAACCGAGCCTTTTATGCAAATGGTTCCACCTTACCGACAAATGGAAGGGCAACCGATGATGCATCAGCAACCACCACCGCCCCAATATCAACAGCAATATCCGCAGCAATACCAACAACAATATCCGCAGCAACATCCACAATATCAACCATACATGCAGCAATATCCTGAGCAAATGATACCGCCTCAAATGTATGAATCAACTGAAACGCGCGGGGGCACAACTACAGCTGCGGCAACAGCAAGCAGTGGCATCGGCAGTTTTTTTTCGAACTTAATTTCAAATCCAACTAATATGATAAATAACATCGAAAAAGTATCCCAAGTCGTTCAATCTGTAGGTCCTGTCGTCGAACAGTACGGTCCTATTATGCGTAGTCTACCAAGCATTGTTAAAATCCTCACCTCTGGAAAAAGCACGGAAGAAAATCAAACGGAAAATGTAACAGAGCCAGTTGAAGTAGAAAGTCCGCCTCCTGCACCTCAAAAAAAGAAACGAAAACGAAAGAAAATAGTGATTGAACCTGTAATAGAAAAAGAGTTACCGAAAGAACCAGTTCAACAAACAGCAACAAAACCAAAACTATATGTGTAACAATCCTTTGTTTTCTATCCACTCCTCCTTTATAATGTAAAAGACTATGCACAAAAGTATCCCTTGTTTAGAAGGAGAGGATTACTCATATGAAAATTGTTAAAATTTCCCCTCGTGGTTATTGCTACGGTGTTGTCGATGCAATGGTAATTGCACGTAACGCCGCATTAGATAAATCATTGCCGAGACCCATTTATATTTTAGGTATGATTGTTCACAATAAACATGTTACAGACGCTTTTGAAGAAGATGGAATCATCACATTAGACGGTCCAAGTCGCTTAGAAATTTTAGATAAAATTGATTCTGGTACTGTTATTTTCACTGCACACGGTGTTTCTCCAGAAGTTAAACAACGCGCAAAAGAAAAAGGTTTAACAACAATCGATGCTACTTGCCCAGATGTTACCAAGACGCATGACCTTATCGAAGCTAAGAAAGCGGAAGGGTATCATGTCATTTATATCGGTAAAAAAAATCATCCAGAGCCAGAAGGCGCAGTTGGTATTGCACCTGACATCGTTCACCTTATCGAAAGAGCCGATGATTTAAAAACATTAGAAATCCCAACAGATAAAATTTTAGTAACAAATCAAACAACGATGAGTCAATGGGATGTTCAACATTTAATGGAGGACATTCAAAAAAAATTCCCAACAGCAGAATTCCATAAAGAAATTTGTTTAGCAACTCAAGTTCGCCAAGAAGCTGTCGCTAAACAAGCTGATGTTGCAGACTTAACAATTGTTGTTGGTGATCCGAAAAGTAACAATTCAAATCGCTTAGCACAAGTATCACAAGAAATCGCGGGTACAAAAGCATATCGAGTTGCTGATGTAAGCGAAATTCAATTAGAGTGGCTACAAGGTGTAGAAAACGTAGCTGTTACAGCAGGTGCTTCTACTCCAACGCCAATTACGAAAGAAGTTATCGCTTTCTTAGAGCAATATAACCCAATGAATCCCGCTACATGGGAAAGAGTTCGAAAAGTACCGTTACAAAAAATATTACCTCGCGTGAAAGTGAAAAAAGAACAATAATAAAAACCGTTGCTTGCATGAGCAACGGTTTTTATTTTTCTTATACAAATATAAATGGATCTGTATGTAACTGCGAAGCATGAATGTGTACATTGAGTTTCTTTGCATCCACTTTTTCTTGTAATTGCTTTTGTACACCTTGTTTCATTACTTTTTCAACATTATGTCCTGGGTCAACTATATTTAAACCGAGCATCATCGCATCATGAGCAACATGATAGTACATGTCACCAGTTACATATACATCTGCTCCTTTAAATTTCGCTTGGTTTATATATTTATTACCATCTCCACCAAGTACAGCTACTTTACGCACTTTATCGTCTAACTTACCGACAACTCTTGCGCCCTTCACGTCTAATGATTGTTTCACATGTTCTGCAAATTGACCAAGCGTCATTTCTTCTTGTAAGTATCCTATTTTTCCCAGTCCTAACGTTTCACCTTTATTATCAAGCGGATACACATCGTATGCTACTTCTTCATAAGGGTGCGCCGTTACCATTGCTTTAATCACTTTCCGCTGTAATGAAGCTGGAATAATCGTTTCGATTCGCACTTCTTCTACACGTTCTAACTGTCCAGTTTCCCCGATATAAGGATTTGTCCCCTCTTGAGGTACAAATGTGCCTGTACCCTCGCTACTAAACGTACAGTGGCTATAATTGCCGATATGACCAGCACCTGCGTCTCCTAATGCATTCCTTACTTCTTCTGCATGAGTGACTGGCACAAACACAACAACTTTTTTCATTTCTTCTGCATATGTCGGTGCCAAAACTTCTGTATTTTGCAATCCTAACGCCTCAGCAAGTAAATCATTTACCCCGCCCTTAGCAACATCCACATTTGTATGCGCTGCATAGATTGCAATATCATTTTTAATACACTTTTCAATAATTTTCCCATACGCCTTATCTGTATGAATCGCTTTTAACGGGTTAAAAATTAAAGGATGATGAGCAATAATGACATTTGCCCCTAATTGAATTGCTTCATCCACAACTTCTTCCGTTACATCTAACGCAATCAATACGTGCCGCACGGGTTTATTAAGCGCTCCAATCTGCAGGCCAATCTTATCTCCTTCCATCGCCAAATGCTTCGGATACATACTTTCAAATAAAGAAATAATTTCATGGCCATTTGGAATTTTACTCATGATAAAACCTCCCCTATCATTTTCATTTTCGCTTCTACTTCCCCACGCTTCGCTTTTGTTTCTTCAGAATCAGCTGCACGTTCTAACTGTTTTAAAATATTTTGGAAGCTTTTTAATTCTCCTTCCCATTTTTCAACGAAGGCTTCACTTTTTTCTGTTATTAAAAATGGTCCCATAAACAATTCAGCTTGTTTATTTTCAGAGTAAGGCGCTGCAACATTTCCTCGCTCCCCTACTAAAATTTCGTAAATTTTCCCATCTTCTTTTACGATTTTTTCATGGATAAGCTCCCAACCATTCTCAATAAACCATTCACGAATATGATGCGCTGCAATATTAGGCTGTAAAATTAAACGTGTTACACCTTCTAATTTTTCTTTACCACTTTCTAAAATGTCACGAATTAACGCTCCGCCCATTCCGGCAACTGTAATTACATCTACTTCTCCTGGTGCGATAACAGCTAATCCATTCCCTTTACGCACATCTACTTTATCTTGTAAACCACTTTCAGCTACAGTTGCTTGCGCAGAGCGAAATGGTCCATCTACGACCTCTCCTGCAACTGCTTTTGTAGCAATATTATTTATAATTGTATAACACGGTAAATACGCATGATCCGATCCAATATCAGCGACTGTAGATCCTACTGGTATTTCACGTACAACTTCTTCTAATCGTTTTGAAAGCTTTACTTCATTCATGTATTTCCATTACTCCTTCTCTTGTCAGTCTGTCTCCATGATAATGAATTTATAGTAGTTGTTGCAAGCCCATAACAACAATTCACTGCTCTATCATTCATCGTATTTTAGAAAATATAGAAAAACAAGCCCTTTGCATAAGCAAAAGGCTTGTCATACGGAACTTTATTTTTTCTTCGATAACCAATCAGCTACTTTAGCGGCTTGATCAGCTGGAACTATATTGGCAGGCATATTGCCTTTTCCTTTCGAAAGAATTTCTTTAATTTCATCCTTTGAAAGTTTCCCACCAATTTTTTGCAAGTTAGGTCCAACTGCCCCTTGTAACTGATCACCATGGCAGCTCGTACAGCTTTGCTTCACAATATCTTCTGGTTTTGATGCCGTTTGTGCTGGCTTCCCGCCATTTTTTGCATCAGCTAACTCTTTAGATTTATTTAGCCCCTGAAATGAAAATACAAACATAACGATAATACCCAATGCTGCAATAAGAGCGAACGGAATCAGCGGATTACGTTTCATATCTCTTCTCCCCCCTCTATACCCCTAAATAGTTAGATGATTCAGTCATTTCCATTGTACTTGAAAACGCTCTATCAGAAAAGAGTAAACTACCACTTATTAAAAATATTCCATAAATTCAGTTTATTGTTTTTTATTGTCATATCGCTTATTATTTCGATAATTATTAACGTTTCTCATCATATTTTTCGCTTTTCTACATATATTTTTGTATAGAATAAACAAAATTAATCGAAAAATCGAAAAATGAGCATTTGCAAATCAAAAGACAATTCTGTAAAATAAATTACAAGAAATTGTAATCGTTGCCGATAGCTAAATTTTAACAAAAATTAACAAAATAAAAAAGTTTACTTCACAATGGTGAAGTAAACTTAAAAAATAACCTATTCTAAGAAATCCTTAAGACGCTTACTACGGCTTGGATGTCTTAATTTGCGAAGTGCTTTTGCTTCAATTTGACGGATACGCTCTCTCGTTACGCCAAATACTTTCCCAACTTCTTCAAGCGTACGAGTTCGTCCATCATCTAAACCGAAACGAAGACGTAGAACATTTTCTTCACGATCTGTTAGCGTATCTAACACATCTTCTAATTGTTCTTTTAGCAATTCATAGGCTGCATGGTCCGCAGGCGATGTTGCTTCTTGGTCTTCAATAAAGTCACCTAAATGGGAGTCATCTTCTTCACCAATTGGTGTTTCAAGAGAAACTGGCTCCTGTGCAATTTTTAAGATTTCACGTACTTTTTCTGGAGCAAGATCCATTTCTTCACCAATCTCTTCAGGAGACGGTTCACGACCTAAATCTTGTAATAATTGGCGTTGTACACGAATTAACTTGTTAATCGTTTCAACCATATGGACTGGAATACGAATTGTTCGCGCTTGGTCTGCAATGGCACGTGTAATAGCTTGGCGAATCCACCAAGTTGCATACGTACTAAATTTGAAACCTTTACGATAATCGAACTTTTCAACAGCTTTAATTAGACCCATATTACCTTCTTGAATTAAGTCTAAGAAAAGCATACCACGGCCTACATAGCGCTTTGCAATACTTACTACAAGACGTAAGTTTGCTTCTGCAAGACGACGTTTCGCTTCTTCATCGCCTTCTTCAATACGCGTTGCAAGTCGAATTTCTTCTTCTGCAGATAGTAAGTCTACACGACCAATTTCTTTTAAATACATACGAACAGGATCGTTGATTTTAACCCCTGGTGGTACACTTAAATCATTGAGGTCAAACTCTTCTTCTGTTTTTGAAATTTGGCGATTATTAGGGCCTTCTTCGTTGTCATTATCACCAACTAAGTCAATGCCTTGTTCACCTAAATATTCATAGTATTCATCCATTTGATCGGATTCAATTTCAAATCCATTCATGCGTTCTGCAATCTCTTCATATGTAAGAACGCCACGTTTTTTTCCGAGCTCAGTGAGTTGTTCTTTCACTTGCTCAAGGGTCATTTCAGTTTCAATTTGTTTAGAACGAGCTGGTTTGTCAGCCATCTGTTCCCCTCCTTACGCGAGATACAAACATTCATTATACTAAAACTTTATCAAAAAAGCTATTTTCTCGCTTTTTGATTTTGTAAATATGCTACATAATATTTAGCAGCCTCTACAGGATCTGTTTTTTCCATTTGTTTCACTTTAAAGATGATCTCCATCTTTTCAAGTTTTTCCTGATGCCGTCTAAGCGTCTCCAAATGGCCTTGTAACACTTCTTCTGTGTATTCTGGATTAATAAATTCATCCGTCGAAATATCAGTGATAATATTTTTCAACTTTTCATCAGAGAGCCAACTTAAAAATGTTCCGACTGAAGGTTCATTTCCCTTTTCATAATATGCATATAGTTCATATAAAATCCCTTTATGTTCTTCTGTATGAAAATCTTCTATATGGGATTCCATACGAACAGCTACTTCTGCACTTTGCAACATATGGTAAATAATTTCTCTTTCCGCTCTTTCAAAACCTGTTAACTTCGGTTTTGTTTGAACGACTTGAGACGGTTTAGCAACCTGCTTTATTTGTTTTTGCTGTACCTTTTGTTCTTTGCGATATTGGTGCAATTGATTCAAAAGTGTTTCCATTGAATACGAAAATTCTTGCGATAATGACTTCAAATATGACTCTGCCTGCATCGCATCTTGTAACAACGATAACTCTTTTAAAACACTTTTCACATATTCTTCTTTGCCAGACTCATCTTGCAAATTTTTCCCTAAACGCAAATAATTTATTTTAAAACCAACAAAACTCACACTTGATTTCACAAGATTTTCAAAAGCGGTAGTCCCATATTGTTGCACATATTCATCAGGATCAAGCTTATCTGGCAAGGATGTGACTTTCACTTGGCAACCAACTTTTAGCAATAATTGCCCTGCTTTCATCGTCGCTTCTCGCCCTGCTTTATCACCATCATAGCAAAGAACAACAGTTTCAACGTTACGTCGCAGAAGTTTTGCTTGTTCTTCAGTTAAAGCTGTTCCCATTGTCGCAACAGCTTCTTCCACACCACTTTTTACCGCAGCTAGTACATCGGCATATCCTTCAAAAAGAACCACTTGCCCACGCTTTCTAATAAACGGTCTTGCTTGGTGGAAGTTATACAACAATTTACTTTTGTGAAAAATCGGTGTTTCAGGGCTATTTAAATATTTCGGAGTGTCATCCCCTAACGCCCTTCCACTAAACGCTATCACCTTACCTTGTAACGTATAGATCGGGAACATAACTCTTCCACGGAAGCGATCGTAATGACTACCATCCTTCTCACTTCTTATTAGAAGGCCAGCTTGTTCCATACTAGACAGCGATAAACCTCTTTTTTGTAAAATTTTCGTCGCCGCATCCCAAGCAGGTGATGCATAACCAATTTCAAACTTCTCAATCATCTCTTTCGTAATACCACGGTTTAATAAATATGAAAGTGCTTCATTTCCCTCTTCCGTATTTACTAATAAATGATGATAATACTTTTTCAACAATTCATGAGCTTGTTGCATGATGACAGTGTCATCAGATATGTCTTCTTGTTGTCCTTGTCCTGATGTGTACTCTGCAACCGCAATTCCATTTCTTTCGCCTAGCTTTTGAACAGCCTCGGTAAAAGCCAGTCCTTCCATTTTCATTAGAAAGGAAAATACATTTCCACCTTCTCCACATCCGAAGCAATGAAAAATTTGCTTATCAGATGAAACAGAGAATGAAGGAGAATTCTCACCATGAAATGGACAAAGGCCGAAATAGTTACGCCCCTGTTTTCTAAGTTGAACGTATTCACCAATGACTTCTACAATATCGGATGATGTCCGAATCTGTTCAACAACTTCTTCGGGAATTCTGTTCCCCATAACTCCATCTCCGTGTCGTATTTTGTATTCGATATAAATTAAAAAATTCCTTTATAATTCGACAATATTTTTCTAAACTTGTTAGAAAGTGTTGCCGATTACATTGTATAAACGATTTTGAACCTTTCCTATAGGTCCTTTATCTGCATAAATCGCATATACATACTTGCTATATAAAATTGTATACATTTGCTCATCTGTTACAAATGTATCTCTTAGAAACAATACATATACACCTTTTTACAAGAAGAGTAGCAAGCCACATATACTGTTTGATCTTGAGATCTGTAACTTTTTCATGTTGATCCATATAACAATCAACTCCATTTTGTTCAGTATCTACAATGATCCAATTGCCTTGCTATTTCCTTAAAGGATGAGCATATGATGCGACAAACAAAATTCCGACATGAAATTCCGCTCCAACTTGCACAATTTCAGCCTTCACGGGATATACATCTACACCAACTAATATGTTGTTGATGGTTTGCATATTTCTGTATTCTACATCCCTTCTGTGAATCCTTCCATAATGTGCGTTTTCTTGTATAGATTTTGTCGATTTAACGTAATTACATGTCTTTTTCGTAAATCCTATCCCTAGTTTATTCTGAAAAATTAAAGTCTAAACGTAAAATATAGGTTTTTATCACAATTTTTTATTATAATATATTTTCTTCAACTACGCTACATATCCCTTTATTTTTTCATCTTACATTTCAGGATGACAAACTCACACCTTGAATATACTAAAAGACAAAGGAGTATAAGTATAACCATTACACTACAATCTATTACAAAATCCATAGGTATCATATTTCACACGAGCGAAAAAAGCACATTCACCTTTGGTAAATGTGCTAAAACATTTTTTGGTTTTGCACTGCATTCACAATAATATTTGCTGTTTCTTCAATCGCTTTATTCGATACATCGATTACTTGGCAATTTATTTTACTAATTACTTCCTCAAAGTGATCAATTTCTTCTTGAATACGATTAATATTTGCATATGTTGCTCCATCACTTAATCCAAGTGATTTTAATCGTTCTTTTCGAATATGATTTAACTTATCTGGCGTAATTTTCAAACCGAAACATTTTTCTTTTGCCACTTGATATAGTTCTTCAGGTGGGTCAACTTCTGGCACGAGTGGTACATTCGCAACTTTCAAGCGTTTGTTATGAGCTAAATATTGGGAAAGTGGTGTTTTTGATGTACGCGAAACACCAATCAACACGATATCTGCTTTTAAAATACCTCGTGCATCTCTGCCGTCATCATACTTCACAGCAAACTCAATCGCTTCAATCTTTTTAAAGTATTCTTCATCTAACCTACGGACAACACCTGGCTCATATCTCGGCACTTGCCCCGTAATTTCTTCAATTTGATCAATAAGAGGGCCGATAATATCGTATGCCTCTACCCCTTCTTTTGCAGCCTCTGTTACTAAATACTGGCGCATATCAGGCTTAACTAACGTAAAACATATAAGTGCTTGATTACTCTTAGCAATCGAAATCACTTCTTTTAATGTCCCTGTATCTTCTACATACGGTACACGTCTAATATCAGGAGCAAACGGGAATTGCCCCATTGCTGCTCGAACAACCAAATCAGCCGTTTCCCCTACAGAGTCAGATACGACATATACGATTTTATTATCCATTACATTACCTCACTTTAAACAAATTACACTTATTCGTTATTTACTAAATTTACAAACGCACGTGTAATATTTGTTTTTGTAATTCGCCCAATCACTTCTAAACCTTGTTTCGTATCTTTTACAACTGGCATTGCATCAATCTGTCTTTCTATTAATTCCATCGCAATATCATATAAAGAATCCTCTCTACGACACATCGCAATGTTTGGCATCCTTGTCATGATAATATTAACCGGAAGAGAGGTTAAATCCTGCTTTCCTAAGCTCGCTCTTAATAAATCTTTACGAGACACAACACCAACTAATAGAGTCATCTGATCTACAACGAACAATGTACCAACGTCCTCTAAAAACATCGTACAAATTGCATCGTATACGGAAACATTTTTATCAATTACAACCGGTCTAGATTGATAATCTTGTACTTTAATTTTCTTAACAGCTTCAGATAATAGCTGCCCCCCAGTTTTACCCGTATAAAAATAACCTACGCGTGGACGTGCTTCTAAATAACCAGCCATCGTTAAAATTGCTAAGTCTGGTCTTAGCGTCGCACGTGTTAGACCCAATTGCGCTGCAATTGATTCCCCTGTAATAGGACCGTGATCTTTTACAATCTGAATGATATGTTCTTGCCGTTTATTCAGCTCTATGATAATCACCACCTTTAATGCACAACGAAAAAAGTTATACTATCTCTTAAATATTATATACTAAATATGCTATTCGAAAAAGAAAGTATGTAAAAAGGACCGTATACGGCCCAAAATTATATTTGAAACTTATCAAGTTGTTCTAAAAAACGTCTTGATTTCAAATAAATTCCGCAATATTCATCATAATATGTATTCAATACTAAACGCATTTGTTTTTTTGTGCTATCCTTTACCGATACATTTCCGAGCCTATGTAAATCGAAATGGAAGAAAAGGCGTAATAATTTATGAACAGCTTCTCCTACCGGTATACGATATGGGTCTTGCTCTGCATGACGTGAGCACAGAAAACCGCCTTCCCTTACGGAGAAGGCGACAAAGTCTGTTTCTTGATGACAAATCGCACATGTATCAAAGTACGGGCGCATCCCTAATACCGGAAGCATTTTCGTTTGATAAATTAATGATAATACTTCTGGATCAACACCCTCACACATATAATGCAACGTTTGATATAACATTTCAAATAAATACGGATTATGTTTTTTATCTTCTGTTGCTTTATCAGTTAACTCAACAATAAATGATGCATAAGCAGTTAAAAATATATCCTCGCGAATTTCTTTCATAGTTGAAATAATCTCGCCTTGTTGCAATGTTCCAAGCCCAGATCCCATTTGAATTAGAAAATGGCCATGTGTCATTAATTGCGACACAGATGCTAATCGGCTTTTCGGTTTTTTTGCCCCTCTTGCCATTGCACTTACCTTACCAAGTTCTCTTGAGAATATTGTAACAATTTTGTTCGTTTCTCCGTAATCTGTCGTACGGATAACGATGCCCTCAACTTTTTGAAACATGTTCGTCACCATCCAAGGTTTGAACAAAACGGGTCAAGAAATTGGAGAGTCTAGATGCGCTAGCTCCTCTTCATGTTGATCCATCTCATCGTTTACGTCTTTTTCCATTTCTTTCAAAAGCAAGTACGTTTCAATGCTTCCTGTTTTGGAGAAAAACTTCCAGGTAAAATCTAGCATAAGAATCCACCTTTCTCAATAAGCGTAGCCTATAAACCAATTTCCTTTGTTGTTATTAAATTGACCCATTTTGTCCATTTTCATGTGAGAAAAATTTTTCCTAATTTATCAAAGTTCATAAAAACCAATAATCAGTGGATGAACCAACCATCCACTGATTACAACTTTACTCTATTTTAGTACTCATCCTCGCGGAAACCTAGGTCACGAAGCTGAGACATTTTATTACGCCAATCTTTTTGCACTTTTACCCATACTTCTAAAAATACTTTAGAACCAAGTAGCGCTTCAATATCAAAACGAGCTCGCTTACCAACTTCTTTTAACATTTTCCCTTGTTTTCCAATGATGATTCCTTTTTGTGATGCACGTTCAACAACAATCGTTGCATTTATATAAACTGCCCCGCCCTCACGCTTTTGAATCGCATCGATAACAACAGCCACAGAATGCGGCACTTCTTCACGTGTTAAATGTAGTACTTTCTCACGAATAAGCTCTGCAATAATAAATCTCTCCGGATGATCCGTTACTTGATTCTCTGGATAGTATTGTGGTCCTTCTGGTAAATACTTTTTAATTGTTCCAATTAAAGCGTCCACATTATTACCGTCTAACGCAGAAATTGGTACAATCTCTGCAAATTCATGTAGTTTACGATATTGATCAATTAACTCTAGTAATTGCTCTGGATGAAGTTGGTCAATTTTATTAATGACTAAAAATACTGGTTGTTTCGTTTCTTTTAATTTCTCAATGATGAATTCCTCACCACGACCAAATCCTTCAACTGCATTAACCATAAACAGAACAATATCAACTTCTTTTAATGTCGTTTGCGCCATCTTTACCATGAAGTCGCCTAATTTATGTTTAGGTTTATGTATTCCTGGTGTATCAATGAAAATAACTTGTGCATCATTTTCTGTATATACACCTTGAATTTTATTACGAGTCGTTTGTGGCTTATCACTCATAATAGCAATTTTCTGGCCGATAATACGGTTTAAAAATGTAGATTTTCCAACATTCGGTCTGCCAATAATAGAGACAAAACCTGATTTATAACCTTTTCTATTCATGTAAATCCTCCGCTAAAAATGCTCCTGGTAACAATTCTCCGACTGTCGTCTCTTGAACGTCACCATGTAAGTTTGATAAGTATACTTTCGTATCCTGTTTACATAATTCTACCATAACTTGTCGACATGCTCCACAAGGAGGTACTGGACGCTTTGTATCTGCTACAACCGCAATGGCTACAAATTCGTTATCTCCTTCAGAAACCGCCTTAAATAAAGCTGTTCTTTCAGCACAATTACATAAGCCATATGATGCATTCTCAACATTACATCCACGATACACTTTTCCATCGCGCGTTAATAATGCTGCACCTACTTGAAATTTAGAATATGGTACGTACGCTTGTTTACGCGCTTCGATTGCTTCTAGAATTAATTGTTTACTATTCATATTCCCGCATCCTTCCTGTTCACAGCTATGAAGAGATACACTCTCTCATTAAAGGCCCTTACGGCACTTCCAAAGCTTAATAAAAGCTTCGGAATGCAACTATACCATATACGGTAAAAAGATAATAGCACCAATTATAACAGCTATAATTGCAAACAATAAAACCGCTCCTGCCGCAACATCCTTTGCAATTTTTGCAAACGGATGAATATCGGCAGTCGCTAAATCTACCGTTTTTTCCACAGCCGTATTTACCATCTCTAAACTCATTACACTCCCTATTACAATAAGTAATATCATCCACTCTATTTTCGTAATATGGAAATAAAAGCCGCAGCATATAACAATGACTGCGGCTAAATAATGGATTTTCATATTTCGTTCATGACGAAAACAAAAGAATATACCAGCTATAGCATATCCAAAACTATCTATAAGTTTTCCTTTTTTCATCGTCCTAATCCAAAAGCTTCTAAAATTTCTTTTTGTCTTCCGAACATTTCTTTTTCATCTTCTTCTGTCATGTGATCATAACCAAGTAAATGTAAAAAGCCATGTAACGCCAAAAATCCAAGTTCACGATCGAAAGAATGTCCGTACTCTTCAGCTTGCTCTTTCGCCCTTGGAATAGAGATAATAAGATCCCCTAACATGCGCGGCATCTCTGCACCAACAATCTCCATTTCTCCTTCTCCCATCTCTTCCATGGCAAAGGATATTACATCTGTAGGTTGATCTTTATCTCGGTAATCACGATTAATTTCTCTAATGCGCTCATTATCTACAAATGTCACCGATACCTCCGCACCATCCTCGATATTTTCCATTTGAGCTGCTTTTTCTAACACTTCACGAATTAAACTCATATACTCTTCTTTTACTTCTTCTGTTTCATCAATAAAATCAATTAACAAACTCATTCTTTCTCCTTTTCTTCCGGAGGTTCCGGATATGTAATACGCGAATGGAAAATACCATTTAACGTTTCACACAACGTTTTTCCAACGATTTGTAGTTCCTTAAACGTCAAATCACATTCACTAAATTGACCGTCTTGCAGTCGATCTTTAATAATACTTTGCACCAAATTATTAATTTGTTCTGGCGTTGGGTGATTCATAGAACGTACCGCAGCTTCTACACTATCAGCAATACCAACAATTGCCGATTCTTTCGAAGTTGCTTTTGAACCTGGATAACGGAACATCTCTTCTGTATATTTTTCTTTATCTTCTTTAATAGCTTTATAATAAAAATATTTCAGTAACGTTGTACCGTGATGTTGCCCAGCGATATCAATAATTTCTTGTGGAATATGATATTCTTCGAGCATTCTTACTCCATCCGTTACGTGAGCAATTATAATATCTTTACTCGTTACAGGATCTAATTTATCATGCGGGTTTTTAATTCCCATTTGGTTTTCAATAAAGAATTGCGGTTGTACTGTTTTTCCTACATCATGATAATATGCCCCTACACGCGCTAATACACCATTTGCCCCAACTGCTTCACAAGCAGCCTCAGAAAGATTCGCTACCATTACACTATGATGATATGTCCCTGGCGCTTCTAACAAAATTCTGCGTAAAAGCGGATGATTTGGACTTGATAGTTCCATAAGCTTCATACTTGATACGATTCCAAGTCCACTTTCTAAATATGGTAAAATCCCCATAGCCAAAACGGATGATATAATCCCTGAAAGTGAAGCCATTAATAATTGTGTACCAATTTCAAGAGGCGAAAAATTCCCATTACGTAATAATAAAAGCGCCGCCAATACGACTACATTTAATACAGAAACGAGTATACCAGCTTGTAAAATCATTGTACGACGATTTTTTTCTCGCAAGAAAATACTAACCGATAACGAACTTAACAATACGTAAATCCCTACACTATAATTTAATGTACTCGTTACTCCTTCATTAAACATAATACTTCCGCATACAGAAAAAATCATACTCGTTAAAAAGACAAATCGATCACCAATCATTAGTTTTACAAGTATTGTTCCCATCGCAACTGGGACAACATATGCAATCCCTGCGTATTCAAGTTTTTGAAACAAACTAATGATTTTCATTAAGACGATTGTGATAGACAAAATTGTAATATACGCTAAAACATACGGTCTATCTTCTCTTTTTCTCTTTAAAAATAATTCAAATTGTTTATGCATAAAGTATAGTAACACACCAATGAGTACCGCTAATCCAACATAAGGTTGAAAACCGTTCCCTTTTTCTAACAAACCAACTAATTTCAACTGATTATACACATCACTTGAAATTGTTTCACCTTCTCTAACAAGAACTTGTCCTTGAAGAATATAAACAGGTGGAACTAAATCTTCCTCTGCTTTTCTCTTCTCTTTCGTTAAGATTGGGTCATAAAAATAGTTAGCTGAAATTGCATATCTTCCTAGCGCCTTAATTGATTCTTTTAAACCATTATCAACATTAACACTATTCATCTCACTTACATATCGTTCTTTCGCATCTTTCAATTCGTCCATTTTAATATGCTCAGTCATGATACTATTAATCGCTGTGACCGCAGCATCTTTCGCTAATACTAATTGGCTCGGATCTGCATTAATCAAATTCAGTAAGTTTGAATCAGATAACTCTTTCGTTAAGTCAGCGGGTAGTTTCTTTTTTAACTTGTCCACTTTCTCAGCATCAGTCATCTTTTTTTGATCATCCGGTCCAACAGCTTTAATCTCTTGCACCACTTCATCCACTTTAGCAAAGACGTCATTCACAATATCAACTTTGTTTTGTTTATACTCACTTTTATATGTATATTGATCTTCAACTTTTGTAGCGGCTTCTTTTTTCTTTTTATCCGTTGTAACTTTATCTTCAATTTTTATAGGAGAATGGATTGTCTTTTTCGCAATAGAATACATATTAACATCTAATTGTTCTGGTTTTACATTATTCATAAGCGCAAAAAACAGCACTGCTCCTAACACAACGTAAGAAATCCAACTTAGTTTTTTCGAATGTTGTAAATTACGAAACCACTTAGAAATTTCTTGAGATCTTGACATGATTTCAATACCTTCTCCTCTCCAGAAATAAAGTGAAACTATTTATAGCTTTCATTTCTTCTACCAAACGATACTTTGAGGCAATATTTTATACACTAGTACCAATAGTTTATTTTCCTTATCTTTCATGATAGTAAAAAATATGACGTTCGCCAACCTTATCATACAAAAAGAAATGATCCTGACAAATAGGATCATTCCATTTTATCATATGCCTCAATAATACGTTGCACCAATGGATGTCTCACAACGTCCGTTTGTTCTAATGTAATAAATGACAGACCTGATACACCAGATAAAATATTAGCAGCTATAGATAGCCCTGATTTTACCCCTTTTGGCAAGTCTACTTGTGAAGGGTCCCCTGTAATAACCATTTTAGAACTAAAACCTAATCTTGTTAAAAACATTTTTATTTGAGCACCCGTTGTATTTTGAGCCTCATCTAAAATAACAAATGAATCATCAAGCGTACGCCCCCTCATATAAGCAAGCGGAGCTATTTCAATTACTCCTCGCTCCATCATACGCTGCGTATATTCTTGTCCAAGAATATCATGTAAAGCATCATATAACGGGCGTAAGTATGGATCTACCTTCTCTTTCAAATCCCCTGGTAAAAAACCTAAATTTTCTCCAGCTTCTACAGCAGGTCTTGTTAAAATAATTTTCTTTACATATCCTTGTTTTAAAGCCCTCACAGCCATTACTACAGCTAAATATGTTTTTCCAGTTCCTGCAGGCCCTATCCCAAAGACAATATCATTCTTCTTCATCGCATGAATATATCTTCTTTGCCCCATTGTTTTTACACGAATGGATTTACCTTTTGCAGTCTTGAAAATTTCTTCCTCATATAACTCTTCAAATTGAGCAATTTTCCCTTGTTGTGCAAGCTGAATCGCATACGCAACATCTCTCTCTGAAATTGATATACTTTTACGAATTACAACAAGTAATTGCTGTAAGATTTTTTCTACGAGTGCCACCGTTTCAACTGCCCCAGATACATGAACAGTTTCTCCTCTAGTTACGATCGATACATTCAGTTCTCGTTCAATTACTTTTAAATGCGCATCATTAACTCCAAAAAGAGCGATTGCTTCGTTAGCATTTTCCAATTGTTGGTTCATTTCTACTAATTGTTCTGCCATTACTCAGTCTCCTTGAATATCGGATTCGGATATTGGTTGTGGCTCTGCAATATTTTCAACCACAGTATAATGCAATGTGACTTTTAGTTGATCCGCCTCAACCTCTTTACTCAAAATCTTATCACTTACAATCATAGCATGTTCATCCAATTTTTTCTTTAGTTCTTTTTCGGCCATCTCCTTCGCTACTTTCAGCGCTTGCTTTTCTGTATATTCTCGATTCGCTTCTTCCTCTTCTCTCACAACATCTTTTTCATATGCAATCGGCAGTGTAAAACCAAATAATTTCACATCATGCTTTACACTTTCAGTACGAGAGCGTTTATACTTATCATGCTGAAATCCCCATATTTTTATTTTCGTATCCCCGAATTTAAGAAAATGTTCATTGTATACATTACCAGTATACACTTGGAATTGCGTCTTTAACGGGACATCCACCTTAGATGTATACCACGTTTCGCCATATACAATACCTTTCGCTGAAACAATCGTCGGACTTTCCTCATTACCATATATTCCCGATACGAGAATCTGTCCTTTTTCTACATGATCATTTTTCAGTACAACCGGCTTTCCAACTTCTACAAACGTTTTTGTAATAATCGCTTCTTTTTTTGCTACTAAATTTTGCGGCCTTTGTTCCTTTTCTTTCTTCGGTTCGTTTTTTTCAACAATTTTAAAATGATAAGTCGTTCCCCTTACTTCTAGTCCCGCCCAAGTAATGGCATTAATATTATCTGTCAAATGGCGTTGTACATCTTCTACATTCGGCATTTGAAATTGTAGTTTCCCTTTTTTAATACCCATTTTATCCAATTCTTTCATCAATATATATTCTGTTTCAGGTTTAGCTCCTGTAATTTCAATTTTCCAAACCATATTTGACATTGCAATCACACCAAAAAAGAAAATTAAAAAACCAATTAAAAATCCACTGTTTTTAATTAAACGTTTATTCCAAAAAGGAAAACCATAACGTCCAATAAAATATAATTTACATTCATTTTTTCTATAAATTGGTTTTATTTTTTTCACATCGCGTAACAACATACAAAAAACTAACGTTTCATCAGCTATCTTTTTAACATCCCAAACTAATAAATTCCTCCGTACACATTCATTAACAAACCGTTCCGCTCCTCTACCTTCAATTCGCACTTTTACATATCCAAGCCACTTTATAAACCATTTATTTTTCATTTACCACCTTCACTACCTTTCTAAAAGTAGATATACTACTTTTTATTTGAAGCATTAAAATAGCTCGTACTAAAATAAAACAGAGTAAAACTGTAATCAGTCTCTATCAACGGAACTTTTACAGGATAAAGAAGAAAAACTTCACAAATGGAAGTTTCACTTCAATCACCTTTTTTTTCATTTTCTAAAAATGTTACTTGCTCAATTATCCCCTCGAGTAAAAGCTCTTCTGGAAGAATCGTTTTAATAACAAAGGATTGTCCTTTAATTAATAATTGACCGTGTTTTAAAAGCAATCGCACTTCTTTATCTGAAAACACTAATAACCCCCGATGATTTTCTATATAAATATGTATTTGCCCAACAAGAGTAATCCGAGGTAGATCCATTAATACATCCACTGGTAGGTCTACTTGTTTTGTCAACCAATTTTTCATTTGTTCTAATTTCTTCATCTCGAAAGACCCCCTCTCATCCCATATATATGTATTTCTTCACAAGTGCCTATCGTGTTATAACGACTTCACTAACATAACTATATTCTGCAAGAGTTCATATCATGTTAATTAAAACAGTCGCTATATGAAATCATATTTGTCAGGACAATGATGGATCAGAGGATGTTACCTTTAATAATAGAAGTATTAATACAAGAATATGCGCCCCTACAGGATATCAGTACAAGTTACATTAAGAAATTGAGCCTAGCGAGAAGTGGGAAACTTGAAAAAACCTGTTACAATTCGTTCTGGACGTGACATACTGACCATAGAATAAGTAGTTGTCATTTATTGGACAACTGAGATAAAGTAAAACTATAATCAATCCTCACCAATCGGGCTACCCGTTAATGCGGGATAAAATCAAAAAAAAGAAAATTTCTTCACTCTGAATGTTACGTTGTAAGTAAGAATATTTTATAGATGGTTGTTATATGAATTTCAAAAAATATTAGGGTTCATTAAAAAATGAATTAATAAATGAGGAAATACGAAAGGAAATCGGCTTTGGTCAAGAAATTTTGAATGTTATAAAACAAGTTACCGACAGTAATATCCAGCCATTTTATGCAACTGATGCAAAATCTAAAATAGTTAGAATCTCTTTCGTTACCTTTGAGGATTATGCTGAAGAGCAAGCTATAAAACTTCAATCTGAGTTTCAGAAGGCTCGGTACTTAGCTTTTATTCGCGAAAGAAGTTTTAGTCAAGGAAGTAAGAATAGGTGTAGAATCGGAATTATATAAGGAAATAATAAATTGAAACTTTAACTAGAGGGGTTTCTATCACTTACAGAAACGCTTTTTAAGCAATATAGCGTTTCTCCTTAATAAGAACAATAAAAAAACGTCTCATACGAAATGAGACGTTTTTTTATGCTAATAGCTGGATAACCAGCTTATTCACAAGTGATCCGTCTGTTTTACCTTTTACTTTCGGCATAACAGCAGTCATCACTTTACCCATATCTGCTTTAGAAGTCGCACCAACTTCAGAAATAACTTGCTTGATTACATCAACTAGTTCTTCTTCAGTTAATTGCTCTGGCAAATATGCGCTTAAAATCTGAATTTCACTTTGCAGTTTATTAACAAGGTCTTCACGACCAGCTTTTTTAAATTCAAGGAGGGAGTCCTTATACTGTTTTACTTCACGAGCTAAAACTGTTATTTCCTCTTCTTCAGTAAGAGTATGTTGCAGTTTAATACCTTCATTTTGTAAAGCAGCCTTAACCATACGAATAACGGTTAATTTTTCTTTTTGTTTATTCTTCATCGCTTGTTTCATATCATCGTTTAAACGACCGAGAAGACTCATAACTTACACCCTCTCTTAGAATTTACGCTTTCTTGCCGCTTCAGATTTCTTCTTACGTTTTACACTTGGTTTTTCATAAAACTCGCGCTTTCTTGCTTCAGCAAGTGTACCAGTTTTAGAAACCGATCTTTTAAAACGGCGAAGTGCATCCTCCAAAGACTCGTTTTTACGAACGACTGTTTTTGACATTCTCTTTCCCTCCCTCCGAAACATCACACTTACATACTAACTTCAGCATGCAAAAAGAAACACTTCTTCAGCATGTCTTTTACGATTATAATACATTTTATCACTTCAGGTCAACTATTTGGCAGAATAAAAGAAGAATAGAAGCATTTCCTTTTCAAAAGTTATGCAAATAACTAGTATCCTTCACTGATGAAGACAACTATATTTTTATCATTTCATCTTTTTTCATACAGGGATGCATGAAACGCCTCCCCACCTTCTATTACTTAACCGCTTCAAATAAAGAAAGCATGCAAACCGTTTCCGGTTGCACGCTCTTTTTATGCGCTAGCTGATTCTTTTTTCACATCATCTTCAAGAACACGAACAAATTGCGCTTCGTTATATGGATAACCAGCTTTCGTAATTTTCACTTTCACTAGCTTACCAATTAATTCTTCTGATCCTTCAAATACAATTTTCAAGTAGTTATCTGTATAACCTACATATAACCCTTCACGGTCGCCCTCTTTAAATTGCTCTTCCGGAATGATTTCAAGCACTTCACCTTCAAACGCTGATGCGTACTCTTTCGCTAATTGATTAGATAGCTCAATTAAACGATGAACACGATCGTTCTTCACATCTTCAGGAACTTGATCTTCCATGCGCGCTGCAGGTGTTCCTGTACGTTTTGAGTAAGGGAACACATGTAACTCAGAGAAGCGGTTCTCTTTAATGAAATTGTATGTTTCCATGAATTCTTCTTCTGTTTCACCTGGGAAACCAACGATTACGTCAGATGTAATCGCAAGGCCTGGTAACGCTTCTTTCAAACGATCTAAACGCTCTTGGAAGAATTCCATCGTATATTTACGACGCATACGTTTTAATACAGTATTAGAGCCAGATTGCAACGGAATATGCAAGTGGCGTACAACTACTTCAGATTTATCTAACACTTCAATTACTTCATCTGAAATTTGACTCGCTTCAATAGAAGAAATACGAAGACGTTTTAATCCGCCTACTTCCGCTTCCATATCACGAAGTAATCCAGCTAAGTTATAATCTTTTATGTCTTCGCCGTATCCACCTGTATGAATACCCGTTAATACGATTTCTTTATAGCCTGCATCCACTAATTGTTGCGCTTGTTTAATAACTTCTTTTCCATCACGAGAACGCATTAAACCGCGCGCCCAAGGAATGATACAGAATGTACAGAAGTTATTGCAACCCTCTTGTATTTTTAAAGACGCACGTGTACGATCCGTGAAATAAGGTACATCAAGTTCTTCGTACACACGTGTTTTCATAATATTGCGGACAGCATTAATTGGTTGACGCTCTTTACGGAATTCTTCGATGTAACCTAACATCTTTTCACGATCCTGTGTACCAACTACAATATCCACACCCGGGATCGCCATAATTTCAGCTGGAGATGTTTGTGCATAACATCCCGTTACACAAATAACTGCATCTGGATTTTGACGCACAGCACGTCTGATTACTTGACGGCTTTTTTTGTCCCCAGTATTCGTTACTGTACATGTGTTAATAACATATACATCAGCTTTCTTTTCATATTCTGTTCTTTCATAACCACCTTGTTTAAACAATTGCCAAATGGCTTCTGTTTCATAGTGGTTTACTTTACAACCTAACGTATGGAACGCAACAGTTGACATTGATCATCACCCCATCAATTCAAAATGATACGAAGCAGCACTTAACGCGTATAACGGCGCCGTTTCTGTTCTTAAAATTCTTGGTCCTAAACTACATGGTACAAATTTATGTTCACGAAGCGCTGTAATCTCTTCCTCAGCTAAACCGCCTTCTGGGCCAAATACAATCAATAGCTTTTGACCTGGTTTCATTGTCGTTAAAGCTTTCGCAAAATTAGATTTCTCGCCTTGTTTTGCTTCCTCTTCGTAAGCAACAAGACAAGCATCATACTCACCACTCATTGAAAGCAATTGCTTAAATGATGCTGGAGCATGTACTTCTGGAATTTCACTTCTATGTGATTGTTCCGCAGCTTCTTTCACAATTTTTCTTAAACGCTCAACTTTTTTATCAGCTTTTTTCGCATCCCATTTTACGATAGAGCGAGATGCTTGAAATGGTAAGAATGCAGCTGCCCCAAGCTCAGTTCCTTTTTGAAAAATTAACTCTAGCTTGTCTCCTTTTGGCAGTCCACTTGCAATCGTCACGAAAACAGGAAGTTCACTTGACGCCTCTACCCATTCTACAATAGCCGTATTAATAAATTCACTGGTAATTTCATCAATTGAACATACTGCTGTTTTTCCATTTACACAGCAATAAATATGATCACCAGCTGACATACGCATCACTCTTGCGATATGATGTACGTCATCACCTACAATGCGAATACTTGTCTCATTTACATATTTCTCTTCTACAAAATAACGTTGCATATAATCACCTTAGTAGAGTTTCGTTCCTTTCGTAAGTCAACACTTACGAAAAGAACGAAACGTTATCATTTTTCATATAACAAACGGCAAGTCCCTCACCTTATAGTGAGAGACTCCCCTTTTCATTATAGACTAAAATCTATATTACGCATTTCGTGCAATAATTGCTACCCAATCTTCCATTCGTAACACTTCTTCAATTGTAAATCCAGCTTTTTCTAGCGCCTCAGAAATTACTTTTTCCTTCGCAGCAATAATGCCCGATGTAATAAATAATCCACCTGACTTCACAACTCTTGCTGCATCTTCAGGGAATAATAGAATAATTTCTGCTAATAAGTTAGCTACGATTAAATCAACAGGACCTTCAATACCTTCTAAAAGACTATTTTGTCCAACAGACACGATATCATCTGTTTTATTTAAACGTACATTCATTTCTGCACTTTCAACCGCAACCGGATCTAAATCATACGCTTGAACAGAAGACGCACCTAATTTTGCTGCTGCAATACTAAGTACACCAGAACCTGTTCCTACATCAATAATAGCGTCACCTGGCTGTACTGTTTTTTCTAAAGCACGGATACACATCGTTGTTGTTGGATGAGTTCCTGTACCAAACGCCATACCCGGGTCTAATTCAATGATTTTTTCATCAGGAGAAGATGGTGTATATTCTTCCCAAGTCGGTACGATTGTGAATGTATCAGAAATTTGTACTGGATGGTAATATTTTTTCCAAGCAGTAGCCCAATCTTCTTCATTGACTTCGTTAACGGTAATATTTCCAGTACCAATTTCGATGTCGTAAGATGGAAGCACATCAATAGATGATTTTACACCTGCAATCGTTTCATGTAAAGAATCGGTTTGCGGGAAATATGCTTTTATTAATACACCTTCCGCCGGATATTCATCTGGATTCAATGCATAAATTTCACCATATTGTTGCTCGCGCTCTTTCGTTAACTCCGCTGGATCCTCAATCGCAACTCCGCTAGCACCAGCTTCATGTAAAATATGAGAGACAGCTTCTACTGCTTCTTCTGTTGTATGAATACTAATTTCTGACCATTTCACAATTTACCAACTCCATTTTTTATTTCCATTATTCCCCTTTGAAAGCACGTTTAAGCTTTCCGAATAAACTATCATCCTGCTCTTCTTGTCCTGCAAATTCACGTAATAAATCTTTTTGCTGTGAAGTCAATTTCGTCGGTACAACAACACGAACGACTACATATTGATCTCCTTGACCGTATCCACGTACGTTCGGAGCACCTTTTCCTTTTAAGCGGAACTCTGTTCCAGTTTGTGTTCCTGCTGGGATTTTCAGCTTCACTTTACCATGAACAGTAGGGACTTCCACTTCAGCACCAAGTGCCATTTGTGCAAATGTTAATGGCATTTCGCAAATAATGTGGTCTCCTTCACGCTCGAAGAATTCATGATTTCTTACATGAACAACAACATATAAGTCTCCTGCTGGTCCGCCATTTACGCCGGCTTCACCTTTTCCAGACACACGAATTTGTTGACCATTATCAATACCCGCTGGAATTTTAACATTAATTTTTTTACGTTTACGAACTTTACCTGAACCGTGACATGTCGTACATTTTTCTTTAATAATTTGTCCAGTTCCTGAACAATGACCACAAGCTTGACGGTTTACGATACGACCAAACGGTGTGTTTTGTTCAACACTCACTTGACCAGAACCTGAACAATGTTTACATGTTTCTTTTGAAGTTCCTGGTTTTGCTCCACTACCTTTACAAGTATCACATGGATCTTCTACTGGAATTTCCACATTTAATTCCTTACCAAAAATAGCTTCTTCAAAATCTAAAGTGACTTGATATTGTAAGTCAGCGCCTTGGCGCGGAGCATTTGGATCACGACGTCTGCCGCCGCCACCGCCAAAGAAAGAACTAAATATATCTTCAAAACCGAAGCCACCGCCGAAGTCTCCTCCGCCGCCAAATCCACCGAATCCTTGATTTGCACCAGCATGACCAAATTGATCGTACTGCGCACGCTTTTGATCATCACTTAACACTTCGTATGCTTCTTGTACTTCTTTAAACTTTTCAATTGCATTTTCTTCTTTGCTTACGTCTGGATGGTATTTTTTAGCCAAACGACGATACGCTTTTTTTATTTCATCTGTTGAAGCGCCCTTGCTAAGTCCAAGGACCTCATAATAGTCTCGTTTACTCATAAATTTACAACCCCCGAATCTTTCACATAAACGTAATTTTAACACCGAAAGAAAGTGCTTTGCAACAAAGTTTCCTCACTTACAGTATGCAAAGCGAAAAACTTAAGATCCTCACACATCGCTTCTCATTCGTGAAAAAAGCCAAAGTCAAGGCACGCTTGACTTTGACTTTTTGTCATCTTACTTATTATGTTTACAGTTGAATTACTTGTCTTCTTTTACTTCTTCAAACTCAGCATCAACTACATTGTCTTTCTTCGCGCTAGCGTCTTGTGCACCTTGCGCACCTTCTGCTTGACCAGCAGCTGCTTGAGCTTGCTCGTATAATTTAACAGTTAATTGTTGTACGATTTCTTGTAAAGCATCTTTTTTCGCACGAATTTCTTCAAGCTCGTTTTTCTCGATTGCAGCTTGTAATGCTTCTTTCGCTTCTGTTGCTTTTGCAACTTCAGCTGCATCTACTTTACCTTCTAAATCTTTTACAACTTTGTCTGTTTGGAATACAAGTTGGTCAGCTTCATTACGAAGTTCAACTTCTTCCTTACGTTTTTGGTCAGCGTCAGCATTTGCTTCCGCTTCTTGTACCATACGTTCTACTTCTTCATCAGAAAGACCTGAAGAAGATTGGATTGTAATAGCTTGCTCTTTGCTTGTTCCTAAGTCTTTCGCACGTACGTTAACGATACCGTTCGCATCAATATCGAATGTTACTTCGATTTGTGGAATACCACGTGGTGCTGGTGGAAGGTCAGTTAATTGGAAACGACCTAACGTTTTGTTGTCAGCTGACATCGGACGCTCACCTTGTAATACGTGAATGTCTACTGCTGGTTGATTATCAGCAGCTGTCGAGAATACTTGTGACTTACTTGTTGGAATTGTAGTGTTACGCTCGATTAATTTCGTGAACACGCCACCCATAGTTTCAATACCTAAAGAAAGTGGAGTTACGTCTAATAATAGAACGCCTTCTACATCACCAGTAAGTACGCCACCTTGAACTGCAGCACCTAATGCTACAACTTCATCAGGGTTTACACCTTTATATGGCTCTTTACCAGTTTCACGTTTAATAGCTTCTTGTACAGCTGGGATACGAGTAGATCCACCAACAAGAATAACTTTATCTAATTCGCTTGGAGCAAAACCAGCGTCTTTTAATGCACGACGAGTTGGCTCTAATGTTCTTTCAACAAGACCTGCTGAAAGCTCTTCGAATTTCGCTCTTGTTAACGTTAATTCTAAGTGTAATGGACCAGCAGCTCCAGCACTAATGAATGGTAATGAAATTTGAGTTTGTGTTACACCAGAAAGATCTTTTTTCGCTTTTTCAGCTGCATCTTTCAAGCGTTGAAGCGCCATTTTATCTTGGCTTAAATCAATGTTATTTTCTTTTTTGAACTCAGCTACTAAGTGATCGATGATAACTTGGTCAAAGTCATCGCCACCAAGACGGTTGTCACCAGCAGTTGAAATAACTTCGAATGTGCCGTCTGCTAACTCAAGGATAGATACGTCAAATGTACCGCCACCTAAGTCATATACTAAGATTTTTTGTTCTTCGTCTTGTTTTTCTAAACCGTAAGCAAGTGCTGCTGCTGTTGGCTCGTTAATGATACGCTCAACTTCTAAACCAGCGATACGACCAGCATCTTTCGTTGCTTGACGCTCTGCATCGTTGAAGTATGCAGGTACTGTAATAACAGCTTTCGTTACTGTTTCACCTAAGTATGCTTCAGCAGAAGCTTTTAAATTTTGTAAAATGATTGCAGAAATTTCTTGAGGTGTATAATCTTTACCTTCAACTTCTACTTTGTAGTCTGTACCCATATGACGTTTAACAGACATGATTGTATTTGGGTTTGTAATTGCTTGGCGCTTTGCAACTTCCCCAACTTGACGTTCTTCATTTTTGAAAGCTACAACAGAAGGTGTTGTACGGTTTCCTTCTGGATTTGGGATAACCTTTGGTTCTCCACCTTCCATAACAGCTACACAAGAGTTTGTTGTACCTAAGTCAATACCGATAATTTTACTCATGGCGAATCCTCCTAGTTTTATGTAAATTATTGATTTACTTTTACCATTGATGGGCGAATCACACGGTCTTTTAATTTATAACCTTTTTGGAATTCTTCCACAACCGCGTTTGATTCAAATTCACTATCTTCCACTTGCATAATAGCTTGGTGTTCATTAGGATCAAACTGTTTACCAACAGCTTCAATCACTTCCACACCTTCTTTAGTCAGCGCTTCTAACAATTGACGATGCACCATTTCCATACCTTGTAACAAGGATTTCGTTTGCTCATCAGTCGCTTCCACTTGCATTGCTCTTTCAAAATTATCAAGAGCTGGCAAGATGTCTGAAACTAGACTTTGTGCTCTATATTTTTCAGCAGCCTGTTTATCCATTTGGACACGGCGCTTATAATTTTCAAAATCAGCTTGTAGACGTAATGTGCGACCTTCCGTTTCCGTTAGTTTCGCTTGTAACTCATCTACTTTTTCTTGTAAAAGAGCAGCCTCACTTTTTTCTTCTACAGTTTCTTCACTGTTTTCTGGCGTGACAGCTTCTTCAACTTGCGCTTCTTTTACTTCTTCTACCACTTGTTCGTTACGCTCTTCCACAATATTCACCTCCTTAAAAGGTATTAGGTATCATGCATAGCATGATTACCTAAGCATTATATATTACACACAGCAATGAAAATTTCATCACTTGAGCGAATGTATTACTCTCATTTACTTTTTAAGCCCATCAGTAAATTGTCTCGTAAATAACTGTAACAAACTAATTACACGAGAGTATTGCATTCTCGTAGGACCTAAAATAGCAATTGTTCCAAGTTGCTCTTCGCCGATTGAATATGTTGCAGAAATTAAACTACAATCCTCCATAGCCGTCGAAGAGTTTTCCCTACCAATTTTCACTTGAATCCCGACTTGTTTATGACGTAAAATGTCATAAAATTCGGCTTCATTATCAATCATGGTAAGTAAAGATCTAACCTTTTGAATGTCATGGAACTCTGGCTGCGAAAGCATATTTGCTTTTCCTCCAAAGTATATCTTTTCCGATAAAGGAACTTGAAATGTACCATCCAACATTTTTATTGCACTATCGTAATTATGAACATACCCACGTAAAACTGTAACAATCTCTTTAAAGATTTTATTATGAAGTTCTTCCATCGGTACGCCAGATAGCTTTTCATTTAAAATATTAACCATTTTTTCTAAATCTGATAAATCAACAGATTCCGGAACGGTAATCGTTTTACTTTGTACATGCCCTGTATCGGTTACAATAATAGCGACTGCAGTTTGACGATCAAGCGGCACAATTTGTACATTTTTAAGTTTATTTGTACTTAACTTCGGTCCAAGAACAATGGCCGTATAATTCGTAAGTTCTGATAAAATTTGAGCAGATTGCTGTGCAATTTTTTCCGCTTCAAAAATTCTTTCGGCAAATAAATCTTTAATTTGTACAATTTCAGCGTTCGGTAAGTTTTGCGGCGCTAAAAGATGGTCTACATAAAATCGGTAACCTTTCTCAGAAGGAACACGTCCAGAAGAACTGTGCGTTTTTTCAATAAAACCTAATTCTTCTAAGTCCGCCATTTCATTTCGAATAGTAGCTGAACTAAATGTAATTTCATCTTTTTTAGCCAACGTTCTAGACCCAACGGGCTGCGCTGATCCAATAAAGTCATCAATAATTGTTTGTAAAATTAAGAGCTGACGTTCCGTAAGCATCTCATCATCACCTCTGTTAGCACTCTTTGTCTTTGAGTGCTAAATCTATTAATAACTTACCAAAATTGACATTCAATTGTCAACGGAAACGTCACGAAATAATGAAACTTTTTCACGCCTATGGAACATTTAATTAGTCAATCAAAAATGATTGGAATACTTCATTCCCTAATAATTTTCCTTTTCGCGTTAAACGCACATGTCCATCTTCCTCTTCAAGCAATCCCTTCTCTTGGTTGCTTTGTAACTGCTTCGCGAAAACTTGATCCATCTCTACATTAAATTTATTGCGGAACGCCGTTTTAGAAACACCTTTTGTTTTTCGAAGCCCTAAGAACAGCTCTTCTTCCATTCTTTCTTTCTCCGTCACTTTGTGAACATCTAAATATGGAAATCCTGTTTCATCAATTTTATTAAAATATTGCTTCAGGGGACCTACATTTTGAATACGTTCCCCGTTCACATAACTATGAGCTCCAGCTCCAAATCCATAATACTCTTCATTATTCCAGTATGTGAGATTATGTCTACTTTTATTGTCACCTTTTGAGAAATTACTAATTTCATACTGGTTATAACCGTGTTTCTCCATTTCATCCATTACTATTTCATACATTTTCGCTTCATGGTCTTCACCCGGAAGACGCAATTTCCCTTTGTTCATTAAGTTATAAAACACTGTTTTTGGTTCCACAATTAATGAATATGCCGAGAAATGTTGTACACCAAGCGTAAAAGCAATATCTAATGTTTCTTTTACATCTTCTATCGTCTGTCCTGGCAAAGCATAAATAATATCTACATTAATATTTTTAAAGCCAACTTCCTGTGCTTCTCGAATCGCTAGGAATGCATCTTCCCTCGTATGCTTGCGCCCAATTTTCTCAAGCAGTTCATCACGGAACGTTTGCACACCAAAACTAATTCGATTCACTCCACCTTCTAGCAGTACATTCAACTTCTCTTTCGGTAGATCTCCTGGATTCGCTTCAAATGTTAATTCACAATTCGGGGCGAACGGACGCAAATGACGATTAATAATCTCGAGTAATTTTTTTGTCTGCTCCATATTTAACGCTGTCGGAGTTCCCCCGCCCACAAAAATCGTTTTCATACTATCAAACGGAACTTTTTGAACCGTATTTATTATTTCCTTCTCTAAATAATCTAAATATTGATCAACCGGTTGGCGTTCAATAAACACTTTATTAAAATCACAATAGTGACAAATGTGCTGACAAAACGGAATATGAATATATGCAGCTTGTACCAAATATAACTCCTACCTTTCTAAAAAGAAAACCTCCGCACTCCGGAGGGTTCTCTACTTCTCTAACGTATTACGAATTTGTTCCATTCGCATTTTTCCCCAATCATACATCATTTCAACGATCGGTAAAAGTGACATGCCTAGTTCCGTCATATAATACTCAACGCGAGGAGGAATTTCGGGATATACTGTCCGATCAACAATCCCATCTTCCATTAACTCTTTTAATTGGTTCGACAAAACTTTATGAGAAATGCTTGGGAATAACCGTTGTAATTCACTGAAACGATGCGGCCCTTCCACACCAAGATGCCACAGTATCACAACTTTCCACTTTCCACTAATAATAGAAAGCGTCAATTCCTTTTCACAATTAAAATTACCATTTTGTATTTTATCTTGAATATCTTTTCGAATATTTTCGGACATTAACAATCTCCTAACTCTATATGAACTAAAAAGCTCTCTCATTATTGTAAATGAGAGCTGCTCAGATGTCTAAAAAGTAATTATACAGAAAAAAGAAGCCGCACAAACGACTTCTTTTTTATTTCAAATATTAGTTGTCATCCATTTTCAGCACAGCCATGAATGCCTCTTGCGGTACTTCTACAGAGCCAACAGACTTCATACGTTTTTTACCTTCTTTTTGCTTATCAAGAAGTTTACGCTTACGAGAAATGTCACCGCCGTAACATTTTGCAAGTACGTTTTTACGCATCGCTTTAATTGTAGAACGTGCTACAACTTTATTTCCGATAGTCGCCTGAATTGGCACTTCGAACTGTTGTCTCGGAATTAATTCTTTTAATTTCTCTACGATTACTTTACCACGGTCATACGCTGAATCACGGTGTACGATAAATGATAAAGCATCCACTTGTTCATTATTTAAAAGAATATCCATTTTCACAAGTTTAGATGGTTTATAGCCAATTAACTCGTAGTCAAATGATGCATACCCTTTCGTATTTGATTTCAATTGATCAAAGAAGTCATATACGATTTCTGATAACGGGATTTCATATGTTAATGTAACACGCGTTTCATCTAAATATTGCATATCAATAAACGTTCCACGTTTACCTTGGCAAATCTCCATTACAGCTCCAACATAGTCATTCGGAACCATAATTGAAGCCTTCACAAACGGCTCTTCTACACGATCGATAGACTGTGGATCTGGCATATTAGATGGGTTATCAACAATAACATCTTCACCGTTAGTTAAATAAACTTTATAAATAACGCTTGGCGCTGTTGTAATTAAGTCAATCTTAAATTCACGTTCAATACGTTCTTGAATGATTTCCATGTGAAGAAGTCCTAAGAAACCACAACGGAAACCAAATCCTAGCGCTTGAGATGTTTCTGGTTCAAACTCAAGAGCAGAATCGTTTAACTCTAATTTTTCTAATGCATCACGTAAATCGTTATAACGAGCAGAGTCAATTGGATACAGACCACAGAATACCATCGGGTTTAACTTACGGTAACCTGCTAACGGCTCTGCAGCTGGACGTTTCGCATGTGTAATCGTATCACCAACGCGTGTGTCACCAACATTTTTAATCGATGCTGCTAAGAAACCTACATCACCTACTGTTAACTCGTCACGTTGCGTAGTTTTCGGTGTAAATACACCTACTTCTGTTACTTCAAATTCTTTACCCGTTGCCATCATACGTACTTTATCGCCAACTTTTACTGTTCCATTTACAACACGGATATAAGCAATTACACCGCGGTACGGATCATATAAAGAGTCGAAAATCATACATTGTAACGGCTCTTCTGAATCACCCGTCGGAGCTGGTACTTTTTCAACAATTTGTTCTAAAATTTCCTCAATACCAATTCCAGCTTTCGCAGAAGCAAGTACCGCTTCTGATGCATCTAAACCAATTACATCTTCTACCTCTTGACGTACACGTTCTGGATCCGCACTCGGTAAGTCGATTTTATTAATAACTGGTAAAATTTCTAAATTATTATCAAGCGCTAAGTATACGTTTGCTAACGTTTGCGCTTCAATACCTTGCGCTGCATCTACTACAAGAATCGCGCCTTCACAAGCCGCTAAACTACGAGATACTTCGTACGTAAAGTCGACGTGTCCTGGTGTATCAATTAAATGAAGAATATACTCTTCACCATCTTTTGCTTTATAGTTTAATTGTACTGCGTTTAATTTGATTGTAATACCACGCTCACGCTCTAAATCCATAGAGTCAAGCAACTGAGCTTTCATTTCACGTTGTGTTAACGCGTTTGTTTTCTCTAAAATACGGTCTGCTAACGTTGATTTTCCGTGGTCAATATGAGCAATAATAGAGAAATTACGAATTTTGGACTGTCTTTTTGCTCTTTCTTCTTTATTCATCTATGTTCTCAACTCCTAATAGTCTCGCCAATATACACTAGCACTGATTATATCAATAGAGCAACAAAGATTCAATGAAAACTCGTGCTGCTTACGATACAAATCATTCTATCTATATCTTATGCGAATAAACCATAAGAGACAAACCCTTTTCAAATTTTAAAACGGCTGTCTTACAAACCAGTAAAACAACCGCCTCCCATGTTACTCTTAGCTAAAAATTCCTTTTATTTTCCCAACAACGATATCCGTTCCGAACTTCGTCATTTCATAAGCTACACTTGCTACTGCCATCCCAATTCCTTCTACAACATTAAAACTTCTTAAACGTTCTAACTGTTGTTGTTTTTCTGAGGCCGAAAACGAGCTACCCAAAATTTCTGATTCAGCACCTGTACTTTCTGTCCCTGTCATATGAGCTATTTGTTCATATGACAGTTGCTGATAGCCTTTCATACTTTTCAAACCATGATTAGCAAGTGCCACTCCTGCTATCATCATAAGTAAACATAAAGCCACACTACATATACACAAAAGCGTAAAGCGACTCAAACGATAATCATCTGTTCCCCTCAATGTGTATATGCTCCCGTATTATCTTGATCAATTTGATGATGCAGCGCCGCATTTAAACCACTCGCTATTACATTCGCCATATCCTCAATAAAAGTATCTACTTCTTTTGGGGTTACCATTAAATTATGACCAAGAGGAGATAGCACTTCATAAATCAGCCTTCTTTTTTCTTCTTCTTCCAACGTACCAACAGCACCTAAAAACATATTTCTGCTCTTTTCATCCGGCATATCTTCTTCTGTTAATTTTTTCTTTTCTCCAAATGAAAATCCCGCTGGTAACAAAGAGCGTGAAGGTTTATTTCCTTCTTTCATCTCTCGGCCGAAATGTTTCAAAATAAAATCAATCGTATCACTTGTAATCGAAACAGCATCGACCACAGTCGGAACACCAATCGCGATTACAGGGATACCCAATGTTTCTTTACTTAGTTCTTTACGTTTATTCCCAACCCCCGATCCGGGATGAATTCCAGTATCAGAAATTTGTATCGTGCTATTTACTCGTTCAATAGAACGGGCAGCTAATGCGTCAATCGCAATTACAAAGTCCGGGTTCGTCTTCTCAATAATCCCATAAATAACATCGCTCGTTTCAATCCCTGTAATTCCCATTACCCCCGGCCGAATTGCACTAACAGGCCTAAATCCTTCTTCTACACTTTCAGGCTGTAATTGAAACAAATGTCTCGTTACTAATACATTTTCTACAACTATCGGTCCAAGAGCATCTGGTGTTACATTCCAATTCCCAAGACCTACAATTAAACAGCTTGCTTCTTTTGTAACGCCAACCTCTTCTAAGAAATTAGAAAATTCTTTTGCAAAAATACGCTCCACTTTTTGTTGAAGTTCTGTATCTTGCTGACGTATACCTTGAACTTCAAGCGTTAAATAATTTCCAGGCTTTTTACCCATCGCTTCAGAGGCAGCTTCATCAATTGTTACTTTTGTAATTATAGTACCCTCTTCTTCTCTCTCTTTTACAATAACTCCCTGTATCCCTTTTTGTTCTTCTTGGCTTTCTTGCAACATTTGATGGGCTTCTACAGCAAGGTCAGTTCTAATGCTATATTTACTTAAATCTAATGGTTCTTTCATCGTATCTCCTCCGTAATTCATAGTAAATATCGTTAGATTTCCCAAAGTTATATAAGGTCATTCTTTCCTTTACGTGAAATTTCATGGATATACTATTGCAATTCTCTTCACCGTTTGATAGAATATCACTTGTTCTATGTAAGAATCGAGTCATTCGATTGCACCAGGGAGGTGAAAAGTATGGCAAACATCAAATCTGCTATCAAACGCGCTAAACTTAGCGAAGAGCGTCGTGCACATAACGCTTCTATCAAGTCTGACATGCGTTCTGCTGTTAAAACTGTTGAAGCTTTAGTTACTAATAACGATCTTGAAAATGCTAAAGAAGCTTTCAAAACTGCTTCTAAAAAACTTGACAAAGCAGCTCGTAAAGGTCTTATCCACCAAAACGCTGCAGCTCGTCAAAAATCTCGCTTAGCGAAACAAGTAAACGCGTAAGGCGTTTAAAAAACGATCCATTTGGATCGTTTTTTTATATACAAAAAAGTTCATGTACTAAGTACATGAACTTTTTTGTGTCATCACATATGATTTAATCGCATTAAGAAAAACTCGAGCACAAGTTTCTTATCCATCTTTCCCGTCTTCATACTATAATCAGCTTCCGCTAATTCTATAATCACTTTTTTTAATTCTTCAAAAGAGAAAAACTTCGTTTGATTCATTGCCAACTTCACGCGATACGGATGTACACCAATATGAGACGCAATTTGATTTTGTCCATAACCACGTTGCTGTAGCTCTTTCACTTGATACAACAAGCGGAATTGACTCACTAATAACGCAAGCAATTTAATCGGCTCTTCCTGCTGCGTAAATAATCCATCCAAAATTTGCATTGCACCTGCAATATCTTTTTTCACCACTTTTTCTGTCAAAGCGAATACATTTTGCTCAACGGATTTTGGCACAAGCTCTGCAACAAGTTTCGTCGTAATCTCTCCACCCATACCAACGTATAACGTTAACTTGTCCATTTCCTTCGCCAACATTGTTACATTACTTCCCACAAGCTCTAACAACAAACTAACAGCCGCGTTATCAATATGCACATGTACTTCATCTGCACGAGCAACAATCCACTTCTGAACATCCTGCACTTGCATCGCATTTGCTTCTACTACATCTGCTGTTTTCTTTAATAGTTTTGTAATTTTTTTTCGCTCATCAAGTTTTTCGTAAGGCGCAACAAAAACAAGAATAGAAAATGGAGAAGGTTCACCAATGTATTCTTCTAAAATCTTTATATTTTGCTCTAACTTTTCTTTTTGCGAGGTCAAAAATAGCGGTGACTTTATTAACAGCACTTTCCGTTCTCCGAAGAAAGGAAGCGTACGCGCATCCTCAACCACATCTTCTAAATACGCTTCTTCTAAATCGTATGTCACAACATTAAACTCTCGATCTTCTTCTTCAAGTGCTTCTGTTGTAATAAGCTTTATCGTTTCATTTATAAAAAAAGCTTCCGTTCCATATAGTAAATATAACGGAGCAAACTGTTTCTTTTTAATTTTTTTATGTATATCACTCATACTTTTTCCTACTCCCTAACTTGGCAATATATATTTATACTAATGCCCTAGCTTTTGTTTTACAAGTACAAAGGAACAGGCTTTATAACCCGTCCCTTTATTTATATTAAACGCCACGCAATAAGCCCCGGGTTTCTTATTGGTGTGCGGTAATCACCTTCCCTTTATTATTCGCAATAAAAATTTGAGTATAAGTGCCAACTGTTAACATGCTTGGAAACGAAAAACTCACATTACTTCATGATTTAAAAGTAGCAAAAAAGCTCGTTTTCTCTTCATATGGAAATTGTAGATTTTTTTCTGACAATATTTTATACTAAAGTGGAATGTTGGGGAGGGATTCTAAATGAATGATTTTGAACAAAACGTTCAAAGTAAACGCAATGACGCTATTGATTCAGGGGTAGGATTTATCGTCTCATTTGGTTTTTTCGCAACACTTTTCATCATTGCAACTGTTATTAAATTTATCGGTTCTTAAAGACTGCCACTTCATGGCAGTCTTCTCTTTTTCATCTATTATGTGTTTTATCATATGTGATTTTACTTTTAAAGGTTCCATTTTTCCCTTTAAAAACATAGGAAATAGCACCTTGCTTATCCGTGCGCCATATCGCACTCCCCATCTTCTCAAAACGCTCTATCACTTCTTTATGCGGGTGTCCATACCTATTCTGCTTACCAACAGATATAATCGCTACACGAGGCTGTATGACGTTCAAAAAAGGCTCTATAGATGACGTATTACTCCCATGATGAGCAACTTTTAAAACATCCACTTGTAAATCTGGATATGCCTCTACTAAAATCTTTTCCCCTTCTTCTTCCAAATCGCCTGTAAATAGCCACTTCAACCCTCCAAATTTTGCCCATATTACAATTGAAGCGTTATTTTCGCTTTTTTCTTTTCCTTTTGGAGCTAAAACGAAAAATTCCGCTTCATTTACACTCCAACTCGCCCCTTCCCCCACTTCAGTTATTTTCATTTCCTTTTCTAATGCCTGTTTCTTGACTACTTTTTCTAATACTGCATCTTTTCCCTTTCGGCCAAATACCACTTCTTTTACAGGTATATATGATAATAATTCTTGCGCAGCACCTATATGATCTGCATCTCCATGCGTTACGATTAATTTATCAATTGTTTTAATACCTTCTTTTTGTAAAAAGGGTATTAAAACATCATTCCCAACAGAAAATTCATGCTTTTTTTGTTGCCATTCTTCCTTATTCACACGAAGCGTTCCACCTGTATCAATAAGATAAATCCCTTTATCATACGGAAGGCGAATTAATATTGCATCACCTTGTCCAACATCAATAAATGTTACACTTCCGCTTCCTCTAAAATATGGATATACATAATGACATGTGCTAATAAAAATAAATACACTCGCAACTATACAAACCATTTTTTTCGGCGCTCTTCTTTCCCAAACCATCAATATACTGACAATACTCGCGCAATATACAGCTACAAGATTGAAGGGCGTTTCCCCGAAGATAAGCTGGGTAAATGGTAAACTTTCACAATAACTTAGAAAATCATTAGACATACTCAAGCCTACTGATAATACATCCGCAAATCCTTTTGCAAGAAACGGGACAATTGGCATACACAGTAAAATAATAATGCTACATGGTAATACAATGATAGATAAAAACGGAACGTATAAGAGATTGAGGAGAATGCTATATGGAGAAAAATAACCAAAGTGATATAACAAAATCGGAGTACTAACGAGCTGTGAAATGATAGAAATATAAATAGAATTTCGGATTACTCCGTTGCTACTCCCTAACAATAACGGAGCAGACAAAAGTAAAGCGAAGCTACCTACAAAAGAAAACTGAAATCCAATATTAAAAACAAGATAAGGGTCATATATAAGCATACATATAGCTGTTACACTTAAAGCATCTAAACTAGATAAACGAATCGAGCACATAAAAGCAATCAACATCAAAACCCCTGTTATAGAAGCTCTTATAACAGAGGGTGAAGCCCCTGCTAAAACCATATACAAAGGAATACAAATGATAAGGCAAATTGTTGCTACCTCCCTCGTCGCACCGCTTCTTAGCAAAATAAAATATACTATCACCATCAACAATACAATGTGTGAACCTGAAATTGCTAACAAATGTACAAGACCAAATTGTTGATATTGCTCTTCCACTTCAAACGTCATTTGTTGTCTATCACCAAAGAGTAATGCATTCATAAAAGCACCTGATTGCTCTGGAAACATTTCTGTAACTTTCGAGATTGCTTGTTGCCTTAAAAGAAGAATCCATTGCGTGAGCGACAGTGATGTTTTATAGCATTCAGAAATATATGTAGCCTCAAATGTGAAATGAATATGTTGCTTGTATAAATAATCACGGTAATTAAAACCATGAAAATTCCGAGCTGTTTCCGGTTCTTTCCTCTCACCCTCGAATACACATGATATCCCTGCGTATAATTGTTGCATTTTTTTCTTTTCCAAAGCTGATTTTATTCTATAACTTAACTGCACTATATTTTTATTCTGATCTTCAAATTGAAAAGATAGGCGATCCCCATTAACAAGCGGTGTGTTTTGTATAACCCCTCTTGTAACTGCATAGGGCTTCCCTAGAGGCTTATTCCATACTTGAACATAGGAAGTGTATATAACGCTACTAAAGCACGCTACAATACAAAAAATGAAGGTTTTACGCGAAGTGCGATATAAACAGAAGAAAACATTTAAAAAGAGGCAAAAAACTATCAATAAAAGTGACGAGGAAAAGGCAATTGCAATCCCTATTATAAACGAGATTGCAACATACCCCCATTGTTCTTGCAACTTATACTCACTCCTTATAGCATCATTTTTGCTTTCGTGAATACATGCTGTAATTCTTCCATTGATAAATTATCTTTTTCTAAAGACACAAATAATTCTTTCAACTCTGTATAACGTTTTTGATCCTCTAATGCAGCAATATCATATTCTAGCGGAACGTGTTTCACTGTTACATTTGCTTGTTCAAATAACTCTATGGCGTATGGATGATTTTTATAATCCTGCGCATAATAAACCGCTGTAATACCACTTTGAATAATTGCCTTACAACATTGTAAACAAGGGAAATGCGTAACGTAAATTTCTGCTTCCTCTGTTTTCGCACCAAACTTGGCACATTGTAATAAAGCATTCATTTCGGCATGAATTGTCCGAACACAATGATTATCGATTACGTAACAACCATCATCTATACAATGTACGCCACCTTTAATTGAACCATTATATCCACCAGCAATAATTCGTTTATCGCGAACGATTGTCGCTCCTACCGCAAGCCTTGTACATGTACTACGCAAAGATAGTAGATGGCTTTGCGTCATAAAATATTGATCCCATGAAATTCGTTCCATATTTTTCACCTACTTTTTTGTCTACTTGTAGTGTAGCGAAAGAAGAAAAACTTCGTCAATCTTTTACGGAATAATAATTTGATCTTTTATCTTTTCAAGAGACTTCGCACCAATCCCATCAATCTCTAATAAATCTTCTATTTTCTGAAACGGACCATGTTCTTCTCGATATTTCAAAATACTTTCTGCCTTTCGAGAGCCAATCCCTGTAATTTTTTCTAGTTGTTCTTTCGCCGCTGTATTTATTCGAATCTTGCCATCTTCCTTAGAAGAAGTAAGCACCCCTTGTTCTGATTCATTTTTACTCGGTATATAAAGAAGCATTTGATCTTGTACAATTTGTGCTAAATTCACTTTTTTCATATCTACTTCTGATAAAAAACCACCAGCCTTTTGAACCGCATCCTTTACGCGATCTCCTTCCTTCATTTCATATACCCCTTCTTTACTAACCGCTCCTTTCACATCAATTATAATTGTTCTTTTCTGTTCCTTTGTATCCGATATTTTCGGTTTACCCTTTTTTTCGATCTCCTTCTCTTGTACATTCATTGTAATAGGCATTCGTTCTACACTCTGATTCGTTTTCCAAAAAACAAGAAAAAGTAAAGTTCCAATAATAGCTACTAAACCTAACCACTTTTTCGGAAAATCCCACATCATTTTACACCTCTAATCATAAATTTATAACATCATTCATATTGTTTAGGAGAAAGCTGTTACGAAGGAGGGATGAAACTTTGAACATAGGAATTATAGGGACAGGAAACATGGGGAATATACTAATCGATGCATTTTTAGAAACCCGTGCTGTCAAACCTTCGTGCCTTACAATCATTAATCGGACGCCTGCAAAAGCATATCATATAAAAGAAAAATACCCTTCTGTTCATATAGCAAAAACAATCCCGGAAGTAATCGAACAATCACAACTTATTTTTATTTGTGTCAAGCCGATAGATATATACCCTATCCTAAAAAAATACGCTGAACATTTTTCTGATGAAACGTGCTTAGTTTCTATTACAAGTCCAATATCTCCATCACAATTAGAGACTCTCGTACCTTGCCACGTCGCGCGTATCATTCCAAGTATCACAAATCGCGCGCTCTCTGGCGCCTCACTATTTACATTTGGAGATAATTGCTCTGAAGAATGGCAACAAAAACTACTTCGTCTATTCAAAAACATTTCTACACCTCTTGTAATAGAAGAAGATATAACGCGCGTTTCATCTGATATAGCAAGTTGCGGTCCTGCTTTCTTTAGTTATTTACTACAATGCTTCATTAACGCTGCTGTAGATAAAACAAATATTACACACGAAGAGGCTACTACTTTAGTAAGTGAAATGGTCGTGGGGATGGGGAAATTACTTGAAAAAGAAATCTTCACATTACCTACCTTACAAGAAAAGGTTTGCGTGAAAGGCGGCGTTACTGGGGAAGGCATTCGGGTTTTAGAAGAGCACGTTGGAGATATGTTCCATAAGTTAATCGAGCGAACACATGAAAAATTTGATGAAGATTTAGAATGCGTTGATCAGCAATTCAATAAACACACATAATAAATACGTCATTTTCATTCCAAATCCTTTTTATAAATACTTACTTTTTTACAATACATTTTCACTTCAACTACTATTCCCACACTTTACGCATACAATCTTCAGATTATGCTAGAACTAAAAATACATCTTCTTTATAAAACAAAAGCAACCTTCTCGGTTGCTTTTGTTTTATCCGTTTTTCTTCGCCATGAAGAAAATACGCTCTGTTTGTTCTGTAACTTCAAGTCGCTCAAAATCACCTGTTACACGAAGCACTGTAAAACCTGCTTCTTCAAGCCATTTCGTTAACTCTTCCACTTGATATGCACGTTGCACGTGACATTCGTCAAACCGATGGTACACATCTTCTTCCGGATCTTGAACAAAGAATGTTAAATCATGCTCTACACTATTTGATTCTTCACCAGGGAAGCAATTCCAAATAAGAGATATTTCTTCTCCATTCACTGTATACGTTTCATTTTGAAATACATGATGTATTTTATATAAAGAATGTACATCAAATAAAAACAAACCATCTTGACGTAAATGATGAAATACTCTTCTAAATGTTTCTTGTACTCCATCTTCTTGCAATACATAATTTAATGAATCACAAAAGATGGTTACACAATCAAACTCACCTGGAACATCAAGCTCTCGCATGTCTTGTTGATAAAAAGGAATAAAGTATCCCTCTCCTCCTAGTTTTTGCTGAGCGACTGTTAACATTTCTTCTGAAAGATCGACACCTATTAAATCGTAACCCTTTTGCACAAGCGGCAGGGTTACATTACCTGTACCGCATGCTACATCAAGAATTTTTGCCTCTTTCACATCTGCCTGCTGTAAACTTTCCTCTGTAAATTCCACCCATTTATCATAAGGGACATCATTCATTAGTTCGTCGTACAACAATGCAAATTGTTCGTATTTCATTGGCCTAACTCTTCTGTAATATCTTCACGTGGCACATCGCCCCATAGACGCTCTAAATTATAGTGATTACGCTCATCTTTATGGAATACATGAGCAACTACATCTCCAAGATCAACTAATACCCAACGTGCTTCGTCAAACCCTTCCATACGTTGTACGTCGATTTGGAACTCATGTGCTTTTGATTTAATTTCACGTGCAATTGCTTGCACTTGTTTGTCTGAATTTCCGTGACAAATAATGAAATAATCTGCAATTGGTGAAATACCTTGCATATTTAGGACAACCATATCTTCTGCTCTCTTATCATCAGCTGCTTTTGCCGCTAATACTAATAAATCTTTATCGTTCATTTACTCATTTCCTCCTTGATAACTGCATTGTATGTTTGGAATGTTAATGGATAAATCGTCTGATCTTTTTCCATTAAAAATTGAATTGTTCTCTTTAACGCAAATAATAAAGCTTGATTTATATCCGTATATGCGAGTTTACGAGCCTCTTCCACTCCTGGAAACTTTCGCCCAGGTTCAATGTAATCAGCTACATAAATCACTTTATCTAACATCGTCATATTCTCATGACCACTTGTATGATATGTAATAGCTTGCAAAATTTCAGAATCCGTAATACCTACTTCTTTTTCTACTAAGTATGCCCCAACAGGTGCATGCCATAACTCTTTGTTATAGCAAAGTAAATCTTTCGGCAAATCTTCACGTTTAATAATCTCTTCCATCTCTGAAATTGCTCTACATTTCGCATAATCATGGAATATAGCTGCCATCTCTGCTTTTTTTTCGTCCACACCGTATAACTTAGCAAGCTCAATCGCTGTCTCCATTACACCAATTGTGTGTATATAACGTTTTTCATGCATTTGTTGTTTGACAATATGCAGTGCATTCTCACGATTCATACAACCCATTCCTCTCGATATATACCTGTACTTTTTCGGGAAGTAAATATTTACACGTTTTCTTCTCCTTATATCTCTCACGTAATAAGGATGAAGAAACTGCAAATTCCGGAATTTCCACTGTAGTAATCTTATATGGTGTATGCAATGTATACCCAGGTCTTGCAACTCCAACAAACGTTACAAGATTAAGTAAAGCTTCAATGTTATACCACTTCGGTAAATACTCAACCATATCCCCACCAATAATAAAGTGAAACTGCACATCCGGATACTTCTTCGTCAATTGTAACATAGTGTCATACGTATAAGATGGGCCCTTCCTACTTAGCTCTTCTAAACAAATAGAAAAGTGCTCTTCTGCCTCAGTCGCGAGCTCTAACATATGTAAACGACTTTCTACACTTGTAATATTCCGCCCTTGTTTATGTGGCGGAATCTGGTTTGGCAAGAACCATACTTCTTCCAAGTTCAAAGCGTGATATACTTCATTTGCAATTAGCAAATGTCCATAGTGAGGCGGATCAAAGGTACCGCCAATGATGCCAATTTTTCTCAAAAGAAACGCCCCTTCCTTTTACATACAGCAACTCTCCTCGGTTAGGAATGAAGAGAGTTGCTATTAATAAAAGTTCAATTGGTTTCGCTCTCTACATCATTACGCATAAACGATAAAAATAGCGCATGCTAGTCTTTTTATCGAGGAAGCTTAATTTGTTTATTTTCTCTTGATTCTTTGTATAAAACGATTGTGCTTCCAATTACTTGAACGATTTCAGCACGTGCACCTTTTGCAAGTTCTTCCGCAACCTCACGGCGATCAAATTCACAGTTTTGTAATACACTTACTTTAAATAACTCACGAGCTTCTAAAGTATCTGCGATTTGTTTAATCATATTTTCATTTACTCCGCCTTTTCCTACTTGAAAAATTGGTGTTAAATGATGTGCTTGTGCACGTAAAAATCTTTTTTGTTTTCCTGTTAACATATATGTTAGCCTCCAAGCTTTTCTATAACTAATTGTTTCATTCTCTCGATATTTGGCGTGCGTCCTGTCCACATTTCAAATGCAAGTGCTCCTTGATAAACAAACATATCAATACCATTTTGAATGATTGCACCTTGCTCTTTTGCCTCACATAAAATTTTCGTTTCAAATGGATTATAAATTATATCTGATACAATCGTTCCTTTTTTTAACGAACAAATTTGTAATGGCGTATGTTCTACGTGTGGATGCATACCTATCGTTGTCGTCTGAATGATAATATCATAATTTCCTTGTTCTTCTGTCGCTTTTTCTAACGACAAAGCAACAGAATTAACATCGGCCGTACGTGCAGCAATAAGTTCCTTTGCCTTATCTACTGTACGATTGGCTACATCAATCTCTTTTACACCTACATCAGCAAGAGAAAAATAAATAGCTCGGCTAGCACCACCTGAACCAAGTAACAAAATACGTTTCCCTTGAAGTGGTTCATTACTAATTGACTGCAGCGCTCGAACAAAACCAATCCCGTCTGTGTTATAGCCAATTAATCTTCCATCCTTATGAACCACTGTATTTACTGCACCGATTTTCCTTGCCAATGGGTCAATCTCATCCAAATACTCCATAATAGCAACCTTGTGCGGAGTTGTTACATTAAATCCTGAAATACCTAATGCTTTTAAACCTCTTACTGCTTCCCCTAGCAATTCCTCTTCAACAAGGAACGCATGATAATGGGCATCCATATTCAAGTGTTCAAATGCATCGTTATGCATAACGGGTGATAATGAATGTCCAATTGGATTTCCGATTACACCATATAATTGTTTCATAAATCCCTCTCCATATTAAATTAAAGATTTACGTAGTGAAACACTTACTCCTTTTGGTACGTGTGCAACAATTTTTGCTCCTGGTTCGTTCACAGTAACCCATCCTAATCCAGAGAATACAACATCCGTTTTAGGTTCACGAATATTAAATTCGTATTTCACTAGCTCAGGCATATTTGCTAATTCTTCTGGCGTTGGTGGGCTTAGTAAATCCCCGGCATGATTTTTATATAATTCATCTGCTTTCTCAAGCTTTGTACGATGGATTGTTAAGCGATTCGAGAAGTGACAAGTAAATGCACGACGACCACCACTTACATAATCAAAACGTGCCAATCCACTAAAGAATAACGTTTGTTCTTCATTTAATTGGAATACCATCGGCTTAATTTCTTTTGTTGGTGTAATAAGCTTTAAGCTTTGCTTTCCAACATAATGAGCCATTTGGTGGTGGTTAATAATACCTGGCGTATCATATAAAGAAGACTCTTCGTCCAATGGAATATCAATTAAATCAAGTGTTGTTCCTGGGAAATGAGATGTTGTAATTACATTTTCAGTCTCATCACTAAATTCTTTAATCATACGATTAATAAATGTCGATTTCCCTACATTCGTACATCCAACAACATAAACATCTTTGCCGCCGCGATAATACTCAATAGCATCTGCTAGTTCAGCGATTCCTTGTCCCTTCGCTGCACTAATTAAAAAGACATCTTCTGGTTTTAATCCTAGCTGCTTTGCACTATAGCGCATCCAATGTTTTACTTTATCATGTTTTACTGACTTTGGAATTAAATCAGCTTTATTTCCAACAAGTAATACTTTATTATTCCCTACGAAACGATGTAAGCCAGGTAACCAGCTACCATTAAAATCAAAAATATCTACAATTTTGACTACTAATGCATCTGATTTTCCAATTCCATTTAAAATGCGTAGGAAGTCATCATCTGTTAACGATACATCTTGAATTTCATTGTAATGCTTCAAGCGAAAACAACGTTGACAAATAACTTGTTCTTTCTCTAAAGATGAGGCAGGAGCATACCCCACTTCGTTTTTATTTTCTGTTTGAATTTCTACACCGCAACCAATACATTTAATTGTTTCAGTCAAACTTTATTCCTCCCAGTTAATTAAACCTTTTTTCTTCATATTTTTCATAATTCTTCGTTCAATTTTTCGATTAAAGCGCGTTACTAATCCGTCCGTTTGTGCTACCGGTACAACTAAAATTGTATGAAGGCCTACTCGGTTGCCACCAAGCACGTCCGTCAGTAACTGATCTCCAATTACTACAACTTCATCTGGCTGCAAACGCATCTCTTGTATCGCACGCTTAAATGCGCGAACAAATGGTTTACGTGCACTATGAATAAATGGAATACCTAATGGATCAGCAAAATCTTTTACACGTTGCTCATTATTATTTGAAACGACCGTTACTTGAATGCCTTGCTCTTTCATTTCCAAGAACCATTTTTCAAGTTGCGGTGTTGCATTGGGACGATCCCATTCAATTAAAGTGTTATCTAAGTCAGTAATAACGCCTTTAATCCCACGTTTTTTTAAATCTTCTGGTTGAACATGATATACATTTTTCACATATTCATTTGGTAAAAATAGTTTCAATTTCTTTCACCTCTTTGAGGATTTTTCATAAAATTTTTCGACAACATTTTTCGATATATAACCTGTGGATAAAATTGTACACATTTTCCACATTAATTTTTCAGTTAATTTGGAATTTACTAACAAACTATACACACTTTATCCACCTAGGTATGTGGATAACCACTCGTTTGTGACTGTCATATTTTTTTGGTACATTAAATGCATCAACGAATCAATCCTTATATTATTAGGAGGTGACTCACCTTGAAAACAAAACATATGGAACAGTTATCCACTGAGTTACTCACTGAGTCTTATTATAAAGCAAAAGAACTAAAATTAAATCCCGACTTCATTTTACTTATAAAACAAGAAATCATTAGACGCTCATTAGAGGACAAGCTTGTCAAATCATCTTGATTACATATAAAGTGAAAGTTTAATCAGCCCTTACCAATTAAACAGTTAAAGGATAATTTATTGGATGCCCTGTAAAAAGAGCCATCCTACGATGGCTCTCGAATAAACAAGTACTCCCATCTAGGGGATTTCATCATTAAGTATCTTTGCCCATAACTCTTACTTACGGTTATAAAAGCTTTTCTTTATTTATGAGCTAAGCGAGTAGCTATTTTTTGACCAAGACGAAGCTCTTGTCCACTCTTTAATTCCTGCACTACTTCTATCATATCTTTTTCAAACAATAACACAACTGTTGAACCAAATGTAAAGTATGCCATTTCTTCACCTTTTTGAACAGTGTCTCTCTCATGCAAAAGCTCAATACTATTAACAAACATGGCACCTACTTTTACAAGAGCCATATGCTCGCCATCACTGCTTACTTCTGTAACAGAACGATAATTTTTTGACAGTGGTTCTTTCCCGTATTCCATACCAGCTGCATTTACCGGATATGATTTTCTACCGAGTACAAATCTTTCAGTCACAGAACCAGAAAGCGGACTATGAATGCGATGATAATGACTTGGACTCAAATAAATTACCATATATGTACCGCCTGCATATCGCGTTGCACGTTCTTCATTACCTAGCATATCCACAATTGAATAGCGCTTTCCTTTAATATCAAATGTTTTTGTATCCTCAATAGGACCTTGATCTGCAAAAACACCATCAACAGGACTAACGATACTCGATGCATCTGTATCAATACTACGCTTTCCTTCTTTTAGCTTACGCGTAAATAATTCATGCAATGTTCTATATTCCTTCAAACCCTTTTCCATCTCATCTTGATTAATTTGAAAAACTTTCGCATACGATGGAATAATGATAGAGCTCAAACGAGATTGTGCAAATTTACGTAATATATAAGAAGTAAAGCGACCATTTGTAAGTTCTATCATAAGTCGATATAATGTACGTCGCAAATTGCGAAACCCCCTAATCAGTCTATAACTTTAGTTTTCCCTTCTTTTCTTTCTATATCATATGTAAAATTAGTTCTTATTCCCACATATCATATAAAGCAGCCTTATTATACATACAGAAAACTAAGTATGGTATTATTCTTAAATTATTTAGCACCTTCTAATATTACAGATAGAATCCGTCATTTTCAACAGTGAACATGTATTTCTTCTTAGCATAACGCGTTTTCTTTTCTTATTTACAATAAGAAAAGCAGCCCATTTTAAATATGGCTGCTTCTAATACACTTTACTCTTTCGCTTTTTTCTCTTTCTCTGCCCTTACAAACTCGTGGAACATTTTCATTAAAGCACGCTTTTCAATCCGTGATACGTAGCTTCTAGAAATACCAAGCGCCTTAGCGATTTCCCGCTGTGTTTTCTCCTTATCTAGCCCAAGTCCAAAACGTTTCACAATCACTTCTTTTTCTCTTTCGTCTAAAATATCGATATACTCTTTAATTTTTTCTAACTCCATACTAAGCTGAATCATATCAATTACATCTTCAGACTCTGATTTTAATATATCAATAAGCGATATTTCATTGCCCTCTTTATCTTGCCCGATCGGATCATGAAGTGAAACATCTTTTTTCGTTTTCTTTAGTACACGTAAATGCATCAAAATTTCATTTTCAATACAGCGTGCTGCATACGTCGCAAGCTTCGTTCCCTTTCCAGCAGAATAGCTCTCGATCGCTTTAATGAGCCCGATCGTACCAATTGAAATTAAATCTTCTGCATCTTCTCCTGTGTTCTCAAATTTTTTAACGATATGAGCTACAAGCCGTAAATTATGTTCAATTAAAAGATTTCTCGCTTGAGCATCACCTTGCTCCATTAACTCTAAGTACTTTCTCTCATCATCTGATGATAACGGCTGCGGGAACGCATTATTCTTCACATAAGAAACAAAGACAAACACTTCTCGAACCATATATCCAATTGCGGCGAATAGACTCAAACCTTTCACCTCCGCCAAAATAGTGGTCTTTATTATGTGTATGTGGGCGTGAGGTTGTTTGTGTCTGTACAGTTTATTTATAAAACTCAACACTTCCAACATTTAAAATAATTTATTGTTATATTATAATTATATAAAATTGTTATTTATATATGAATATGCTATTAAAGGGGACATTATTCATGATTACATTAGAACGATTATTAAATGTAACAATTTATTTAGGAGTATTTTTACTTTTCATTTCGTTCATTACTTTTGTTATTAAAAGAGGGCCTGATTTATTATTTTTTCAATTTGGAATTTCTTTATTTTTTGGAGCTCAAATTATAACTGGAATAAAATTTTTTCATAACTATGGTTTCTCGTTTCACTCAAAACTAGAACTACTTATCTTTATTTTCTATGTAATTGGAATTATTACATGTATACTATTGTTCTTTCATTTTCAAAATCTGTATCGAATTTTTTTATTAATTTGTAGTTTTTTATTTTTAACTGGATCCAATTATTACTTTAAAGAAACATTAAATTTTAGTAAAAAAATTCCAAAGCAACATAAAACTTTTTTAAGTACACAAGAAGACTCTTTTCCAAAAGAAGTCCGTAAATTTTCAGAGGATTACAATAACATAATAAGGAATGACTTTTATGAAATACCGATGATTCCTACTGAATTACAGATTACAAGCAAAAAAGATTCTTCCCATAGTACATCTTTCTTAGTTGAACTTCATAATAGCGAGAATGAAATTACTGATGACTCTGTACAATTAACTCCATCAGACCGTTTTTATGTGCTGTTAAATACACAAAAAACAAAAATATCAAAAATAGTATATGAAGGGCAGAATTTTTTCACATTTACAGTCACACTAAAGGCTCTTAATTTACAGCAAGAACCAGAAATTCATAATATGTTTTTAGAAATAGATAAACGTAGAGCGATAAATCTTCTTAATTTTGAAATTAAAGCCCATACTAAAGAATGGAAAGTAATATTTAAAAGTGATAGTTCTCATTCCAATCTTCCTATCACATTTACTTTTGAAAAGCGAACAGGCAAATTATAAAAATAAAAAGAGTTATTTTCTTTGAAAAATAACTCTTTTTATTTTACTTACTCCAAATCTTTCTCCCAGTTTGGGCATCAATATAACGAATTTCCCGACTACAATCAAAAGGTTCTTTATATTTTTCATCTGTCGTTTGTTTGTACAGTAGTTTGTATTTCGTTTCCTCTGCATCATGATCTACAAACCATTCTAATTTAACTCGGATAGCCTCTCTGTATATTTCTAACGCTTTTTCTTTTGTTACTTTTGGTGTTGTTTCATATGTAAGTAATTTTTTTATAAAGTTGCTAGACTCCCCCGAGTAGTGCATAACAGCACCATTTTCTGCATTGATGTTGATCATAAATTGGTTATACTCTGCCGGAATATCATTTATATATACAGAAAAGATAAATCTTTCAATCCCATCTTCTTCTGCTTCACGTTCCTCCCAAAGACGCAGATATTGTTTGATATCTGGAATAACTCGTTCTAAAAATTGAAGTGCTTTTTGTAAACATTCCTCTCTAGACAGTATTTGCTTTACTTCTTTATCATCTGTCAGTTTTATAAAACCAGTTAATTCATTGGTTAATTTATCAATTGTAACGCTAACTAAATTATTATATTTCAACATCGGTAAATGCTTGTTAAAGAATTCATTCATTAAATATGGATTCTTTTCTTCTTTCTGTTTTTGTAATTCCTCTTTCGGAACAAATTTCATCCTTATTTCATCATCATTTTCCGTCTCAGCTACTTTTGTAAAACCTTCTTTATTCCAGTCAAATAATTCGAATACGTCACCTCGTTGGCTACCCCTTTTTTGTTTTCTAACAGCCACTGTTGGCGGTAATTTATAATGATCTGGTCCAAATAAATCTTTACCTGTACTTGCATCAATAAATACATGACTAGGTTCTGGTACATACACAAGGTGGTACCCTTTTACTTCTTCTCCATTTTCATATTTACATAAAGAATGTGTTAAATCTACAAATACAAGCCTCATATCTTGTTTAGCCTTTAAGTTGTCTAAAACGATATTCTCCTCAACAATCTCACTTGGCCATAACGGCTTTTCTTTTATGCTTTCTCGTCCGTTATAATGAAAATTCACAACATTCCCTGAAGGATGCACTTGCACCACACATCCTGTATCCGGTAATGGATATCCATTTACTTCTTGCATATAATTTATTTCTTTCCAGCCACGCCAATCATCCTGGATAGTTACATATGTATAAAACTCTAATCCTTCTTCCACGTGTTTTTTTATAAATACATTTGCAATCTCTCTTACCCTATTCTCCTCTATAACTTCCTTATCACTCGAAAAATAATTTCCATCATCTATCCTAAATTCAATTAAATTACCAGTATGTCTATTCAATGTAATTTGTATCGTTCTCTCCTGATCCTCTTTATGCTCCCACCATAATAGATGATATGGGTCATCAACCCCTTCTTGATCATCTACAACAAGACTATATTCATCTGGAATGTTAATAATATGAGCCACTCGCTCTTTTCTTTCTTTATCTTTTTGATTCATCATACCGCTCCCTTTATTACATTTTAAGGTAATTATAGCAAAAAAACCAAGTAACTATAAAAAAAAGACTAGAGATATTTCTAGTCTTTTACTTCGTCTCACGATGTAACGTTACTCGCTTTAATCGTGGACAATATTTTTTTAGTTCGATGCGTTCTGGATTGTTTCGTTTATTTTTCTTAGAAATGTAATTACGATCGCCGCACTCCGTACAAGCTAATGTAATATTTACACGCATATTTAATTCTCCTTTCTTTCAAAGATCGCAACTAAAACGTAATGATTACGATTTATATATTATAAAACTTCATTCTATTTGTCAATTGCAAAAACAAGAAGATTCCATTTAGAATCCCCTTGTTTTTATAGTTAAATCAATTTTCTCCCGCATTAACGGGCAGTAAGACCCCCACTAATTAAAAGTTTCACTTTATTAAAACGATTCGTATGTAACAAATTCACTAATCGGCTTTCGATATCCTCGTGGGCGAGTTTTAGTCATATCACTTTTTCCTATCGTAATCATTAAAACAGGTACTATATGCTCCGGCATATTTAATTCACTTTGTACTGCTTTTTCATCGAAACCAATCATTGGACATGTATCATAGCCATAATATTTAGCTGCGTACATAAAAGTCATCGCGCTTAACGAAGCATTTCTAATCGCTTCATCCTCCATGAAACGCTCTCCTTTTCCTTCATATAAACCTTTCGTTTGCCTAATTGTATCTTCATATTCACATTCATCAATCATTTTTAAAACTTTCATACCGAAGTAAATATTTTCAACATTTTGGTATGCTTTTTTATCACCACAAACGAGCACTACCGCTGATGCACTCGATACTTTATATTGACCGAAAGCTAATTCTTTTAATCTTTCTTTTCGCTCTTGATCACGAATTACAACATAATGTGTGTGCTGCAAATTATAGCAAGATGGAGAAAGCTTAGTTAACTCAAATATTTTTTTAAAATCCTCATTAGGGATTTCTATACCTTGTATAAATTTCATTGCAGAACGTCTAGCAATTGCTAATTCTTCAAAGTTCACCATATATCCTCCTCAATAACTATAAATTCAAATATACATTAATTTATACAAATAGATAAATCAAATAAAAACACTTTAAATCCGAATAATAATTATGATTAACAGCAAAAAAGACAAAAAGCTGAAACAATTAGTTCATACGAAATTCACACGAATCTATTACTATAGAAACTGTACATAGTGAACTTATTAACAATCACGTTTATTTATATAAAATCTTACTCGAAAGGAGTTGAAAGTATGAAAACTAAATATCGCTTTATGATCTCATCATTTGCTGCTTGCGCTTATATGATTTGGTATTTAGTATAATAACGACCTCACTTGCAAATAGGAAAAGGTGTGTATATAAATGGAATATAATCAATCAACAGTTAACTACTGGAAAGCTTTTGTATTACCATATACATTTGCTTTAGAAGAGTTAAAAACTAAATTTGAAATTATGAACCGGGAAGCTCAATTTCTAGAGGATTACAACCCGTTTGAACATATAAAAACAAGACTAAAACAACCTGAAAGTATTATTAAAAAACTAGAGCGCAAAAGCTTATTACCAACAGTTGAAAACGCTCAAACACATTTACAAGATATTATTGGTATTCGTATTACATGTTGCTTCGTAGAAGATATCTATCATTTGAAAGAAGTCATTCAAAAACGCGAAGATATGGAAGTCATAGAAGTAAAAGATTATATCGCTAACCCAAAACGAAACGGATATAAAAGTTTACACATGATTATTAAATACCCTTTATCACTAAATTCTGGTACAAAAGATGTATTTGCAGAAATTCAGTTACGTACACTAGCAATGGACTTTTGGGCAAGTTTAGAACACAAACTTTATTATAAATATGAAGGGAAAATACCGGAGTATTTAAAAGATGAACTACATGATGCAGCAATGAAAGCTGAAGATCTTGATAATAAAATGGCCACAATCCGTCAAGATATTGATGATATTGAGGCATGCTCAAATCAAATTATGCTACCACTATAAAAAAAGGTTCTCGCCAATGAGAACCTTTTTTCTACCATTTTGGGAAGTACGACTCCTACACTTATTAAAGTTTCACGTTATTTTTTCTCTATTGTTCGAACCTCTTCAATCTTCCATTTATCCTCTTCTTTTCCAAGGGCATACTGTACTTTCTTTTGAAGAGTGATACTGTCGTCTACTTCCTTTTCTTTCGTTTCAACAATAACATACCCTACTTTACTAACTTTCATATCTATATGTTCCAATTCAATTTTCTTATTTCCCTTTTGAAATGCGGCTTCTTTTTGTGTTTTTAAGTCTTCAGCACTAGGCATCTTCTTTGAAAATAACTCCATATGTTCTGCAAGATTTTTTTCATTCGTCGTTCGCACAAATGTATGAATAACATCTTGAATAGATCTCTCTTCTTCTTTTGTTATTTGTACCTTTTCCTCAGTTTTTTTAGTAGTAAATTTTTGTTCTACATTATTCTCTTCTTGTTGACATCCAACTAGTAATACTACAAATACTAAAAGGAATCTTAATTTCCTAAATAAATTTTTCATATTCCCAACTCCTAAAAAGAAAAGTGAGGCATTTCGCCTCACTTTCGCTCTTAATTAGCGTCTTCCTTTATTCGGATCGCCGCCGCCAACAATATCAAAGACACGTTTCGCTATATTTGTATTCTCTTGAACGCCAGAGAACAAGTATTTACCTGGACCAAATGCATATACGTTCACATCTTCCCCTGTATGTCCACCCGTTGTCCAGCCTGTAACCGAGCGCTTATTGAAAATATCTTCAATTGCATTATCAATCTTTGTTACATCTTTTGAAGGAGCTATATCATTTACAGCTTGAATTTCTTCTGGAGTTAATTGTAAATCAATATACTTTTTCAATGTTTCTTCTACATTTGCACCTTTTGCAATCTCATTTGCCATAAAGTCTGGTGTACGCTTTGCAGCTTTAATTGGATCTACTTTAAAGTTATACTCGCCATTGGCACCTAAAGATAATCCACCAGTAGCGTGATCTGCCGTTGCAACAACTAACGTATTTTTATCTTTTTTCGCAAACTCAATCGCTGCTTTGAAAGCTTTTTCGAAGTCTTCCATTTCACTCATTGCACCAACAATATCATTATCATGTCCAGCCCAGTCGATTTGACTTCCTTCCACCATTAAGAAGAAACCATTTTTATTTTTGTTCAAACGCTCAATTGCTGCATTAGTCATTTCTTCTAATGAAGGTGTTTTCTCATTACGGTCAATCATTTTATCTAATCCACCTGGTGCAAATAAACCAAGAATTTGATCATTTTTATCATTTAACAATTGATCTCGATCCGTTACATAGCTATAACCAGATTTCTTGAACTCTTCTGTAAGATTACGATCTTTTCTAACAAAGTTCTTTACGCCGCCGCCAAGCATAACATCTACTTTATGCTTCCCTTTAATTTTCTCATCAAAATAATCATTTGCAATTGCGTCCATATTTTTACGGCTAATGTCATGCGCACCGAAAGCAGCTGGTGTTGCATGTGTAATTTCAGAAGTTGCAACGAGTCCCGTTGATTTCCCTTTTTCTTTCGCTTGCTCAAGAACTGTTTTCACTTCCGCTTTATCATTATCAACTGCAATTGCAGCATTATATGTTTTAATCCCTGCTGACATAGCTGTTGCTGCCGATGCAGAGTCTGTAATATTTTCATGTTCATCTTCTGGGTATGTTTTTTGTGTTCCTACAAGATGCTTATCAAATTCTGTAGATTCCATTTCAAAGGTTTTTGGATTATCTTTCATATAACGGTGAGCCGTCATATATGAAGGGCCCATACCATCCCCAATTAATACGATAACATTTTTAATCTTTGCATTGCTTCCGTTCTCATCTGCATTAACCTCACTAGAACGAGTAAAATTCCATGTTGCTACCGAAGTAACTGCTAATGATGCCACAACTGCAAATGGCCATGCTTTTTTCACAAACTTTTTCACTGTCTTGTCCCCCTAATTAGGTTATTCATTTCCCACTATCAAATTTAATGGAAGACTATTAAGAGAAAATTAGCTGTATGTAAATTTTTTGTTAACTTATGTAAATATCAGTTATAATTTGTATAACTTTGTCTTTTTGTATCAATCATCCCGCCCTTTACAATTTAAATATAAACAAGTTGGATTTCATTTAACGTAAATCTCTTTTTTTACATTTTGACTCTATTTTTATGAAAATAAATAGAAATGCGGTGAGCCTTTATGAAAATAGTAAAGCTAAATGAGTCTTTTATTTTTGAATTACTTAATCTTTGCAAATCTGTTGGATGGTTACACGATGAAATTTTTATGAAAAAACAATTCGAAATGTATCTTTCTATCGGCACACTTGTAGGTTACATTCATGAAAACAAACTCATTGCGACTGGAGGAGTATTTCCCTTTCCAAGTAACTTCGCTTCCATTGGTATGTTAATCGTTCACCCTAATTTTCAAGGACGCGGATTAGGGCGCATGTTGCTAAATCATTGCTTGGAACAAATTCATCCAAAACAACCCATTGCACTTATTGCGACAAAAGCTGGCGAACCTCTATACACATCATGTGGATTTCAAACAGCAACAACGATTCATCGTTTTGAAAAGCAGACTATTAAGACGTATCCTTCTCACTTACAACAAGTACAAGAAGAAGACCTTATATCTCTTACTTCTCTGGATCAAATTGCAACTGGTATGAATCGTTCTCTACTTTACTCTTTGCTATTACCAAGGGCCGTATACTCTTTTAAAATTGAAAGAAATAACTGTATAGAAGCTTTTTCATTATGCATACAAAAGGGCAATATATTATGTATCCATCCACTTATCGCCAAGCAAGAAGAAGATGCTATCCAATTATTAAAAAAGATATGTGAATGTTGGAATGGTATAGTACGAATTGATGTTCCACACTCACAATTTACATTTCGTCAATTTCTTCAAACAGAAAATTTCCAAGAAACGCTCCTTTCACCTCTTATGATAAAAAATGGTAGCCAACTTCCTGGAAATCGTAATATGCTATTTGCTATGATAGATACAGCGTTATGTTAGAAAGGAGACACCTAATTGAAGCGATTTAGCTATTTTATGGTAGGTTGTCTTACTCTTACACTATTAGTAGGATGTAGTGCAGCAGAAAAGCCAGTAGAACAAGTAAAACAAGTTAAAAATACAATTACAGCGAAACTAGCTACCGAGGAAAAAATGGTAGAAATAGATGGTCAAACCATTTACTTTAAAAAGATTGGTAATGAAAAACCACCTTTACTTATGATTCATGGCTTTGGAGGGTCATCAGATGGTTTTCAAAAGATTTACTCCGATTTAGCAAAAGATCATACAATTATTTCTGTAGATGCTTTAGGATTCGGGCGCTCATCTAAGCCAATGGATTTTTATTATTCTTTTCCAACTCATGCAAATTTGTATTATAAATTAATGAAAAAACTAGGGTATGATTCATTCGCAATACTGGGGCATTCCATGGGGGGAGAAATTTCTCTAAATTTAACATATTTATATCCTGAAGCAGTTACTCACCTTATTTTAACTGATGCTACAGGTGGCCCTCATACATTCGTTAATAAACAAGGCTCACCAAAACCACAATTGTCGACTGATTTAAATGCCGTTTCTTCTATTACAGATTATGATGAAAGCAAAGTGAAATTCAAACGTAATGATGAAGAGCATTATAATAAAATGAAATTATGGCCTAGACGTCTTAAAATTAATGCAAATGAAATAAAACAGCCAACTTTAATTATATGGGGCAGAAATGATAGTAGCGTTTCCTGGAAAGAAGGAGAAACGTATCATCAATTCTTAAAAAATAGCACTTTACATATTATTGAAAAAGGTTATCATGCACCATTTCGCCAAGAACCACAAGAATTTGTCGGGTATGTAAAAGATTTCTTTAAGAATAATCCGATTAAAGTTGAAAAATAACATAAACGGGTATCTCAAAATGAGATACCCGTTTTCATATATTAAGCAGCTTGCTTTTGGCGTTTTGGAGTTTTTGATCCTAATACTTTCGGGATAACGAAGCCATCCATTCCAAATTTCCCAGCGTTCATACCGGAAACAAGAACAAACATAGATAAGATAACCATCTCAGGGTTCACACCAATTGACCCACTAAACATATAGGAAAAGTTCATTACAAGACCAAAAAAGACCGCTGTTTTTGTTAAACAGCCTACAATTAAACCAATTCCGACTAAAATTTCTCCCCATGTTACAAGTGTATTAAACAAATCTACATTTTGAATTGCAAATTCTTGTAAGAATGATGCCCACCAAGATTGAACAGCCGGTTGTGCACCTTTAGATTTTTCAATTGCCCCTTGCAAATAACCTGTTGCATCGAATCCTTTTCCTTGTAGTTTACCGATTCCAGCCATTAACCATGTGTAACCAAGATATACTCGAATTACTGCTAATGCAAAAGAAACTGCTTTGTTTTCTCTTAAAAATTGAATAACCATATCTTCCTCCTAAAGTTGTAATTAAGTTAGTTACAGATAATATAATAGCATTAGTTACTTATTTTTCAAACGTTAATTATGAATAATCTGTGACATGCGTATGAAACATTAAAAACTAACGTTTATATAGTAACTTTTATTACCTGTAAAAACTTGAACATATCATACCACAAGTGATAACCATTTTCATTGAAAAAAAATGTAAAAAAAATGTGAGTTAAATGTGAAACACGTTTATTCGAATATAGAATAAACGTGTTTCACGCTAATTATAGAATCGAAATGTATGTGTCTCCTCATCAATTAAACTCGCTTCTTGAAAGGCTTCTTCTAACGTTTTCCCATGGTTAATAACCCCATAAAATAAGCGTATAGTAAACATAAGTGCTGCATTTCCATCTACATAATCAATCGATCCAATATATGATTTCGCACCACTATGTAAAAAAGATTTTGCTAGATTTTGCTCCCCTAACGTGCACCCGCTATTTACAATATGTGTATTATGCAATTTTGCATATTTATAAATTTCTTCTGTACCAAAATACCCTCTCGGTTCATCTTGTTCATATACTTCTTCGCCTAACTCTTCCATGACAAACTTCCCTTCTTCACCATGAAAGCAAAAAATAATATAATTAATATCGTTAAATAAGTTCTTTCCAGAAAGAACTTCCACAAAATCTTTCGGTCTACCAATCCAATATGTCACAACCCTTGCACCAAAATATTCAAGAGATGCTCGGATTGATTGCGCCTCTAAATCCGAATTAAAACCAACTACTAGTGCAACATTCAACATACACCCACCATCCTATAATTAGATCTCCTCAATCAAAATTTTAAGGGATACATCCATTTCATATATACCCGCTTCTTGCAAAAAATCAGATCTAGTTAAAACGACTTTCTGTAAATATTGCCTATATGCTGTAATTGTCCCGTCGTGAGATACAATGCAAATTCTTTCAGCGCCTAGCTCACAACACCAAAGAAGAAATTCATCTACGATTTGCTGAAAACGATTCTCTGAAATAGTATTTATACCTTCCGTCCATAGCTGTTTATTTGTACTTTTCTCTATCGAAAAATGTGGAAGTAAATTTGTTATTACCCCCTGATCTACTATGTGGTCACATGGTAATGTTTTTGCTCCTTCTCGATAAGGAAAAATACGCGGAGATACATATGGATGAACGATTTTTTGACAAGCAACTTTCGCACTCCATATTGTCGCCGTTTGCAAAGTTCTAAGTGTAGGACTAGCAATTAATATATCCGCCTCTTGTAATGGCACATTGCATTGAAGTAATTTAGCCTGATTCCTTCCTTCATCCGTCAATGGCGGATGAAGCACTTTTAAACTTGATGGCAAATCCCTTGTATGTTCTCCTTCCCCGTGCCGAACAAAGACGATTTTCATCCCCTTCCTCCTCTCATTATGAAATCCTCTTACATATTTCTTCCCTATCTCATACTTTATTCCTGCTATATGAAAACCAATATGTAAAAAACATTTGACATGAAACTTTGTAAAATATTACAATATTCTATGTAAAAAACTTTTTACATAGAAAGGAGAATTACATATATGAAATGGATAATTGTCTTTATTGGAATGATTGTATGGGGATATATAAACGGCTTCTTTAGTAGTGATAAAACTGCTAATCCTTGGATTACAGATGATGAACGTGAAACAAAAATTAAGCAAAAAGCAATTACGGCAAGCTGGTCCGGTGTTTTTATGTTTTGTACCATTAGCCTCTTAAATAAATGGTTAGGTTTAAGCACAAACGATAAATCACCGTACTTACCAGACACTATCGCAGCTATTTTAAAAGAAAATGTAGAGTTACAAGTTTTACTCATGCTATTTGTTATGTATGGAATATTTTACTTACATTATCGAAGAAAATTAAGTGCCTAACTTCTAACTCATGATTATCCTCCTAAATGGTTATAGTAATCATGACAAAATGAAAGGAGAGATATAAACATGAGTAACTCGAATGAATTTTTAGATACACTACATGAAAAACAAGCAAAAGATGAACAAAATAGAAAGCGCCAAGGGAACGGAAACCCAGCGAAAAAAAAGCCAAATAAAACACATAAATAACAGTAAAAAACTGCCTAAAACAATCTTTTAGGCAGTTTTTTATTCTTCTTTCACCGAGATAACATTTTCCCAATTCCATTTCTCATAATACCACTCTGGTACATCTACATTTTCAATCCACTTCTTTTCATGTTTTCCATCACTATGAGCTATCCATATATCAGCTTTCTTACGATCTGAACGTATCCATATTAATTGATTGCTCTTCTTCATGAAAATTGGATGATAATCGCCTTGCTTATTAGATGACTTTGTAATTTGATATTGTTTATCGCTTGTGCTATTTATCTCATATAAAGATGGGAATGGCCTTTTTTCTGGCAGAGTTTCAAACCCTCCCTCTTTTGCTCGTGAAACGATAATTACATTATTGTTCTTCCATGTAAAATCCCAATCCACATATCCTTTCGGCGTAAATGTTTGCTGCTGGAGTACTGGCAGTTCTTTTATTTTTAAATGTTTATTCTCTAATGCAACTCTCCCGCTTCCTTCAATATAAGCCAATATGTTTTTTGATGGCGCCCATTTGAACCATTCTGTATTTAATAGCATTTGATCTACTATTTCAAACCGACTACCATCTGCTCGAACTAAGCAAAGCGTATTACTATCAGCTGACCATGAAGCTGTCGGTACCGCTAAAAATGAAATCCACTTTTGATCTGGTGACCACTTAAAGCCACTTGCTACTAGCGCTAGAAAATCATCATGTTCATTTGGCAATGCATACAAATGCTTCATTTTGTGAGGATTCATATGTGCATCTTTTTGCACTTCATATAGCTGAGCCCCTGTCCATCCTGTTGGAAGTAAGTGCGCTTCAGAGGATACAAGAAAGTTCTTTCCATCAGGATACCATGCATAATCTCCCACACCAGCCGATACATTTTCAAAATCTGCATTCTTTTTTTCTACATCAAATGTATTCAATGTACCTGTAAATATAAATGCAATTATATTTTCTGTTGGTGACCATTGATAATTCGATGCTTCTGAGTGAAACGGCGTAACTTTCTTTCCATCTTTCAGCCGATATAACTCAAGAATATTTTGTTTCTCCCCTTTTACATATGCCAGCCATTCTCCATCATGTGACCACTTTGGCCCTGTTATGTTCTCTCCTTTTGTAAGTTGTTTTTCTTTCCCATCAACTTTAATCCAAAGGTTATGATGACGAATAAAAGCAACTTTCACACTATTATTTTCTGCGCTAGTAATAGCGATAGAACATAAAAACATAAACAACACTACACTACCACTTACTATTAGCCTTTTCATACCATCACTCCATTTCCCTCATAGCATTCCTCACTTTCTTCCTACAATATGTGAAAAATATCGATTCGACATAATCAGAAAAAATTCCCCAAGAAATTTTCAATTCATAGAGGATTGGTATGAATTATGTCGAAAGTATAGTTTAGCCAACATTTATATTTATAAGTTCTAACTAAAATGTAAGATTACATTTCTGAATATTGGCACTTTTTATTAGGGGGAGTATCAATGAAAAAAACTACATCTACACTATTAAGCATGGCGCTTGTCTTTTCTAGTTTTGGAGCTTTAAGTGCTCATGCTGAATCACTACAAAAGGAGAAGCAATTTAGTCCACAATTAAAAACAACGATTGAACAGTGGGGAGAACATAAAATCGCTCAAAATGTTGAAACGAAAACAACAAAAGAAATATCAGTAATTGTAGAATTACAACATGCACCTCTCGCTGCTCAAAGTAATATTCAGCATGCTCCAGATTTACAAAATAGTAATGCACAGTCTTATCATGCTGAGCTCAAAAAAGCACAAGAAGATACGACTAAGAAAATAAAAGAAAAAGCACCTGGTGCAAAAATTAAAGAAGTGTATAATACGTTATTTTCCGGATTCTCTATTTCAATTCCTGGAGATCAAATTACCTCTCTTGCCTCTTTACCTGAAGTAAAAGCAGTCTATCCGAACTTAACATATAAATTGCATGAAACATCAAAAAGTGCTACTAACGAAGAAGCACCAAATATCGGTGGACCGACAATTGGTGCACCTGAAGCGTGGAATTTAAAAGATCCATTTGGCAAACCGCTTGATGGAAAAAGCATGAAAGTAGCCATTATCGACTCTGGCGTAGACTATACACACCCTGACCTAAAGGCAAATTATATCGGTGGATATGACACGGTTGATGAAGATAACGATCCAATGGATGGTAACGTACATGGTACTCATGTAGCTGGAATTATTGCGGGTAACGGAAAAATTAAAGGCGTTGCTCCAAACGCTTCTATTCTAGCCTATCGTGTAATGAATGACGGTGGCACTGGTACAACAGATGATATTATCCAAGGAATTGAGCGAGCAATTCAAGATGGTGCGGATGTGTTAAACCTCTCCCTTGGGCAGGATTTAAATGTACCTGATCAGCCTGTAACATTAACGTTAGAACGGGCAGCGAAACTTGGTGTTACTGCTGTCGTTTCAAATGGAAATGACGGACCAAAACCTTGGTCTGTTGATGCTCCCGGTAACGCAAGTAGTGTCATTTCTGTTGGAGCATCTACGGTTTCTATCCCGTTTCCAACATTCCAAGTAACTGGTTCCAGCAAAACATATCAAGGGTTACCATTATCAAAATCCGATTTTCCAATAGGAAATGATTCTCCTCTTGTATATGTTGGTTATGGCAATCCAAGTGATTATGCAAAACAAGATGTGAAAGGGAAATTCGCACTTATTTTACAAGGTACTTCTAGTACATTAGTAAAAGCAGAACAAGCGAAGCAAGCTGGTGCACTTGGTGTGTTATTAATCTCTAGCGAAAAAGAAATTAATATGATGCCGGAATATTTTTCACGTGAACATCTAGCTGTCCCAGTAATGCAATTATCAAACACAAATGGGGAAGAATTAAAAACTTTAATTACAAAACGAAAGAAAAATATAAAAATTGGACAACCAAAGCAAACAGAACTTATCGGTAACTTTAGTTCAAGAGGACCATCACAAGGAAGTTGGCTAATAAAGCCTGATGTTGTTGCACCTGGAGTACAAATTACTAGTACAGTACCGCGAGGCGGCTATGAATCGCATAACGGAACAAGTATGGCTGCTCCGCAAGTAGCTGGAGCGGTTGCCCTCTTGCGTCAAATGCATCCTGATTGGACGACAGAACAATTGAAAGCGGCTCTTGCCAACAATGCCAAAACATTACATGATGTCAATGAAAATGCATACCCTGTTATGGCACAAGGATCTGGTTTAATTAACATTCCGAAAGCAGCTCAAACAAATGTATTAGTAAAACCTAACAATGTCAGCTTCGGTCTTATTAAGCCCAATAGCGGAAAAGTAAAACTGACGCAAAATGTTACATTACAAAACCTTTCTAGTAAAAAGAAAAGTTTTTCAACTCGTGTGGAATTACTAGATGCAAACACAAACACAAAAGTAAGAGCTTCTGTCCCTTCATCGATTAGCATACAACCAAATAGTAGTACCGAAAAACCATTTACTATCAATGTAGATAGCTCACTACCACAAGGTGTGTATACTGGAAATGTATATGTAAAAGAACAAGGGGCAAAAGAAGAAATTCGAATTCCATTCACATTTAGTATCGATCCTAAAGATTATAAACGTATCGATGGACTTGAAATTATTAATTCTACTTTTAGCCCAAATGGCGACCACGTACTAGATGATAATCTCATCAACTACTATTTAGTTGCGCCTGTGGATGATGTCACATTGCATGCAAATTTAGTTACGAAAGAACGTGTAACGTATCAAGGGATTATCCATCAAGCTAAAAATGCAACTCCTGGATACAAACCTTTCAAATGGAATGGTACAAAAGCCGATGGCACTCCTTTAGCTGACGGGCTATATCAAATCGAAGCAGTTGCTTCTAATTCTGGCGGAGAAACAAAACAAACAGCTGCTGTATTTCTTGATCGAACTGCACCTAAGTTAACATACGAAGTTGACCAAGAAAATCTCGTAATTAAAGGAAAAGTTGATGATATTCTACTAGATTGGATGTCAGAATCTGGTTGGATAGCACCTGGTATTCCAGTGAGAATGCAATATGAAATTAATGGAAATGGTGTATGGGACCAGGCATTCCTGAACCCTTGGGAGAAAAGCTATGACATTTATTTCGATCGTACTCAATTACAAGAAGGAAAAAATACTATTCACATTGTAGCAACTGATGCAGCTGGCAATACCTCTAATTTAACTGTTAATTTAGAAGTGAAATAAAGTGAAACTTTAATCAGTGGAGATTTCGTTCATCCCCACTGATTATTAGCCTTCACCAATCGGGAGTTACGGGCAGTTAATCTCCCCTCTCACTTCTTTACTCCAACCGAATTTTGAGGTAGGAATTTTACTGCTCATTAACACGGGATAAAAAATTTTTGTTGACAATTTTTTTAATATAGTTTTATAATACAAAACATAGTTTAGTTGAACGAATTATATATCGGCTTTGAAGGAATACTAGTAGCGACTTATATCACTGTCTCAGAGAACTGATGGTTGGTGCGAATCAGTACATATACAAGCGTGAATTACAATTCTGGAGCTTCTTTCCCGTAATGCTTTTTATGCATGAAGAGAAAGACGGATCTTTCCGTTATCGTAAAGTGAGTGGTAAACAATTAGTTGTTTACAAATAGGGTGGTACCGCGATTTTTATCGTCCCTATCGGATTTTCCGATAGGGACTTTTTTGCGTCCATCCTCTTACACAATTTCATATATACGCGTTGAAAGAATCGCAGTAGTATCTTATATCCCTGTTACAGAGAGCTAATGGTCGGTGGAAATTAGCACATATATAAGTATGAATTACAATTCTGGAGCTTCTTTTTCGTAGTGCTTTTATGCATGAAGGAAAAGACGGAATTTTTCCGTTATCATTAATTGAGATGTAAGTATATTTTCACTTACAAATAGGGTGGTACCGCGATTCTTTCGCCCCTATCGGACTTTCCGATAGGGGCTTTTTCTATTTCTCACAGAAACAGATGTTAAATAATTCCGAATCTTATGATAAAATTTTATAAGCGCTTACAAAAATGAAAGGAGGTGATACAAGCTATACGAAATCGATATTCAATTTTATTGAAAAAAAGGAGGATGTCTAAATGACAAAGAAAACAGAAATTCCATCACATTTAAAACCATTCGTATCCACACAACATTATGATCAATACACACCGGTGAATCACGCTGTGTGGCGTTATATTATGAGACAAAATCATAGCTTCTTAAAAGACGTTGCTCATCCAGCCTATGTGAACGGACTACAATCATCTGGTATTAATATAGATTCAATTCCAAAAGTAGAAGAAATGAATGAGTGTTTGGCACCAAGTGGCTGGGGTGCTGTAACGATTGACGGACTTATTCCCGGCGTAGCATTCTTCGATTTCCAAGGACACGGATTACTACCAATCGCAACAGATATTCGGAAAGTAGAAAATATCGAGTACACACCAGCGCCAGATATCGTACACGAAGCCGCAGGACACGCACCGATTTTACTTGATCCTACATATGCAAAATATGTGAAACGTTTTGGGCAAATTGGTGCAAAAGCTTTCTCTACAAAAGAAGAACATGATGCATTTGAAGCTGTTCGTACATTAACGATAGTAAAAGAAAGCCCTACTTCTACTCCTGATGAAGTTAAGGCTGCTGAAAATGCTGTAATTGAAAAACAAAACTTAGTTTCTGGTTTATCAGAAGCTGAACAAATTTCACGTCTTTTCTGGTGGACAGTAGAATATGGATTGATTGGAAATATAGATGATCCAAAAATATATGGTGCTGGTCTCCTTTCTTCTGTTGGCGAAAGCAAACATTGCTTAACAGACGCTGTAGAAAAAGTTCCATTTTCTATCGAAGCATGTACAGGGACAACTTATGACGTAACAAAAATGCAACCACAACTATTCGTTTGCAAGTCCTTTGAAGAATTAACAGATGCGCTTGAAACATTTTCTAAAACAATGGCCTTTAAAACAGGTGGAAAAGAAGGTTTAGAAAAAGCAATTCGCTCTGAGAACTATGCAACAGCTGAGCTAAATAGCGGATTACAAATTACAGGTACATTTAGCGAGACAATTGAAAACGATGCAGGTGAATTAATTTACATGCGAACAAATTCGCCAACGGCATTAGCACTTCATAATAAACAGTTAGCGAATCATTCTACTTCTGTACACAGTGACGGATTTGGAACACCAATTGGATTACTCACTGAAAATATTGCATTAGAAAATTGTACAGACGAACAACTACAATCATTAGGAATTACAATTGGAACTATCGCTGAGTTTACTTTTGCAAGTGGTATTCATGTAAAAGGAACAGTAACAGATATTGTAAAAAGCGATAAGAAAATTGCTCTTATTTCCTTTATCGATTGCACAGTTACTTATAACGCCCGCGTTTTATTTGATGCTTCATGGGGCGCATTTGATATGGCTGTTGGCTCACAAATCACTTCAGTATTCCCAGGTGCCGCAGATGCAGCAGCATTTTTCCCAATGGATGAAGAAGTTCAAGAAATTCCTGCTCCACTTGTACTGAATGAACTTGAACGTATGTATCAAACAGTTCGAGATATTCGAAGTGAGGGGATTTTACACGAAGCGCATATCGATCAATTAGTAGCAATTCAAGAAGTATTAAATAAATTTTATGCGAAAGAATGGTTGCTGCGCCTTGAAGTATTAGAGTTACTTTTAGAGCATAACAAAGGGCATGAAACATCTGCAGCATTACTACATCAACTTTCTACTTTCACAACTGACGAAGCTGTAACACGCCTTATTAACAATGGTCTTGCGTTACTTCCAGTAAAGGATGTGAAAAATGATGCTAAGATTAACTGAAGAAGAAGTTCACGAGGAATTATTGAAGGTAGATAAATGGATGGTAAAAGATGAGAAATGGATTGAACGAAAATATATGTTTTCCGACTACTTAAAAGGAGTCGAATTTGTCTCTGAAGCCGCCAAACTATCAGAAGAACATAATCACCATCCATTTATCCTTATCCAGTATAAAGCAGTTATTATTACTTTGTCATCTTGGAATGCAAAAGGTTTAACGAAACTAGATTTTGAGCTTGCAAAACAATTTGATGAACTATTTTTACAAAACGAAAACGCAATTATAAGAAAATAAAAAAGAGAAGCCTTTTTAGGCTTCTCCTTTTATTTTGAAATGGATACAATGTCCAAATGGATCCTCGACTTGTAATATTCCATCTTTGTACGTAGCAATCTTGCCAATATTTTTTAAGCTTTCACATACTTGCTCTTTTTGTTTTTCATCCGCTAGTACAATTGTGAAATATTTTAAACCAACAGAACCTGGCATTTGCGGTGGTACCCCTTCACCTTGCCACGTATTTAAACCGATATGGTGATGATAACCACCTGCTGATACGAACAACGCTCCATTACGAGCTGGGATCGTTACTTCAAAACCAAGACCATCAACATAGAAACGTTTCGCTTCCTCTAAATCAGCTACATGGAAATGAATATGCCCCATCACAGTACCAGCTGGAAATCCATTCCATGTACTTCCTTGCTGTAATAATTCTTCACCAGCTAACGGGTTACTAACAAATGGGAGTTCTCCATTCTCATCACGCCAAACTTCTTTTTGTCGATCATGATAAATTTCAATCCCGTTTCCATCTGGATCAGCTAAATAAAGAGCTTCACTAAAGTAATGATCGGCTCCGCCATGTAGTGGATATACCATCTCTACAAGATGACGAAGAACATTCGCTAAATCCTGCCTACTTGGTAATAAAATTGCGTAATGATATAACCCTGTTCTTGCTCTTTGTTTCGGAAAAGCTTCTTTCTTTTCTTCAATGATAAGAAGTGGTTCATCATTTTCATTCCCAAATGTAACGACTTCTTCTTCTTCTTTTAGCACCTTCATACTTAGTACTTCCGTATAAAACTCTAGTGATTTCTTTACATTAGATACGTATAAATGAACAACATCAAGTGTTGTATCGGGATGAAGTTGAAAACTCATCTTGTTAGCCCCCATTTAAATTAGTTCTTCTTTGACATTTTTTCTTTTAAGAAATTATCTACAAAACCATCAGCTTTTGCAACAAATAAATATGCACCCATTGCTAATAATGCAAGTTCTAATTCGAAACCAGGATTTTTTCCATCTCCCAATAAACCAGCTGACCATTTCACTTTTACGATTGCTCCAACCATAACAAGCGCAAATAATAATCCAATATATCTTACACCTAAACCTAGAATTAATAATAAGCCTCCAACTAATTCAAATGTTGCTACACCGTATGCAAGTCCTCCTGGTAAACCAATGCTTGTAAACCACCCTGCAATATTGTCAATTCCTGATTGGAATTTTGTTAAACCGTGCATGAAGAATGTTACCCCTAACACGATACGAATAATTAAGTTACCAATATGTTGATTCATTTCTTTCTCTCCTTTATAGTTTTCTTATACAAAACTTTTATTTACATTACAAAACATACACTAATTTTTTTTATTCGTCAATTCATTTTCACTGGGAAAAAATATATTTTTTTTGCTATGATACAAATAGTTGTTTACAAAAAGGAGCTTGATTTTATGAATATTGGTTCTGCAATACGTGAAATTCGTCAACGTAGGGGCATAACAATCGCACAAATTTGTGAGGGAACAGGTCTTTCTAAAGGATTTATGAGTCAGGTTGAAAATAATAAAACATCACCATCTATCTCAACTTTAGAAACGATCTCCAATTTTTTAAACGTTCCCCTTCCCTATTTATTGTTAGAGCAAAAAGATCGATTAAAAATTGTCAAAAAAGAAGAACGGAAATACAGTGTATACGGCAAAGATGAGCAAAGAATTGAACATGTTGCGGAGCAAGGGGGCCTTCGCCTATCTTTAGTAGAAATCCCTACTGGATTCCCGAAAGAAAATTCACCAAATGCCCATGAAGGGGAAGAATGTCACCTTGTATTACGCGGAAAATTAGAAGTTCAGCACGGTGAGGATATTGCAATTGTAGAAGAAGGTGATTCTTTCTCATGGAATGCATGCGTTCCTCATATTGTTCGTAATATAGGAGAAGAAACTGCATTATTACTCATCTCTAGTTATGCAGAAAATCGAAAACGTGTTTACTAAATAATAAAAAAGAAGCCTGTTAAACAGGCTTCTTTTTTATCCCCTTATAATTCCATAACTTGTCCCAACTAGTACAGTCTTCTCATGCTGATTGCGATAAACTGACTCGATTGAAACTTTTTTATAGCCTTCCATTTGCTCAACATTTGTTAAAGTTAGTTCACAAGTGATTGTATCTCCTGTGAAAACTGGTCTAATAAACTCACTTACTAATTCTCTTGCTATGTAATGTAACTCTTCTCCCACTTTCGTCCCAATGCTAGCAGTCAATAAACCATGAACCATTAATCTTCCATTTTCATCGTATTCCACATGGTGTCTACCTTTATCACCGGTAATATTTGCAAATTCAAAAACTTCTTCCTCAGTAAATCTTCTTTCATATTTAAATACATCCCCAGCTTTTACACTCATTTTTATCCCCCTAATAATAAACAGAATTTTCTTTTATTTTATCATAAAACGAGCCTCAATCCATTCTCTATTATCAAAAGTCTCAAAATTACCTCGCTATACTTTTTTACTTTCCATTCATTTATCGGTGACCATCTCTTTTTGCGACTTGATATCCATAATACGCACATGTTCCATTTCTCGATAGCTCTCTAACTTCAAATCCACAGCTTCTATAAAAATCAAAATTGTTCGCTGATGTATGCGCAAACCAATCACCGTGGGGAAGTTTTTGCAGGCAAAGAGCTACAAGCTTCTTACCTAATCCCTTCCCTCTATATTCACACTTCACAACTAAATTTACTATGTTCGCAATCATAATTCCATCAGAAATGACTCTAACCATCGCAATCATCTCTTCCTCATCCCAAATTGTGAAAGCCCATGTTGAATTTTCGAATGCTATCGTAAATTTTTCAATTTGCCAAGAAGGGATATTATCATTACTCCAACCGGCATCTTCAAATAAAGCTTTAATTGCATATGCTGGTACACTACTCGTTCCCTCACGAATAATAAGTCCATTATGATAAATGTACATGTAACCCCTCCCTTTATTTTCATATACCATTCTTCAAAAAATGCAATTTACCTTTAAAAAAGTAATTTTTTCATCCAACACGCTTAATAGAATAAACTAGAGCATCGATTCCATGAAATGACGTTGTTTTCTCGTAGCTGAGCCCAGTTTTTCTAGCAACAAATATTGAGGCGGGATGATTCGGATTAATAAGAGAAATTAATTTATTCATTCGTAATGCTTGGAAACCATAGTCACGAAATGCTGCCGCCGCTTCTTTTGCATACCCTTTTCCCCAATACTGAGGAAGTAACCAATAACCAATTTCAATTTCCTCTTTTCCATCTATTTTCTGCTTTACCAGCCCTGCATGACCAATTCTTGTTCCCGTTTCCTTTTCAATCAATACAAATAAACCGAGACCGTTTTTATAGCTAGGAATCACCCATTCCTCCAGACTTTTTTTACACTGCATATATGTTTTTAATGTCCCATTTCCAATATAACGCATTACCTTCTCGTTCCCCCATAGTGAAGCGTAGAACTGTAAATCATCCATTGTATATTTGCGAATTTGTAAACGTTCTGTATGAAACATGCTGGCACTCCTTTCCACTAATTTATTCTTCATTTCACGATCATGTTTTGTATGTATACGGTATGTTACTATTTATTATAAAGTGAAACTTTAATCAGTGGGGAATTTTGTTCACCCCACTGATTATTAGCCTTTACCAATCGGACGTTTACGGGCAGTGGATCTCCCGTCTAACTTCTTTGCTTTAACTGAATTTTTAGGCGAGAGTCTTACTGCCTGGAAAATAGCGGGATAAATGAACCAACGATAAAATTCAGAATATTCATTCTAAACAACTAAAAAAAGCAGTAGACAACTATTGTCCACTGCATCCATATCATAACTAGCATAAAGAAAACTACAATTGAGGGGGGTGTAGGATTTTCAAATATACTAGATACTTATCCCGTTCTAACGGGCGGTAAACTTTCCAATTGTTTCAAGTGAAAAGTTTACCGCTCATAAGAACTTCCTTCGTTCATTAAGATAGTATTGCTAGATAATCATATACACGCTTAGATTTCTCTCCACCCATTCGTGCATGTTGAAGAAGAGAAATACCATGAGGGCCAGATGCACGCAATGCTTCTGGTTGAGCTACTAAAATAGCTTGTACAACTTCTAATTCACCAAGCATAGCTGCTGCAAAAATATCCATCCGAGCACCCTTTTCTAGTAAATAAAGAGCAATATCTTTACGACCTACATGTGCCGATGCGCCTAACGCACTTTCCCAATCTGATCCACCCCAATTATAAGAAGCGTGAAGTAAGCTTGGTGATTCAACCAATAGCTCTTGTACTTTCTCTAAATCCCCGTGAGCTGCCATAACAAATTCTCTTACTAATTCAGTGGTAATACGCTCTTCTGTTTGCATCGCTCTTCTCCCCTTTTAGAAATTCGTTTCGGTGTAAAAAAAGGCTTGTCACTTCCCTGAAAAATATCTACATCTATGCCAAATACATGTTGAAACATTTCATGGCATAGTACTTCTTCTGGTATACCATCATACTGAATCTTTCCTCGCTTTAATACAAGTAAACGATCACTATATTGAGCAGCTTGGTTAATGTCATGTAAAACCATTATAATTGTCATTCCAAACTCCTCATTTAATCGTTTCACAAGTTCCATTACTTCCAACTGGTGAACGATATCTAAAAAGGTTGTTGGTTCATCCAATAATAAGACATTTGTACGTTGCGCTAGCGTCATCGCAATCCAAGCACGTTGCCGTTCCCCTCCTGATAAAGAATGTAAAAGACGATATTCATACCCTTCAAGATTTGTAACAGACAATGCCCAATCAACAATTTCTTCATCTTCTTTATTTAAGCGGCTACTCCATGATTTATGTGGACCTCTTCCGAACTCAATTAGTTCTTTCACTGTTAAGTCTAATTGATGATCATGCATTTGTGGTAACATTGCTAATTGCTTCGCTACATCAGCACTCTTCATCATATGAATATTTTTCCCATCTAAAATGATGTCCCCTTCGCTTTGTTTCAGTAGCCTTGCTATTAAACGAAGCAAAGTAGATTTTCCCGATCCATTCGGACCAATTAAACTAACGATTTCTCCAACCTTAATATGTACATTCATATTTTGCATTTGAAATCTTTCAGAGTGTGCGTAAAACACTTTGTTAACGGAAATCACTTTGTTTTCCTCCTCTATGAATTAAATATAAGAAGAACGGACCACCTAAGAAGGACAGTAAAATACCAACAGGCAATTCGATTGGGTCAAACCAACTTCGAGCTATTGCATCCGCAAAAACAAGTAATACCCCGCCGCCAAGGCATGATAAAGGTAGCAAATATCTATAATCATTTCCAACTAATAAACGTAGCATATGTGGTACGACAAGACCGACAAATCCAATAAGACCAGACACACTTACTGCAATTCCAGCTAATAATGTACTTACTACGATTAAATAAAACCGACTTTTTTCCACATTATGTCCTAATAACTTTGCCATTTCATCTCCAAGCATTAACACTCGAATATGCTTAATACCAAAGAAAGCTAATATAATGGCGAATATTGCATAATAAATAATCATGTTTAAATGTGCCCAACTTACACCACCAATACCGCCCGCTAACCACGGTAACACCGATTGTACTTTGTCACTATGTAATAACATTAATGCTGACGTTGCTGCACCAATTAATGCATTGATCGACACCCCTACTAAGACGATTCTTGAAGGTGGTGCCCCTTTTTGCCATGATAAAGCATAAATAACCATCGCTGTTATGAAAGCTCCCAAAAACGCCCCTAGTGGTAAAAAAGCTAGATGCTGTGGGAATAAAATCATGATGACAATTGCTACAAGGCCTGCTCCAGATGAAACTCCGATAATACCAGGATCTGCAAGAGGGTTTCTCATAACCCCTTGTAGCAGTGTACCAGATGCAGCTAAACATGTTCCTACTATAAACCCAATAAGCACTCTCGGTATGCGAAGATCCCATACAATTCGATGAACTGTCGAACCTTCCTCTTGTATACCTGTTAAAATATCTCGTATAGAAAAGGATAAACTTCCTGCGAAAAGACCGTACAAGAGACCTAGGATTGTTAATACAACTAAAGTAACTGCTATTATCCATCTTTTTTTCGCAAAAGGATGTTCCTTTTCTCTTACTACTTCACTACTTTCCATACGTATCATTTCCTTACATCTTGTATACTTTTATACATAAAATCCATTGCTTCTGTAACTTTTGTACCAGGATTAGATCCAAATAAATCAGGTGGCAAAATAACTACGCGGTTTTGTTTTACTGCCTCTAAATTTTTCCACGCTTCATTTTTCATCATTTCGCCTTCGAATGCTTTTTTCACACTTTTTGGATCTCCGTGTGTAATTAAATAAATCACATCTGGATTCGCCTCAATAATACGTTCTACACTTAGCTGTGCATATTGCGGATATTCTTTCGTTTCTGGAAAATCAGAAGCAATATTTTTTCCGCCTGTTTTTTCTAAAATATCACCTGATAAAGATGTTGGTAATGCCGCTAAATAAGTACCTGGTGCGCCATACACTAGCAATGCTTTCACATCGCTCTTTTTCTCATATTTCTTCATTTGATCATTCATTTTTTGATTAATTTCTTTTGCTTTATCTTCTTTCTTCATTACCGTTCCATATAATTCAATATTCTTTTGAATATCTTGTACAGAATTCGCAGAAGAAATGATAACTTGCGTTCCTTGTCCTTCAACCGTTGGCACATTCTTTTGGAATCCATTGTTAGCAACAAGTACATCGGGCTTTAAACTAGCAATTTGCTCAAAATTCGGTTGATGTGCATTCCCAATTACTTGTGCTTTCTTTAACTCCTCTGGAAGAGTTAATTTCGTATCCGGGCGACCTACTATTTTTCCACCTAAAGCATGAATAATATCCATGTCCCCCATACTTAATGTTGCAAAACTTTCTGGCACTTTATCGAATGTTACCTTTCTTCCTGATAGGTCGGTAATTTCGATTTTCTCTTTTCCTTTTTCTGTTTTGGTTGCAGACGCTTTTTCGTCCCCTTTGGCACTGCAACCTATTAACAAGAAAAAAATAGATAAAATCGCTGTAAATAGCGTAATAGATTTTTTCATTCCTTCACCTCTAATTGATAATGATAATCATTAACTACTATTCTACTTTAATTGATAAGGATTATCATTGTCAACACGAAACGCATACATTTTTCTACAAAAAACAAAAAGCGTGACAAAAAGATTTTTTCTTTTCGCCACGCTCTAGTTAACAATATTATTCACATTCATTTTCCTCTAGCTGGTCACGCATCACTTTCACACGCTGAAAGAAAAAGAACGATAAACTTAAAAATATAACGACGCTCCCCATCATAACAAAAAATTGGATTGTCTCTTTTGCTCCATTCGGAATCAACAAGCCAACCATTAACAATGTACTTACAGCGAGAAGAATTTGTCCGAACCGAGTATAGTCTTCTATTTTTCCTTTTAATTCTTTCATTATATTCTCACTCCTCCATTTCACTGTATCATATTCTATGAAACTGAAAGACCAGTAAATACAGCCATTCTGGGAGATGTTTTCCAATAAAAAAAGAGCCGCTTTACTGCGGCTCTTTTTTAATCATTATTCACCTTTATATGCTTCCATATAAATTTCTTTCAGTTCTGAAATAAGCGGCAACTTTGGATTAGCAGTTGTACATTGATCTTCAAAAGCTCTTTCTGCTAATACTCCAACAACCTCTTCAAATTGCTCTTTATCTACTCCTTGTCCTGCAATACTCATGTTAATATTTAAGCTTTTTCCAAGCTCAATAATTGCTTTGACGAGTGATTCCACCCCTTCTGCTACCGAGCTTGCTGGAAGCCCGAGCATTCTCGCTATATGTGCATATCTTTCATCTGCCACAAAGTGCTCATATTTTGGGAACAATGCGTGTTTTCTTGGCTTAATAGCATTATAACGGACTACGTGCGGCATTAGAATGGCATTTGCGCGTCCGTGCGGAATATGGAATTCTGGTCCAATCTTATGTGCTAAGCTGTGATTAATACCGAGGAAAGCATTTGCAAATGCCATACCTGCAATTGCAGAAGCGTTATGCATTTTTTCTCTTGCTTCTTCATCATTTCCATCTTTATATGCTCTCGGTAAATATTTGAATACGAGATCAATAGCTTTTAATGCTAATCCATCTGTATAGTCATTTGCCATAACAGACACATACGCCTCAATTGCATGTGTTAAAACATCCATACCAGTATCTGCTGTTACATGTGGTGGTACTGTCATTACAAATTGCGGATCAACAATTGCTACATCTGGTGTTAATTCATAATCTGCGAGCGGATACTTTATATTATTTTTCTTATCTGTAATAACCGCAAATGGTGTCACTTCTGATCCCGTTCCTGATGTCGTTGGAATCGCAACAAACTGCGCCTTATTTCCTAATTCCGGATATTTACATGTACGTTTTCTTATATCTAAAAACTTCTGTTTAATACCATAGAATGTCGTTTCTGGATGCTCATAGAATAACCACATTCCTTTTGCTGCATCCATAGCTGAACCACCACCAAGTGCGATAATTACATCTGGCTTAAAGCTTCTCATCATTTCCGCACCTTTAAAAACAGTTTCATCTGATGGATCTGGTTCGACCTCAAAGAAAACTTCAACTTTCACATCATTTGCATGCTTGTTTAAATAGTGCGCGACTGTATCGACATAGCCATGTTCAACCATTCCAGGGTCCGTTACAATAAATGCACGTGAAATGTTAGGCATATTTGCTAAATAAGCTGTAGCATGTTTTTCAAAATAAATTTTTGGTGGCAATTTGAACCACTGCATATTCTTTTTTCTATTTGCCAGCCTTTTTATATTTAATAAATGAGTGGCTGTTACATTTTGGGAAACTGAATTCTTTCCGTATGAACCACAACCAAGTGTAAGTGATGGAATAAATCCATTATATATATCCCCTATTCCACCTTGTGATGAAGGTGCATTTACAATGAGACGGCAAGCTTTCATACGTAACCCAAATTGCTTTTGCACATCTTTATTTGTAGAATGGATAACTGCTGAATGTCCTAAACCACCGAGGTTCAACATTTCTTCGCAATATGTAAATCCTTCTTCTAATGAATTCGCCTTCACACAAGCTAATACTGGACTCAGTTTCTCACGAGATAACGGATATGCTGCTCCGATACCTTGAATTTCAGCTACAAGCATTTTTGTATGTTCAGGAACAGTAATCCCAACTAAATCGGCAATATACTGTGCTGATTTCCCTACAATATCACTATTTACTGCACATGTATTTTCATTTATAACAAGCTTTTCTAATTTTTTTCTTTCTTCTTCTGTTACAAAATAACAATTGTTTTCAATCATTTCTGTTTTAACATCATCATAAATTTCTTTATCGACAATGATTGCTTGTTCCGATGCACAAATCATACCATTATCAAATGTTTTCGATAAAATTAAATCATTAACAGCTCGTTTTACATGTGCTGATTTTTCTATATAACACGGTACATTACCAGGACCAACGCCTAACGCTGGTTTTCCAGTAGAGTAAGCTGATTTAACCATACCAGCGCCTCCAGTTGCTAGAACGAGTGCTACACCATCATGGTTCATTAATTGTTTCGTCGCTTCAACAGACGGTCTTTCAATCCATTGAATACAGTGTTTTGGTGCACCAGCTTTCATCGCTGCATCATATACTGTTTTCGCCGCTGCCACAGAACATTTTTGTGCGGAAGGATGAAATGCGAAAATAATTGGATTTCTTGTTTTTATCGCAATTAACGCTTTAAACATTGTTGTCGACGTTGGATTCGTTACTGGCGTTACCCCAGCTACCACACCGACAGGTTCCGCGATTTCTATTATTTCTTCATGAGAATCTTCGTGAATAATTCCTACCGTTTTATCTTGCTTTATACTATGCCAAATATATTCAGTGGCAAAAATATTTTTAATGCATTTGTCTTCATATACACCACGGCCAGTTTCTTCAACTGCCAATTTTGCTAGCGGCATATGTTGATCAACACCTGCTAATGCCATTTCATGAACAATGTTGTCAATTTCCTCTTGTGTAAAACTTTCTAATGCTTGTAAAGCTTGTTGACCATTATTTACTAGCGTATCAATCATCTTTTTTACTTCCTGCATTTCATTTACAACTTTCTCTTTGACTACCATGTAAATTTCCTCCTATTCTACTATCACGGTCCTTATATGTCCCTATAGGTCAAAATAAGTCCCTATTAACATAAAAAAATAGAGATGCTTTCCTACATGAATTTAATTGTTTGTGAAATGTTTCACAAATTTGTTCGTGAGTAACATTTCCTGAATTCAATATACATGAAATCATTTCGTTTGTGTATGTCTATTTTGTGAAATGTTTCACAAAATGATGTAAAAAAAAACACACTGCTAATATAGAGCAGTGCATTTTTTTATTATGCTAACGCTTGTGCTAAATCTTCAATTAAATCTTCACCATCTTCAATACCGACAGAAATACGAATTAATGTATCTGTAATTCCTAATTCTTTGCGGCGATCAGCTGGGATTGATGCATGTGTCATTTGAGATGGAATAGAAATTAAACTTTCTACTGCTCCTAAACTTTCAGCAAGTGTAAAGTACTGCAATTTCTCAAGTACTTTATTTAATGTCTCTTCACTATCTACATCAAATGAGATAATAGCACCAAATCCATTTGCTTGTTCTGTTGCTAATTCGTGGTTTTGATGTGATTCAAGACCTGGGTAATATACTTTATTTACTTTTGGATGATTATTTAAGAACTCAGCAATAGCGCGTGAATTCGTTTCATGTTCTTCCATACGAATTCCTAACGTTTTTAAACCACGAAGTAGTAAGAAGCTATCTTGTGGCCCAAGAATACCGCCTGTTGAGTTTTGTACAAAGTGAAGATCCTCTGCTAGTTGTGGGCTATTTACAACTACTAGACCTGCAACTACGTCACTATGACCTCCTAAATATTTCGTTGCGCTATGAAGCACAATATCTGCTCCTAAAGAAATCGGTGACTGCCAATATGGCGTCATGAATGTGTTATCAATAATTGTTAATAAGTCTTTCTCTTTAGCAAGAGTAGATATTTTCTTAATATCAGTAATTTTTAGTAGTGGGTTCGTTGGTGTTTCTACATAAATTGCTTTCGTATTTGGACGAATCGCTTCTTCAACTTCCTCTAAGTTTGTTGTATCTACAAATGTATGCTCAATACCGAAACGGTTTAATACTTTCGTAATAACGCGGTATGTTCCGCCATACACATCATCTGTTAAAATAACGTGGTCACCTTTTGAGAACAACATAATTGTCGCTGTAATAGCAGCCATTCCTGAACCAAATGCAAATCCAGCATGCCCATTTTCTAATACAGCAATCATTTCTTCTAAAGCTGCACGTGTTGGGTTACCTGTACGTGAATATTCATATCCTTGATGCTTACCAACTGCTTCTTGTTTGTACGTACTTGTTTGATAAATCGGTACGTTTACAGATCCAGTTGAAGGTTCTCCTATGCGAATACCATGAATTAACTTTGTCTTTGCTCTCATTTTTTATTCCCATCCTTTGTATATGTCTTTACTTAAATAGCGCTCACTGCTATCTGGAAAAATGGTTACAATATTTGTACCTGGTGCTGCCTTCTCTGCCTCAAGTAAGCTCGCATGAAATGCTGCTCCTGAAGAGCTTCCAACGAGAAGTCCTTCTTTTTGCGCTAATTCTTTCACTCGTAAAAATGCATTTCGATCAGAAATCGTATGAATTTCATCAAAATAAGATGTCTTCAAAAATGGGGGGATAAATTCCAGTCCAATTCCTTCGGTCTCATGTGAACCAGCCTTACCACCATTTAAAATAGATCCTTCTGGCTCTACGATAACTGTTTTAATATCTATATTTTTTTCTTTCAAGTAAGATGCAGTCCCCATAAACGTACCGCCAGTTCCTGCTCCAGCAACAAATATGTTAATCTCTCCATTCAATGCGTCCCACAGTTCAGGTCCTAATGTTTTAAAATATGCACGAGGATTTGCCTCATTTGCGAACTGACTTGGAGAGTATGAATTCGGTATTTCATTTACTAACTCTTTTGCTTTAGCAATTGCACCGGTCATTCCTTGCTCAGTCGGTGTATGCACGACAGTTGCACCTAGTGCTTTCATTAATTCTTGTTTTTCAATACTAAATTTCTCTGGTACACAAACAATAACACGTAAATCATGTTCTAATGCTGCAAGTGCCAGTCCAATACCAGTATTCCCAGCAGTCGGTTCAATAATTGTTCCACCCTGGGTAACAAGCCCTTTTTCTAGCGCATCTTCGATTAATTCTCTTCCTAAACGATCCTTAACGCTTCCGCCTGGATTATAAAATTCAAGCTTTGCAAATAAACGGACCCCTGTTGGAAGTGAAAAACGAGTAATTTCTACAATTGGTGTATGACCAATTAACTCATGAACTCCACGATATACATTCATCGTGTTCTCCCCCTTGTTTGCCAATAAAGAAAAGGCAACTGTATGTATTTTCTTTATATGAGACAGTTGCCTTTTTGTTACATTACTTTAACTCTTCTAACACTTTTACGATAAAGTTTGTAGAATGAAGAGCTGCTTGATCTAAAAACTGATCAAATGAAACATTTGATTCTTTACCAGCAATATCAGAAAGTGCGCGAATGATAACAAACGGAATTTCATATTGGTGGCATACTTGTGCAACAGCTGCTGCTTCCATTTCTACCGCATAAAGATTTTCAAATTTATCACGGATGGCTGCAACGCGGTTCGGATCACTCATAAATGAATCACCTGTTGCAATCATACCTTTTACAACTTGAATATTTTCTTCAGTCTGCATACATTTCTCAGCTAATGCAACTAACGCCTCATCAGCTTTAAATCCAGGCGGCATTCCTGGTACTTGACCATATTCATAGTTAAATGCTGTTACATCTACATCATGGTGACGAACTTCAGTGGAAATAACTACATCACCAACGTTTAGAGAATGATGGAATCCACCAGCTGAACCAGTATTAATTACTTTTTCAGGCTTATATTTTTCTAATAAAATTGTCGTTGACATCGCTGCGTTTACTTTACCAATACCAGACTTTAACAAGATTACTTCATGCCCTGCTAATAGCCCTTTCGTAAATTCACAACCAGCAACCGTTTCTGTTTCTGCTTGTTCTAATTTGTCACGTAAAATACGTACTTCTTCTTCCATTGCTCCAATTACAGCAATTCTCAATCTAATCCCTCTTTCTATTGCTTAGTTGCCTCCATTACCCAAACGAAATGATTTAATCTCGTGAAAGTTACATGGAAGCCATTGTTTTCAAAAATAGTCTGCATAACTGGAATACGTGTATAGTATTCCGTTTGCAAATCGTTTGCTAACTGGTGGAAACCTCTTTCTTTTGCTGTTTCAACAGTTTTATCATATGCATCTTGATCTGCAAATATCGTATCAGCAAACACTATTTTACCACCTTTGTTTAGCAATTGACTATACTTCGCAATCGCTACATTTTTTTCATCATCTGTTAAATGATGAAATGCATAGGTGCTTACAATGGTATCAATTGAATTTGGAACTTCAAACGAAAGAAAATCACCCTCTGTAATTGAAAATTCTTTTGGCAATTTCTCTTTTGCAATCATGCGCATTTCACGCGACGGTTCTATACCGTAAACTGTGCGGCCAGCAAGTAATAATTTATTTGTTAAATTACCTGTACCGACACCAAATTCTAATACATTACCAAATGACTTGTTAACTACATCCTCTAGAATGTCCTCATAATGAGAGAAAACTTCTTTATATTGTATATCTTCGCCTTGTACAAATGAGTCGTACGTATGAGCCCACTCATCAAATAAACCATTAAATTCTGTACCCATAAAAATTCCCCTTTTTCTTATCGGTTTTATCAGTATGATATTCCCTCTTTCTAAAAATGTCAATTGAAATGTACATGGTATTTCCTTCTTTTCTTTGTTACACTATAGTTGATTACATAGGAGAGGGGCCGTCTTCATGTCATTTACCTTTGAAATGTTAGAAGATAAAGTAGAGTTTTTTGAAGCGGGAGACTTAGCTTCTTTAGAACGAAAAATTAGTGAACAAATTGATAATAATAAAGCACTTATGCTTGAAGTTCATCACATCTCTCATCAAATGGTTATGGATCCTGAAAGCAAAAGACCGTATTATAGCGCGGTTGTTCATTTTAAATTAAAGAAATTGCGTTAACAAAAAAGAGAAGCTCCTAAGGAGCTTCTCTTTTTTAGTTTAGAGTTTGAACAAGTACTGGTTTCCAGCCCTCATTGTCTACCCAATCAATATTTACGTAATATCTTTTCCCACTTTGCTTATCTTGAACATCACCATAAGCTTTGCTCTTTCCAGTTTTGTCTCTTCCAACAAAATGGAATACTAATTGCTCTTTCGGTATCTCAACACCTGCAGCAATTGCACTTTGCATCTCATTCCAATCTGATGACCCTTGTTTAAACGTCATCGCCGGTGATGAACCTTGTTCTGTTCCTACAGCTTTCCAAGAAGGTTTTGTGTAAGCCTCTTTTGCCTTAGATACAGTTTTTTCAGCTGATACTTTCTCGTTAGCTTTCGCTTCTTCTTCAGCTTTTTTCTGTTCTTCTTCAGCCTTTAGCTTCTCTTCTTCAGCTTTTTTCTTAGCTTCTGCTTGCTCTTGTTCTTTTTCTTTTTTCTTAGCAGATTCTTTATCTTCTGATTTTCCAGCTTTCTCATTCTTTGTTGTTTGTTGAGAGACTTTCTTATCAGTAGAAGATGCTTGCTCTTTCGTACTAGGAACGAACAATTGATATGCTACAATAGCTACTAATAGTAATACAATAGCGATTGCAATATTTAAAACACCGTTTTGACGACGTTTTTGTTGTTTCTGTTGGAATCTTGATCCTCCTGCCATTCTCCAAACCTCCATGCAGTTTTTCCTAATTGCTATTGTAACATTAAATCTAGAAAGGTTGAACATTTACAATGATATTTTCATGAAATGAAGACATTTCACTATAAATTGCAAGATTACTTTTCATTCTCCAATTGATAGATTGCTCCCACCATATCTTTAAAAGTAGGTGTAACTTTATTCACTTTGCTATCAGTCTCTAGATCAACAACAACTAAAGCATATCTTGGATTCTCATACGGAAAATAACCTGCAAACCAGCGATTCACCCTCGTCCCTTTCCCCGTTTGCGCTGTCCCGGATTTTCCAGCGACACTTAGTGGCAACGAACGGAATGCCGTTCCTGTTCCTTTCTCCCTTGTTACAACGCCTCTTAATAACTCTTGTAATGTTTTCACTGTTTCATACGAAAGCTGTTTTCCATTTAACGTATGGCTCTCAAATGTAAAAAAATCCGCTCCATTTTTATATACTATTTTTTCAACAGCTTTCACTTCCATCTTTTCTCCATTCCTCGCAATCGTCGCCATCATATTTGCAATTGCTAGAGGTGATATACGTACATCTTTCTGTCCAATCGCTGTTTGTTCTACCGCTTTTTTATTACTTTTATTTTCTTCATTCCCCCAAATAGTAGTGCCTTTCTCTTCTGGCATTTGCTCAAAATGAGGTGTATGAAATACAGAACCTTTCCATCCAACCTTTTCATTTGCTCCTAGAGCTGCTACGTATGTTTCTAACACCGTCCTATCCTTTTGTAATAGCTCGTTACCTAACTCGGAAAATGTCCTGTTACAGCTCCTAGCAAAGCTCTCTTTAAAGTTAAGCGTACCCATCCTAACTTGCGGGTCGTTTTCACCATATAAATCTTTATTACAGTTAAATGTCCGATTAAACAAATTTACTTTTTGATCAATGACTGCAGCTGCAACTACTATTTTAAAAACAGAGCCTGGAAAATGTGGCGTTAACATTTGATTTTCAAGTGTAGTTTTATATAAATTCTCATCCCTTACTTGTAAAGACGGCTTACTAACCATCGCTAATATTTCATTTGTCTTTACATCAAGTAATACTAATCCCCCCTTCTTTATTTCGTTTGCTTCAATCACTTCTTCTGCTTTTTGCTGCAACTCTTTATGTAAAGTAGTTTGAATCCTAACTGGATAAAATGGATTTCCTGGTGAAGTGTATTTCGCTTGCTTTCCGAAAATTGGTTCTCCTTGCCGATCTACTTGATATAATACTTTTGCCTCTCCATCAGTCAATAGAAATTCATCAAATGATTGCTGTAATCCTGAAATACCTATCGGCGTTTGTTTTGAAATTTTTTTCAATTCTCCATATCGCTTTTGAAATTCCCTTTCGTTCTCCCCTACATCACCAATTAAATGACTTATCTCTCCAGTTTGTTTTAATCGCACTTCAGCTGCTACAATACCTAATACATGTAATTCATTTACCTTCTCCATCTGCTCTCGTGTCACTCGAAATGGAGCAGTTTCTCCTTGTAGTGTAAATGCATTTTTGTTATTTTTCATTTGTCTTCTAATCTCTTGTCTCGACACACCAATGATATGCGCGATTTTCTCTAACATGTCATTTTTTATTTGTAAAAATGGAAAAATAATTAAAACAGGATATTTTTCCTCACCTATTTCTTTACCATTACGATCTATAAACTGCCCACGTCCATCGTCTACTGTAATGGATTGTGTGCGTTGCGTAACACTTTTTTCTATTAAATTTATTTTGCGATCAGTAAATGATTCTGTATCTATAATTTGAATTTGGATTAAACGACAAAGCAATAAAAACATAACGCTCATAAAACAAATTAAAACAATTGTAATTCTCCGTTTTATTTTCATAAAAAAACACCTCGTCTATTGTAGTTTAGACGAGGTACTATTTTATTTATACAAGCTCCAAAACAAAAATAGATATTATATAAAGCTATTATTGTTTTTTTGGCTTCTCTAAAAATTTCGTAAGAAGCGATTTAAATTCAGTTTCATTCACTCCAGTGTTTTTAGCAACTTCAATTACAGTAGTTGTTACATTAGCCGCTACCTTTAAATATTCCTTACTAAAATTATCCATTTCATTTCTTTTTTCTTTTGCATTCTCAACTGTTACAGAATCAATACAAGTAATCATCTTATCTACAATATGTAAATAATTATTTTGTGCATCTATTATTTTTTGAACGTCATCTTTATTACTTACTTTCGATTGTTTTAAATATGTATATGCTTGATTCACTTCATCTTTTAAAATTTTATCATTATTCTTCGCCTGTTCTTGTAACATATTCTTCATATCATCTATTGTTTTTTGATCCATCGAATCTCGCAATAAATAATCTGGATTCCCAATCGCATAATCGTACTTAATGGTTACATCTTGAAATATTTTCATCACAATAGCTAGTTGATACGCTACATCAAAATCATTGAATTCCTTTTTATCTTGTGGATTTTCTAAGGCTTTTGAACTCTCTGTTGCTTTAATATCCTGTTTTTCTTCTTGCTTCACTTTTTCTCCCTTTGATGATGTAGTTTCCTCATTCGTTCCGCAAGCAGCCAGTCCTAATATGGAGATACTACAAATCAATCCTGTAAAAATTTTATGTTTCATAATTAGCCCCTTTTCCCTTTTGAAACCTATATTCTCCAATTATGATATCAAAGTTTAAAGTGTTTTTTTGACATTTTTTGTCGAATCACTCTAAGGTTTACACAAATTTTTTTATACTACAGATAAAGTGAAACTTTAATCAGCCTGACGCCCACCTAACTTCTTTGCTTCCGCTGAATTTTGAAATGAGGGTCTTACTGCCTGGCAAGTAGCGGGATAAAAAAAAAAGATTCTCCCGATAGGAGAATCTTTTTTTTATTTTACAGAGACAATCTCTACTTGCATTTCTCCGCCTGGTGTTTGGATTGTTACTTTCTCACCAATTTGCTTACCTAATAAGCTTTTTGCGATTGGAGAATCGTTAGAAATTCTTCCTTCGAATGGATCAGCTTCCGCGCTACCTACGATTGTGTATGCTTCTTCATCTCCGTTTGGTAATTCTTTAAATGTTACTGTTTTACCTAATGTAACAACAGTTGATACTTCGCCAGTATCTTTAATAATAACTGCGTTACGAATCATATTTTCTAATTGTGTAATACGTCCTTCTACGAACGCTTGCTCATCTTTCGCTGCATCGTACTCAGAGTTCTCAGAAAGATCCCCGAAGCTACGTGCGATTTTAATACGTTCTACTACTTCTTTACGTCTTACTGTTTTTAATTGCTCAAGTTCGTTCTCTAGTTTTTGCTTACCCTCTTGCGTCATAGGGTATGTTTTTTCTGTTGACATATTTTCCACTCCTTTTATATACCAATCCCCCGAAAAAAAGAGGAGTTCCATATGAAAACTCCTCCGCTTCCATTGTTAGCGGAGGTTTCTAGTACCCTTGCACTAGCGGAGTTGTCACATACAACCCCGTATTTCCAATTCTTCTTTATATAAAGAAGATATGTATGGAAAGTTGATATAAATATGCCCTCACCTATATATAGATGAGGTTGCATGTTTCATTGTATTCGATAGGAAGGGAAAAAATCCCTTCCTATCGTATATCTTTTACTATGCTATTACAAATTTACTTTTTGTTCAAGAATTGTTGCAATTTTTGTCACCATAATATCAATTGCAACGTGGTTTTGTCCACCTTCAGGGATAATAATATCCGCAAATTTCTTAGAAGGCTCAATAAATTGATTGTGCATTGGACGTACAACATTTACGTACTGATCAATAACTGAATCCATCGTACGACCGCGCTCTTTAATATCACGCTGCATGCGGCGCAGAATACGAAGGTCAGCATCCGTATCAACGAATAATTTAATGTCCATTAACTCGCAAAGACGTGGGTCTTCTAAAATAAGAATTCCTTCTAAAATAATTACATCTTTCGGCTCAACTGGAATAATTTCTTCTGAACGCGTATGCAATGTATAGTCATATACAGGCTTATCAATTTGCTCATATGCAAGCAACTGCTGCAAATGTTCAATTAACAGATCATTATCAAACGCAAGCGGATGATCATAATTTGTTTTTAAACGCTCTTCCATTGGTAAATGGCTTTGATCTTTGTAATAATAATCTTGCTCTAAGATTAAAATAGAATGACCTTTAAAATGGTCAAAAATCGCTTTCGTTACACTCGTTTTACCTGATCCCGAACCACCAGCAATTCCAATTACAACAGGCTTATTCGTCCCCATTCGACTATCACTCTTTCTTATTGAAGTATGCTTTTGCGCATCATATTATTCACATACACTCGTTGATCCACTTTGAATTTCACGATTTGCAACGGATGTCTCGCTGCATCTAATTCGTTTCCATCCTCATCCCAAATTTTCTCCACCGTTTGCGTAAAGTTTTCTATTTCTGGTCCAAAGAACTCCACTTCATGTCCTGGTTTGAAATGATTACGTTGCTCAATCGTTACGATGCCCGTTTCTTCATTATAATCTAACACTAAACCAGCAAAATCATACGTTGTTTTCTTACTATGATTTCCAAACATTTGCTCTTGATGTCCTGGAACCCCTTCAAAGAATGCAGGAGCTGTATCACGATTTGCACATTTATCAAGCTCATCTAACCATTCTTGTTTAAACTCAAAGTTATCTGGATCCGCACAATAAGCATCAATTACTTTACGATATACAGTTGCTACAGTCGCTACGTAATGGATTGATTTCATACGTCCTTCTACCTTTAAGCTATCGATTCCGATTTCAATCATTTTCGGAATTGATAAAATTAAATTTAAATCTTTTGGACTCATCGCAAAGTGAGCATCTCCTTCTTGGAAGAGAGGAAGCTCTTTTGCATCTTTATGTTGTGATACTGTTTGAACTAAATCATAATCCCAGCGGCAAGATTGGCAACAACCACCACGATTAGAATCACGCGCTGTCATATGGTTACTTAATGTACATCTTCCTGAATATGCGATACACATTGCACCATGTACGAATGCTTCAATTTCAATATCCACTTTTTCTTTAATTTCTTTCATTTCTTCATAGCTTGCTTCACGAGCTAATACAAGACGATGTAAACCTTCTTCTTTCCAATACTGTGCTGCTTTCCAGTTGGATAGTGATTGCTGTGTGCTTAAATGCACCTCAACAGAAGGCGCTACGCGTTTACAAGTCTCAATGATAAGCGGATCAGCAACGATAATTCCCGTTACGCCAGCTTTTTCAATCCCTTTTAAATATTCCTCTAGCCCGTCCATATTTTCATTATGTGCAAAGATATTTGTTGTTACGTATATTTTTGCTCCATACTTCTTTGCAAACTCAACGCCTTCTGCCATTTCTTCTAGCGTAAAGTTACCTGCATTCGAACGAAGACCAAATTCTTGTCCACCTAAATATACAGCATCTGCCCCGTAATGGATAGCTACTTTTAATTTTTCTAAGTTACCCGCAGGGATTAACAGTTCAGGTTTCTTCACAATAACACGTTTGCCATCGATCACTCGTGAAATTTCTTGTACAGTCATTTCCTACACCCTCCTCGTTTAGTAAACCGTTTCTTTAAAGAAGAATCCTGTATCTAACGGACGATTTACTGGTTGCATTTCTTCTATTTCTTTATATAGATCATCTTTCACGTCATAATATGCATCACGATCTTCTACGCATAAATCAATCGCTTGACGATATTTCTTCGTTACTTCAATAATGTATTCAGAGCTTTTTAGTACACCGTCGATTTTTAAGCTATCAACTTCAGCTTCGATTAGTTCCTCTAATTCATCGATGAAACAAATATCGTTCGGACTCATAATGTGAGTACCATTTTCATCTTCATAAATTGGATATTTATTGTTACGCTCTGGGTCATATAAGAACATATTCTCTTCATATTTTTTCTTTTCAATGTCAAGATTACGTCCTTGATACTCAAAGTAGTTTCCTACTAATGAACGCTTCGATTGGAACATACAAGTCATACCGTGAATTTGTACTTCTAGTTCCACTTCAGCATTTTCTTTTAAATCAACAATTTCATCTAAGCTCAGCTCACGAGCTAATACAGCGCGCTTCGCTCCTCTTTGTCCCCAGTAGTTACAAGTGAACCAGTTTGTTGCTGTCGTTTCTGTATTCCAGTGCAACTGCATATTTGGTGCTACTTCGCGAACAGCCATTAATACCGCTGGATCTCCGAAAACAATTGCATCTACATTTACTTCGTTTAAAAATGAAACGTAATCTGTTAATTCTTCTACTTTATCGTTGTGGAACATAGCGTTCATGGCTACGTATACTTTCACACCATTTTCATGTGCAATCTTCACAGTTTGTTTTACATCTTCACGTGAAAACTCCCCTGCTAAACGTAAACCAAACTTTTGCTCACCGATCATTACCGCATCTGCTCCTGCTTTCGCAAGAGGTTCGATATCCGCCACCGCTCTTGGCGTTACTAACAATTCAGGTTTCTTCATACCTTGGTCACCCTCTCTTTTTACTAACAGCTACTCCATCACCAATTGGGAAAATCGTTGTATCATATCCTTCATGATTCATAAGCCACTCATTGTACGTCTTAATACGACGGATTAAACCACGTGTACGTCTGTTTTCAATTTTCTCTTTTGTCGTTACAAGGCCGTGGTACATAACATTATCTGAAATAATTACTCCACCAGGATTTAATAACGGTTCATATAAGTCAAAAAAGCGACGATACTGTCCTTTTGCTGCATCAATAAAAATAACGTCAAATGTCCCGTGTTCTTTTACTTGTTCACCTGTCTCTAACGCATCACCGTAAATAACTGAAATACGATCTGTTACTGGGGAACGTTCTATATATTCAAGTGCTTTTTCATATCTCTCACGATTGCGCTCAACTGTCACAATACGTGAATTTAGAATAGCTTGCATCATACGAATACTAGAATAACCGATTGCTGTTCCAAGTTCTAAAATGCTTTTCGGTCCAATTAAACGTAAAAATTGCAGCATAAATTCCATTCCAAGTCGATCCATAATCGGCACATGATTTTCTGTTGCATATTCTTCCATTTCAAGAATTAATTTATCTTTCGGATCAATAAATGATAATAGGTACTCGTTAACTGCATCCTCCATAAATGGTCCTCCTTATTTACATGGAGAAGTGCCTCTATGACGTCTTTTCACACATAGAATGCAATAAAAATACAAGCCAGCTTTACCCTTAGCTTGTACGTCCCGTTTTGATATTAAAAACGATTCTTCTGCCAGTTTTTAACCCGATATATTTTACCACAAAAAAGAGGGATGTGCGACTTTTTTCGCTATCCCTCCCCATTTCACTGTTTTTTCGTAATGTATTTTTGCTTTAATGCATTATGCTCTTCTAATGTTTTCGCATAATACACTTCACCACTTGGTGCAGCTAAGAAATAATAATAATCTGTTTGCGCAGGTTCTAACGCAGCTTCCACTGAATGTTTACCAGAGTTTGCGATCGGCCCTACCGGCAATCCTTTTACAACATACGTATTATACGGTGAGTTGACATTTAAATCTTCGTATAATACACGTTGTTTATGCTTTCCAAGTGCATATAATACCGTTGGATCCGTTTGAAGCGGCATACCTTTTGCTAAACGATTATAAAAGACGCTAGAGATCTTTTGACGATCTGTAAAACCAGTTGCCTCTTCTTCAATAAGTGAAGATATTGTTAAAAGCTGATGAACATCCCAATTCTTCGCTTTCATTTTCGCCTCATTTTGAACAATGATTGCATTTGTTTTCTCAAGCATTGGAATTACAATTTCTTCTAACGTCGTATCTTTCTTATAAAACGAATACGTTGCAGGATATAAATAACCTTCTAATGGGTATTTAATATTACTATCAAAGATTTTATCCGTTAATAACTTCGGATACTTTTGCTGCATTTTTTGAATAAATGCTTTATCGTTTAATTGACGCGTAACATCATCTTTATTCCACTTTAGTTCTGTCGCAATCGTTTCTGCAATTTCAGTTATTTGCGCCCCTTCTTTAATCGTCACTTTATAAAGAGCTGGACGATGCACGTTGCCAGATGACATTTGTTCGATCACATCTTCAGCATTCATTGAAGGATTTAATAAATATGTACCTGCTTGTAAACTTTTCGATTTAGCCTTTGTATAAAAACTAAAAACTGTACCGTTTTTTACAGCGCCTTTTTCTTCTAAAATTTCTCCAATTTTACTTGTAGATGATCCTTTCGGAATTTCTACTTCAATCTCTTTTTTATTCCCGCTATCAACTGGTCCTAATGCGGATGAAATATACGCATAGACTGAACCACAAACTAAAAGCAGTGCAATAATCGAAAATAAAAAGATGCGTCTACGCTTCTTTTTCACTTGATTCTCTATCAAAACATTTCCTCCTTACTTAATTGTAGACCGTATGTACACCTTTCTATACAGCACGATGTAAAAACGCAACAAATTCACTTATCTTTTTTAATTGACACTTTATTTTTCTACAATCCGTCTCATTATACTACAAAGACTTACACAGTTTCGACAAAAAATCTTTCATTTTACATATAAATACAAAAAAAGATGGACTGTATGTCGTCCATCTTTTCAGTACTTATTATTCAGCTTCTTGCTCATCAGCTAGAGTGTTGAACATTTCTTGTACCATTTCCCACTCTTCTTCAGATTCGATTGGAAGTAAAGTTCCGCCCTCTTCTTCATTTTGCTCATAAGCCATTGCATCATAAATTTGGTCTCCATCTTCGTCTACTTCACCGATTGGAGAGAAGACTACGTATGATTTTTTGCCAAATTTTTCAGCGTCAAAAGTGAAAATAATTTCACATAAATGTTCGTTACCTTTTTCGTCTACAATTGTAATTTGATTTTCTTCCATTTTGGTCACCTCTTATTTACTATCTAAAAATCCTTGTAAGATTACGACTGCAGCCATCTTATCAATTACTTGCTTTCGCTTCTTACGGCTTACATCGGCTGAAATGAGTAGACGTTCCGCTGCCATTGTTGACAAACGCTCGTCCCACATTACAACGTCTAATTGTAACAGCTCTCGTAGGTTTTCTGCAAATTGTTGGCACGCTTCACCACGTGGGCCAATTGTACCATTCATATTTTTAGGTAAACCTACTACTATTTTGTCCACATTGTACTGCTTTACTAACTCAGAAATACGATCAAAACCAAAGTGACCTCGTTCTTCGTTAATCTTAATTGTTTCTAATCCTTGTGCTGTCCAGCCCATCTCGTCGCTAATTGCAACTCCGACTGTTTTTGTACCTACATCTAAACCTAATATCCGCATAAACTACTCCTCACGATGATGTTTCAAGTAAGACTTCACAAGCTCTTCAATTAACTCATCACGTTCAAGCTTGCGAATGATGCTACGTGCATCTTTATGGCGAGGTATGTATGCTGGGTCTCCACTTAATAAATAACCGACGATTTGGTTAATCGGATTATAGCCTTTTTCTTGAAGTGCATCATACACAGTTAAAAGTACATCATTTACATGGACACTCTGTTTTTCATCTTGAATGCTAAACTTCATTGTTTTATCAAAACCGTCCATTTCAAGCACCTCACTTATATAGTAAGTATAGGGAGAAGAACTTCTCCTCTCCCTACCATTGTACACTACTATCTCTTTATTTTGAAACAGATTTAACGTACTCTTGTACAAATGCTAAAGCTTCTTCGACTTGAGCTGGGTTTTTACCACCTGCTTGTGCCATATCAGGACGGCCACCACCGCCACCGCCGCAACGAGAAGCTACTTCTTTCACAAGTTTACCAGCATGGTAACCTTGGCTAATTAAGTCTTTCGTTACACCTGCTAGGATGTTTACTTTATCGTCATTAACAGACGCTAATACAACAACTGCTGACTCTAATTTATTTTTCAGACCATCCATCATCGTACGTAAGTTGTTCATATCTGCAACATTTACTTTCGCTGCTAATACATTCACACCATCAACTGTCATTACAGAATCAGTTAAGTTTCCAGCTTCGATATTGCTTAATTTCGCAGCAAGAGATTCATTTTCTTTTTGCAGTTGTTTCACTTCAGCAAATAGACCATCAACTCTTGTTAAAATATCTTTCGGATTTGTTTTCATTTTTCCTGCTGCTTCTTTTAATAAACCTACTTGATCGTTCATTAATTCGTATGCAGACTTACCAGTTACTGCTTCAATACGACGAGTTCCTGCACCAATACCAGACTCAGCAACGATTTTGAAAATACCGATAGAAGCTGTATTATCAACGTGACAACCACCACAAAGCTCTAAGCTGTAATCGCCAACTTGTACAACGCGTACAACATCTCCGTATTTTTCACCGAATAATGCCATTGCGCCCATTTCTTTCGCTTCTTCGATTGCTTTTTGAGAAATCTCAACATCAATACTTTCCCAAATTTTTTCGTTTACCATACGCTCAATTTTTTCTAATTCGTCAGCTTGTACTTGACCGAAATGAGAGAAGTCAAAACGTAGACGTTCAGAAGTTACAAGAGAACCTGCTTGGTTAACGTGTGTTCCAAGTACGTCTTTTAATGCTTGGTGTAGTAAGTGAGTTGCTGTATGATTTTTTACAACGCTACTACGGTTTTTCGTATCGATAATAGCTTTTACAGCCGCATCTTTCGTTAATGTACCTTCTTCAACAACAACTTTATGCAAGTTTTGGCCGTTTGGTGCTTTTTGTACGTCTTTTACAAGAACTTTCACACCATCTGCAAGAAGGTAACCACGGTCTGCAATTTGTCCACCACTCTCAGCATAGAATGGTGTTACATCAAGAATTAACTGTCCTTCTTCACCAGCTTGTAAGCTGTCTGTGTATTCGCCGTTTTTCACAAGTGCAACAACGTTACTTTCTGTTGCAACTGTACCGTAACCAACGAATTCGCTCGCTACTTTAATTTCTCCAAGGACACCACCTTGAACTTGCATAGAATCAACGTCTTGACGAGCAGCACGTGCACGCTCACGTTGTTTTTCCATTTCATTTTCAAAACCTTCATGATCAACTGTCATGCCAGCTTCTTCTGCATATTCTTCTGTTAATTCAATTGGGAAACCGTATGTGTCATATAGACGGAACGCATCTACTCCAGAAATAACAGTTGTTTTTTCTTCTTTTGCTTTTGCAATTACTTCAGCTAAAATCGCTTCACCATCATGAAGTGTTTCATGGAAACGCTCTTCTTCGTTCTTCACAACTTTCGCAATGAAATCTTTCTTTTCAAGTACTTCTGGATAGAAGTCTTTCATTACTTCTCCAACAACCGGTACTAATTCAAACATAAATGGACGGTTGATGTTTAATTTCTTCGAATAACGAACAGCGCGGCGTAATAAACGACGTAATACATAACCACGGCCTTCGTTAGATGGAAGAGCACCGTCACCAACAGCGAATGTTACTGTACGGATATGGTCAGCAATTACTTTGAATGCCATATCTTTTTCTAAATCGCCATTACGATATTTTTCACCAGAAATTGTTTCTGTTGCACCAATCATCGGCATGAATAGGTCTGTATCAAAGTTCGTAGGTACATCTTGAACGATAGATGTCATACGCTCTAGACCCATCCCTGTATCAATGTTTTTCTTAGGAAGTGGTGTATATGAACCGTCTGGATTATGGTTAAATTGAGAGAATACAAGGTTCCATACTTCTAAGTAACGCTCGTTTTCTCCGCCTGGATATAATTCTGGGTCACTAAAGTCATTACCGTAAGCTTCTCCGCGGTCATAGAAAATCTCTGTATTCGGTCCACTTGGCCCTTCACCGATATCCCAGAAGTTTTCTTCTAAGCGGATAATACGCTCTTTTGGAACGCCCATTTTCTCATTCCAAATTGTGAATGCTTCTTCATCTTCTGGATGGATTGTAACTGATAGTAATTCTTTATCGAATCCGATCCATTTGTCGCTCGTTAAGAATTCCCAAGCCCATGTAATTGCTTCTTCTTTGAAGTAATCACCAATTGAGAAGTTTCCTAACATTTCAAAGAATGTATGGTGACGAGCTGTTTTCCCTACGTTTTCAATATCGTTTGTACGAATTGATTTTTGAGCATTTGTAATACGTGGATTTTGTGGGATTACACGTCCATCAAAATATTTTTTTAATGTAGCTACACCACTATTAATCCATAGAAGAGATGGATCTTCATGCGGAACTAGTGATGCACTAGGTTCTACTGCATGTCCTTTTTCTTGGAAAAAGTCTAAAAACATTTGACGAATTTGTGCGCCTGTTAGTTGTTTCATTGTATTTTCCTCCTTAAATATAAAAAACTCCCGTCCCTATAAAAGGGACGAGAGTTAACTCGCGATACCACCCTAATTATGAATTGATTACAATAACAATCAATTCATCACCTCATGGTGCCGTAACGTGGCAAGACGGCAGTGATTAGCTGCTCTCAGGATTAGCTTTCTGTTACCCTTCATTTAAAGCTTCTTTCAGCCATATGGAAGCTTCTCTCTATAAATGGACTGTAACGTACTTGTTCCGTCATTGATTTAATGTATTATATGACTAAATATAATAGAATTCTCTTAAGTTTGTCAATGTAGATAATCATTTATATTGTATTAATTGCTTATTAATCATAGGTATTCTACTATTCATTCTTAACAGCCTTTTCATATATTATGCGTTTATTAACAAATCGGAATCTCCTTATAAGAATGATTTATAAAAATTTCTAAATATTACTTTTTTTGCTATAATTAAATTATTGTTAATAAAATAAAGGAGCGATCACAATGACAACCTTACTTAGCAAAGCTAAAAACATATTAGCGACTGACGAAACGATATTATTTTACGCAGCATGTTCATTAGACATATTTATTTATCGTTCCGTCGCAAGGCCAGGATTGCTAATTTTAACGAACAAAAGACTATTCTTTTATGGGCCAGATGTAAGTAAGAATCCAATATTTGAAGAGTACTCTTTCGCAAAAATTTCTAATCTAAAAGAACAAAAGCGTCTTTTCAACAATCAAATTATATTTATGTATGATAACGAATGGAAAAAAATAAAACATATTCAAACAAATGATGTGAGCTCCCTCATTCAAAAAATACACGAGCAACTTTCTAAATAAATATATGATTAGCCCTCTATTTCTTACATAGAGGGCTTCTATACTTACACATCTTCTTTTTTCAAGAGCGGTCTCACATGAACAATGACAGTGCGAATAACTGCTAAAATCGGAACCGATATTAGCAATCCTACAATCCCAGCCACCTCTCCCCCAACTAGTAAGGCAAGCATAATAATAACGGGATGCATACGAAGTGACTTACCAACGATGTAAGGCGATAAAATGTTACTCTCCACAAATTGCAAAATCGCAATCGTGATCCCCGCCTTAATAAGTAAACTCGTTGATACTGTTGCTGCAATCATTAACGTCGGGATCGCTCCTAAAATAGGACCGAAGTATGGGATTATATCCGTTACCCCAATAATAATGCCAAGCAATAATGGATATTTCATACCGATAAACCAAAAAGAAAGAGCTGATACTCCCCCTAATACTAAACAAACAAATAACTGTCCTCGAATATAGCTTCCAAGTGACTTATCAATTTCTTTCGCAAGCATTTGCCCCGTACCTCGCCATTTACTTGGGACTAGTTTCCAAAAGATATGATAAAACTCACCATAATCTTTTAATATGTAAAATACAATGAACGGTATTAAGAAAATAATGAGCAATGAATCGAGTACACCACGAGCTGTACTCATCACTTTATTTAAAAGCGCTTGAATCTTCGTTTCCACACCCACAAAAAGTTGCTTCACCTTTTCATGAATGAACGAAGGGAAATTCGCTGTTTGTTCTGTAACGCCATCCATCCACGAATCGTACATCTTTGTAAACTGGGGAAATTGTTCATTAATCTCTTGTAACTGTTTAATAACGACTGGTGTTCCTTTATAAATCCCATAACCAATTCCGCCAAAGAAAAGGATATAAATGAGCAAAATGGCAAGTGTACGGGGCATCCCTTCCTTATGAATTTTTTCAATTAAAGGGTGCAATAAATACGCAATAAAACACGCGATAAGAAACGGCGTGATTGCTACTTTAAATACAAAAATAATCGGTGCCCATAGCGGCTTAATTTTTAAAAAGACGAGCAGACAAAGAAAAACAAGTAACAATAATCCTAAACGATATATCCAAATGATTTTAAGATTCTTCACATGAAAAACCTCCTCCACCTTTATTTTGAAAATAAATGGGGTAGGTTATGTGCGAAACTTTTAAAATCTTTTCATACGGACCATACTGTTTTTTAAAGACGTACATATAAATAACATAACAAGGACAACCACCCCTGAGAATACAGCATGAATTAATATAATCAGGAGGGCTAATTATGGTTTTGTTTATGCTTGGATTATCAGCACTTTTTATGATTCTTGAATGGATTTGTATCGGGTTCGGTATTTGGAAGGGGTTCTTTATTCATTCCTCACGTAAAGAAAAAGCGAAGCAATTATGGCAGTATGGAATACTTGGCGTTGGCTGCTACGGTCTATCTTATCTTTTCTCAGAGATCGGACTTTTTTATTTGCATATGGGTGCATAAAAAAACTCCCTTGTCTACAAGGGAGTTTTTCAATTTATCGAAATGATTATAAGTAAGACTTAATCATCTTACGTGCTTTTTTCATATTGCGTTTTGAAAATACATCTTGTTTACGAGCATATTGATATGCTGCAGCTCCAACACCTAATGCGATTAATGAATTGCGTAGATTCAAAGTAAATCCCCCTTTTCGTTATCCGATCGTTCTTTCATTCTCATCAAATAAATCATCAAGAGAGCTTAATGAACCGTCTTCCTCAACTTGATGTGTATGGATTTTCCCCTTTGAAACCGATAATTCGATATAACAATTCCAGCAATAAAATTGGTTGACACCTATTTTTCCAATGTCTTTCCCTTTGCAATTTGGACAAATGAACATATGGCTTTCATCTCCTTACAGTCTCCCAGATTCTATTCGCCATTATGTCCAAACTGCATTCATTTATACATTACTGGAGCCTTTCAACGCTATGCGTTTGAAAGTTTCACTATATAATTTCACCTTGTTACATGAAATCATACGGTGAAATGTTTTCCACGTCCATTTCCTCGCCATTAACTGTGACCATCTGTACTTCTCCTTGTGATTCTTGCAAGCGACTAGCTAAAGTTGTTTGACGCATTGCATCATCAAGGCGATTTACACCAGATTGGAAAGCTGCTTCCTCCCCGCAAATAATAAGGAACTTCTTACTTCTTGTAATACCCGTGTAAATTAAATTACGACGTAACATACGGTTGTAACTTTTCACGATTGGCATAATAACAATCGGAAATTCACTACCTTGTGATTTATGAATAGAACAACAATATGCATGCGTAATTTGATTTAAATCGGGCTTCGTATACGTTACCTCAATTCCATCAAATGAAACGATAATCATATCTTGTTGCTCAACGTTTTCTTTTGCATAAAACACCGAAACAATTTCCCCAATATCACCATTAAACACTTGGCTCTCCGGCTGATTCACGAGTTGCAGTACTTTATCACCTCTTCGGTACACAACATCACCGTAAGCAATTTCTTTACTCTTTTCCCTCTTCGGATTAAATACTTGTTGCAGCGCTTCGTTTAATACATTAATACCAGCAGGCCCGCGGTACATCGGTGCTAATACTTGAACATCCCTTGCACTAAAGCCTTTTGTTTTAGCATTTTCGCAAACTTTTTTCACAACCTCAACAATTTGAGCCCCTGTACAGCTGATAAACGAACGATCTTTTTTGTTTTGCGCTAAATCTGGTGGTAGAGTTCCATTTTTTATCGCATGGGCAAGTTGAATCACTGATGAGCCTTCCGCTTGACGATAAATTTCAGTAAGCTTCACTGTCGGAACTGCGCCTGCATTTAATAAATCTTTTAATACTTGTCCAGGTCCTACAGATGGCAACTGATCTTCATCACCTACAACGATAACTTGAATATTCGTCGGCAACGACTTAAATAGCTGATTTGCAAGCCAAATATCAACCATTGAAAATTCATCGATAATAAGGAGCTTACCTTGGACAGGATCCGTTTCATTACGCTGGAAAGATCCTTCTGGCGTCCAACCAAGTAAACGGTGAATTGTGCAAGCTGGAAGTCCTGTCGATTCACTCATCCGCTTCGCTGCTCTTCCTGTTGGAGCTGTTAATAGTATTGGAAATGGATTATCATCACTGTATTCATTCGGATTTAACGATAATCCGTGAAGTGACGCATACATTTCAACAATCCCTTTAATAACTGTTGTTTTCCCTGTTCCTGGTCCACCTGTCAATAACATCATCGGTTTATGAAGTGCCGTTTGAATTGCTTCTTGCTGAAACGGTGCATATTGTACGTTCAGTTGTTCTTCAATTTCACCTAACGTTTTTAACACTTCCGCTTCTGGAAATGAAGGTGTTTCTTCTTGATTCATAAGCCTGCGAATAGACTTTACAACACCTTTTTCAGAGTAGAATAACGTCGCTAAATACACTCGTTCTTCTTCTATGATGACTTTCCCTTCACTTTGCATCGTTTCAATACAACCTATAATATCTTCCTCAGTCACTCTTCCTTCTTGATTGTTTAAAAGTGACATCGTTTCTCTTACAAGTTGATCTTTCCTCATATAAACATGACCAAGTTGTAATGAGACATTCTCTAATGTGTAAAAACATCCCGCTCGTACACGGTCGTCATGATTACCCGATATCCCTAACGCACGCCCTATATCATCCGCTCTTCCAAAACCAATCCCGTCCACTTCTTCAATAAGTTGATACGGATTATTACGAATCACTTCTAATGTCATCTCTTTATATTGCTGGTAAATCTTAATAGAAAGTTTCGTTCCAAAACCGTAGCCATTTAAAAAGCTCATTACTTTCTCTAATCCTTGATGTTCAACAATTGTCTCATATATTTCCTGAGCCTTTTGTTTATTAACAACACCATTTAATGCCTCAGGGTCATCCATAATTTTAGAAATAGCATGTTCTCCGAGATGGTCCACAATTTTTTCAGCTGTACGCTTTCCTATCCCTTTAAATAAATCACTCGCTAAATATTGCACCATACCTGCTTTTGTTTGCGGCAATTCTTTTTTAAATGTTTCAACCATATATTGTTTTCCATACTTTGGATGGTCCTTAAAATGACCAGTCAATGTAAACACTTCATCTTCATGCATGCGGGGAAAATGACCGTTTATCATTACTTTCTTTTCGTCATACGTTTCATTCGTTTCAATGACTTTCATACTGACAACGGAATAGAGGTTTTCTTCGTTGTGGAAAATGGTATGAAGAACTTGCGCTTTTATAAACTTTTTCTCTTCCTCAAACAAATCCATTGCATGTTGATTTCCCATCTTTCCTCTCCTTTCCGATATTTTCACTTTAATGAGCAGTACATCCCCCACCTTTTTAGATGAGGGATAACTACCCATTAAACTATATTTTTATCTTATTCAGCTTCTTGCTCTAATAAACGAACGCCATTACCCGCTAAAAAGTGATCTGGCTGAATTTCAGTTGCTTTCTTAAATAAAGCGAGAGCCTTCTCATTATTTTCCTCAAATACGTACGCAACACCTAAATTGTAATACGCATCTGCATGCTCTTCATCCATTTCTAATACCTTTTCAAAATAAGGTTTCGCCTCTTGAACATGTTCTAATCGCGCGAAGCAAAGTCCGCACTGGAATACAGCTTCTACATCGTTTTCATCTAATTCTGTTGCTCTTTGTAAGAATGGTAGTGCAAGACGATCATTTCCAAGCTGTACATGTGTGATACCTAACATAAATGTTACATCAGCTGATTGTAATCCAGCTTGCATTGCTTGTTCAAATACAGCTTTCGCCTCAGTAAATTGCTCTTGGCCATAATATACATTTCCTAAACCATAATAGGCAGCTGCAGATTTATCATCTAACTCTAGTGCGCGTTTATAAAATAAAATCGCTCGCTCGCTATCACCTAATACGTCTAATAAATTTGCAAAATTAATGTATCCAAGCGCATCTTTCGGATTTTCTTCGATTGCTTCTGTAAAATTTTTAGCTGCTTCTTCCCAGTTTCCTTCTTGCATATATTGAATACCTGTTTCAAGTTTGTTTGACATGTCCTTCACCTCTACAACAAATTATAACAAAGAATGTATTTTCCAAGCGAACGAAAATTCGCTTTATGTAAAAGAAACCTCTAACCGCTAATCGGCAGAGGCTTCTCGTTTATCCTAAATAATCCAATTTCTTACCACTACGGTATACTTCATCAATTGTAGCACCGCCTAAGCACTCATCTCCATCATAGAAAACGACTGCTTGTCCTGGTGTAATTGCACGAATTGGCTCATCACAAAGAATACGAACTGTATTTTCATCAACGATTTGAACCGTTACTTTATTGTCTTCTTGACGATAACGGAATTTCGCCGTGCACTTAAATTCTGTTTCTTTTTCTTTGTTACTTACCCATCCTACATTCGTAGCAATAACTTCATCACCATATAGAAGTTCGTTATGGAATCCTTGATCAACATATAAAATGTTTTCTTTTAGATTTTTCCCAACAGCAAACCATGGATCACCATTACCACCAATTCCAAGGCCATGACGTTGTCCAATTGTATAATACATTAAACCGTCATGCTTCCCTTTCACTTCACCAGATAATGTTTGCATTACACCTGGTTGTGCCGGTAAGTAGTTACTTAAGAAATCTTTAAAGTTACGCTCACCAATGAAGCAAATACCTGTACTATCTTTTTTCGCCGCTGTCGCTAAGCCAGCTTCTTTCGCCATTTCACGAATTTGCGGTTTCTTTAATTCACCTAACGGGAACATTGTTTTTGATAATTGCTCTTGGCTTAATTGATTTAAGAAATATGTTTGATCTTTATTGTCATCAACGCCGCGAAGCATTTTATATTCGCCGTCCATATAAGCAACGCGTGCATAATGGCCTGTTGCCACATAATCCGCACCAAGCGCAATTGCATGCTCTAAAAATGCTTTAAATTTAATTTCTTTATTACACATTACATCTGGGTTTGGTGTACGACCAGCTCGATACTCATCTAAGAAGTACGTAAATACTTTATCCCAGTATTGTTTTTCAAAGTTTACTGCATAATACGGAATACCAATTTGGTTACACACTTCAATTACATCATTGTAATCTTCTGTTGCTGTGCAGACACCATTCTCATCTGTATCATCCCAGTTTTTCATAAAAATTCCGATTACATCATAACCTTGCTCTTTTAATAAAAGTGCTGCTACAGATGAATCGACGCCACCGGACATTCCGATGACAACGCGTGTTTCGTGAGGTAGTTTGTTCATCATGTCACCTCCCATGCTAATTTTGTGTTAATCGCTTCACGATTTTCACTGTTTCGTACGCCGCTTTTTCAATTTGCTCTTTCGTATTTCCAAGTCCAAAACTAAAGCGTACGGATGAACGTATTTGATCGGAGTCTTTTCCAAACATCGCTACTAATACATGTGATGGATCAATCGAACCAGCTGTACAAGCAGAACCGCTTGATACTGCAATGCCAGCAAGGTCTAAGTTCACAAGAAATGGTTCAATGTTCATTCCTGTAAAACTTACATTAAGTACATGCGGTAAGCGATGTTCTAAGTTTCCGTTTACCTCGAAAGTAATGCCTTCATTTTTGAAGACAGATACCATTATATCTTTAAACTCTTCATATTGGGCATTTTTTTGCTCACGAGTTTTTTCAGCTATAAGAATTGCATGCTGAAGCCCAGCAATACTAGGCACATTTTCCGTACCAGCACGGCGTTTTCTTTCTTGCTCTCCGCCTATTAATAACGGTTCAAATTTCACATTTGCACCAGCGAATAAGAACCCTACACCTTTTGGCCCATTAATTTTATGAGCTGAAATTGATAATAAATCAATTCCAAACTCTTTCACATTAATTTCTACTAAACCGTAAGCTTGTACCGCATCTGTATGGAAATAAGCTTGATGATCTTTTAGCAACTTTCCTATTTCCACAATTGGTTGCATTGTCCCTACTTCATTATTCCCAAACATAACAGATACAAGAATCGTCTCTTCTGTTAATGCCTTTTGTATGTCAGAAACTTGAATAAGCCCTGTTTCATCGACAGGTAAATATGTCACTTCAAACCCTTCACGCTCTAACAATTCGCACGTATGCAAAATCGCATGATGTTCAATTTGCGTCGTTATTATGTGGTTACCTTTATGACGGTTCGCACGTGCTACACCGATAAGCGCTAAATTATCAGCTTCTGTACCACCGCTCGTAAATATAATTTCATTCGGATTCGCATGAATGCTGCGTGCACACACTCGTCTCGCCTCATTTACTGCATGGCGAGTTTGACGTCCATAAAAGTGAATACTAGACGGGTTCCCGAATATTTCTGTCATATATGGAATCATCTTTTCGACCACTTCTGGGTGAGTCGGAGATGTCGCAGCATGATCTAAGTAAATGCGTTCCATTAAATCTCCTTCTTTCCAAATCGTTTCACAAGGAATTAAATGTAAAACATATAGCCCCCGTGATTTTCTTCCTCATAACGTACTAAATCTTCTAACGTTGTACTATCTAACACTTCTTGCACCGCATCACGAACACGCATCCATAACTGGCGCTGTGCTGGCTCTTCTTCTTCTATCATTTCTACAACACTAATCGGTCCCTCTAATACACGGATTACATCCCCAGCTGTAATGTTAGCCGGTTGATCAGATAATACATATCCGCCGTATGCCCCGCGCGTACTCTTTACAAGACGAGCGTTACGAAGTGGTGAAATTAATTGCTCTAAGTAATGCTCGGATAAGTCATGCGCCTGCGCAATTGATTTTAATGAAATCGGACCTTCACCAAACTTTTTTGCAAGATCAATCATAATTGTTAAGCCATAGCGGCCTTTTGTTGAAATCTTCATCTATTTTGCACCTCTTTTCAAATTTTCACTTCTATTGGTTATATCTTATTTATAAAAAGAACACAATTTAAAATCCTATGAAATTATAGCATAATATAGTATTATAAGAAATTTCAACTTGTGTATCAAAATGATAACATAAAATCACATTGAAAAACTCGGAAATTATTACAATTGAAAGAAAAATGAAAATATTAACCTTCATTTTTCCCATAAAACAGCATCCTATTTCAAATTCCGTAGAAAAAAATGATACGATAGAACGAGATTATATATTAAGGGAGACGGTCCAAATGAAACAACCACTCGCACATCGAATGCGCCCTACAAATATTCAAGAAATTATTGGGCAACAACATTTAGTTGGTGAAGGAAAGATTTTATGGCGAATGGTCCAAGCCAATCATTTTCAATCTATGATTTTATACGGTCCTCCAGGTACAGGAAAAACATCCATTGCCAGTGCAATTGCAGGAAGTACCGGTACCCCGTTTCGTCTATTGAACGCTGTTACTCACAATAAAAAAGATATGGAAGTTGTCGTACAAGAAGCGAAGATGCATCGACACCTCGTTTTAATTTTAGATGAAGTTCACCGTCTAGATAAAGCAAAGCAAGACTTTCTATTACCTCACTTAGAAAGCGGACTTCTTACTTTAATTGGTGCTACGACAAGTAATCCATTCCATGCAATAAACTCCGCTATTCGAAGCAGGTGTCAAATTTTCGAATTACACGCACTAACAGAAGAAGATATTTTAATTGGGTTAAAAAGAGCTTTAGAAGATAAAGAAAAAGGGCTTGGAGAATATGCAGTAACGGTAACAGATGAAGCACTACATCACTTTGCAAACGCCTCTGGTGGTGATATGCGTTCCGCTTATAACGCACTTGAGCTTGCTGTATTATCTAGCTTTACTACAGACGATCAAGCGGCTGAAATCACACTCGAGATTGCAGAAGAATGCTTACAAAAGAAGAGCTTCGTCCACGACAAAGGCGGCGATGCTCATTATGATGTATTATCAGCATTTCAAAAATCAGTGCGCGGAAGTGATGTAAATGCAGCACTCCATTATTTAGCACGCCTTATTGAAGCAGGTGATTTACAAAGCATTGGCAGACGCCTTCTTATTATGGCTTATGAAGATATTGGACTTGCTAGCCCACAAGCTGGACCACGTACACTAGCTGCAATTGAATCAGCTGAACGAGTTGGATTCCCAGAAGCACGCATCCCACTTGCAAATGCCGTTATCGAGCTATGCTTATCACCAAAATCAAATTCAGCTTATAAAGCACTTGATGCTGCATTACACGATTTACGCAACGGTCAAACAGGTGACATTCCAAGCCATTTAAAAGATAGTCATTACAAAGGCGCAGAATCACTTGGAAGAGGCATTGGATATTTATATCCGCACGACCATCCAAACGGCTGGGTAAGGCAACAATACTTACCTGATAAAATAAAAAGCAAGCAATATTATAAACCGAAAACGACAGGAAAATTTGAGCAAGCACTTTCTACTGTTTATGAAAGATTACAAACTTCGAATAAAACGAAAAATAAAGGGTAACATAAACGAAAACGTCACCATTATGGAGGCTTCGCTTATGAAAACACGTCAAGATGCATGGACAAAAGAAGATGATCTCCTTTTAGCAGAAACTGTTTTACGACATATTCGCAGCGGAAGTACACAAATAAAAGCATTTGATGAAGTTGGCGATGCGTTGAACCGGACTTCAGCAGCTTGCGGCTTTAGATGGAATGCTGAAGTAAGACCGAATTACGAAGATGCGGTGCAGCTTGCAAAAAAACAACGTAAAGAATTAAAACGTTCTGAAGCTAATATAGAAAAAGATCGGTTCACGAAAACGAAACAACTCGTAATTGACGCCGATTTTTCAGAAGATATTACGCCAAGTAAACAAGATCTTACAATGCAAAATGTCATTTCATTTTTACAAAATTTAGAACATAACAATCCTTCACTTGTAAAGTTGCAAACTGAAAATGATGTATTACAAGCTCAACTCACCTCTCTGCAAAAAACGAATCATGAACTTGAAACGAAATTAGCAGTACTCACAAAAAAACAACAAGCAATCGAAGAAGATTACGCGATGCTTGTTCGAATTATGGATCGTGCTCGAAAACTTGTTTCAGTCGAAGAGCAAGAAGAGCAAATTGCCCCGATTTTCAAAACCGATCAAAATGGGAATTTAGATATTATTTATTCTGCAGAGAATTAAAAACAGGGATGTCACTTTTTTAACTGAGTGACATCCCTGTTTGTTTTCGGTGAACCATATATAGATATCGGTAAATGAAATTATATTAACGGTTTTTCGAATATATCTATCACAACTTGCAATATATCAGCGATTTTTCAAATTTATCTATCACAACTTGCAATATATCAACGATTTTTCAAATTTATCTATCACAACTTGCAATATATCAACGATTTTTCAAATTTATCTATCACAACTT
>NZ_JBQAHZ010000008.1:0-204965 GCF_051917185.1 Bacillus cereus group sp. MYBK108-1
ATGATGGCAGAGAGGTCACACCCGTTCCCATACCGAACACGGAAGTTAAGCTCTCTAGCGCCGATGGTAGTTGGGACCTTGTCCCTGTGAGAGTAGGACGTTGCCAGGCAATATTATTCCGCAGTAGCTCAGCGGTAGAGCTATCGGCTGTTAACCGATCGGTCGTAGGTTCGATTCCTACCTGCGGAGCCATTGGAGAGCTGTCCGAGTTGGCCGAAGGAGCACGATTGGAAATCGTGTATACGTCACAAGCGTATCAAGGGTTCGAATCCCTTGCTCTCCGCCATAGGATTTATAATATTTGGCCCGTTGGTCAAGTGGTTAAGACACCGCCCTTTCACGGCGGTAACACGGGTTCGAATCCCGTACGGGTCACCACTTTGGAGGATTAGCTCAGCTGGGAGAGCACCTGCCTTACAAGCAGGGGGTCGGCGGTTCGATCCCGTCATCCTCCACCATATAAATTTTATATGAATAGTATTATCGCGGGGTGGAGCAGCACGGTAGCTCGTCGGGCTCATAACCCGAAGGTCGCAGGTTCAAATCCTGTCCCCGCAACCAAATGGTCCCGTGGTGTAGTGGTTAACATGCCTGCCTGTCACGCAGGAGATCGCCGGTTCGACCCCGGTCGGGACCGCCATTTTAATAAGGCTCGGTAGCTCAGTCGGTAGAGCAGAGGACTGAAAATCCTCGTGTCGGCGGTTCGATTCCGTCCCGAGCCACCATTTATTTTAATAAAATACGCCGGCTTAGCTCAATTGGTAGAGCAACTGACTTGTAATCAGTAGGTTGGGGGTTCAAGTCCTCTAGCCGGCACCATGTAAGTTTCGGAGGGGTAGCGAAGTGGCTAAACGCGGCGGACTGTAAATCCGCTCCTTCGGGTTCGGCAGTTCGAATCTGCCCCCCTCCACCATTTACATAGGGGCATAGTTTAAAGGTAGAACTGAGGTCTCCAAAACCTCCAGTGTGGGTTCGATTCCTACTGCCCCTGCCAAATATATTTACACAACATGGCGGTTGTGGCGAAGTGGTTAACGCACCGGATTGTGGCTCCGGCATTCGTGGGTTCGATTCCCATCAGTCGCCCCATTTTTATTTTAAAAATTACAAATAATCTAATGGATACTTACATATAATTAAGTAAGAATTCGATGGGCTATAGCCAAGCGGTAAGGCAACGGACTTTGACTCCGTCATGCGCTGGTTCGAATCCAGCTAGCCCAGCCATTTTTGCGGAAGTAGTTCAGTGGTAGAATACAACCTTGCCAAGGTTGGGGTCGCGGGTTCGAATCCCGTCTTCCGCTCCAATAAAATTTAATATGGCGGCATAGCCAAGTGGTAAGGCAGAGGTCTGCAAAACCTTTATCACCGGTTCAAATCCGGTTGCCGCCTTTTCTTTTGTGCCGATGTGGCGGAATTGGCAGACGCGCACGACTCAAAATCGTGTTCCTTCGGGAGTGTCGGTTCGACCCCGACCATCGGTATCAGTATCATGAACGGCGTAATAAAAGACTCTACACCAAATGTGTAGAGTCTTTTTATGTTTTCATCACACTATAAAATAAGCAAAAATGGTGTGTTGGTGAAATGGTTATAAATGATTAAGGTAAACTTATTCATTTAGTACATGCGATACAGTTGGGGAAAACTACAAAACAATAAAGGGATAAATTTTTATCCCTTTATATAATTTCATTATTTTATAGAGAATTTCTCCAACCTGGTGACATGAAGTTAAATCCGACGCCACCAGTAGATATTAGTACATGATCAGCTGTTAATTTCGTAATTTCTAAGAACTTCTTTTCAAACTCTTTTCTGTTGTATTTGTACATTGTTGAGTGGCATGACCACATGTGCGTTGAAGTACTCAACCAGTCTCCTAATTCCTTTAATTCAGAAAACGACTCAAATCGAATTGGTTCATCTAATTTCATGAATCTCACTTGATAGATAGTTGGGTTTAATTTTTCTCTTATTCCTTTAAAAGCATGTGATTTTTTGTCTTTTGAATGTGTCATAATTCACCCTCCATCTTTTCTTCAAATTTTTTCCTATTTTTATTATACAACAATAGAAAACAATTATGGGAATAATATAGAAATCGGTATTGGCAATATAAAAAGACTCTAACAGAAATGTTAGAGTCTTTTTGTTAAATTATACTATGTGCCTCTAAAATTCGTAATAAACGTAGGAATTCATGTATAATATAACTTGTCGAAAGAACAAAATGATAGTGATTTATATTATGTCTGTAATATGAATCAAAAATGAACTTTTTATATTTCTTTTAAAAATGTGTTGAACACACATTATATTTCATATTAATATTTTTATGTAGATTTAAAACGGGAAAGAGAGTGGAAAGTATGGGCCGTAAATGGAACAATATTAAAGACAAAAAAGCATCAAAAGATGCAAATACAAGCCGTATATACGCGAAATTTGGGCGTGAAATTTATGTGGCAGCAAAACAAGGCGAGCCAGATCCAGAATCAAACCAAGCACTAAGAGTTGTATTAGAGCGTGCGAAAACATACAATGTTCCAAGAACAATTATTGATCGTGCAGTTGAAAAAGCAAAAGGCGGTTCAGAAGAAAATTATGACGAGCTTCGTTATGAAGGATTCGGACCAAATGGAGCTATGGTTATTGTAGATACACTTACAAATAACGTAAACCGTACTGCAGCAGATGTACGAGCTGCATTTAGCAAAAACAGTGGTAATATGGGTGTGAACGGTTCTGTAGCTTACATGTTTGATGCGACAGCTGTTATCGGCCTTGAAGGTAAAACATCAGATGAAGTTCTTGAAATTTTAATGGAAGCAGATGTAGATGCACGTGACATTCTAGAAGAAGAAGATTCTGTTATCGTGTATGCTGAACCAGATCAATTCCATGCAGTACAATCTGCACTTAAAGGTGCTGGCGTTGAGGAGTTTACAGTTGCAGAATTAACAATGCTTGCACAAAGTGATGTAACACTTCCTGAAGATGCTCAAGCACAATTTGAGAAAATGGTTGATGCATTAGAAGATTTAGAAGATGTTCAACAAGTTTATCACAACGTAGACTTAGGAGAGTAATACGATAGATGACCCTTTTCGCTTAGCGGATAGGGTCTTTTTTATGAAGTTAATTAAGGTGATGAAGTATTAAAGGTATTTTGTTGTAGGTAGGGAATATGATTATAGGGATATATAAAATATTCATTATCTCTAGGAGGCTTAATATGGAACATAAGACACCAAAGCATATCGTTGCTGTAGCAGGTTATTTAACAAATGAAAAAAATGAAGTGTTATTAACAAAAGTGCACTGGCGAGCTGATACGTGGGAGTTGCCAGGAGGACAGGTAGAAGAAGGCGAAGCGCTCGATCAAGCTGTCTGTAGGGAAATAAAAGAGGAAACAGGGTTAACGGTGAAGCCTATCGGAATTACAGGCGTTTATTATAATACTTCTATGCATATTCTAGCTGTTGTTTTTAAAGTAGCATATATAAGTGGTGAAATAAAAATTCAACCTGAAGAAATACAAGAGGCTAAATTTGTTGATTTAAATGAAGAGAACATAGATGAGTATATAACGCGTCCTCATATGAAATCCAGAACGCTTGATGCAATGAGAGCAACACATTTTATTCCGTATGAAACGTGGGAAGTACAGCCGTATAATTTAATAGGAAGATTGTAAAGAAAAGAGTAGCCGATTTGAGATACATTCGAATCACTACTCTTTTTTTGTATACTGTTTAAGAAAAAGGTCAAAATAATAATAGCACTAGTATTGATTTAGGGAACATTTGTTCTGTATAATAAATCTATATGTTATATACATTTAGATTACTAGATAGTCAAAAGTATATATATTTGTAGATGATATAATTAAAGTGTAAAGTGAAAATATAATAGTCTTAAGGGTTTCTCTATTATTGGTTATTCGTACTTTAACATAACCTATATTCAATATTTCAGATGAATAGTAGATAAAAAAATACTGTGATACAATACTTTTTTATCCCACTATTTGCTGGGCAGTAAGCCTGATTGATGAGGGCTCATTAAAGTTTCACTTTATACCTTACAATGATGTAAGGTACGTGTAAGAGAAATCGATGGGATATTTTTTTACAACAATGTATTCTTAAAGTAAGAGTTATATGCTGTGTGGAAAAGAGGTGTTCAAGATGAAAGAACGAGTATTATCTAGGGTGAACTATCATCAAAAAGTTGCATTAAATCCAATGACTAAACTTTTTTATAAAGCCATTATATTATTATTATTGTTAAGTTGTACGTTATTATTCATTGGAAATGTAATGATTGAGAAAAGTGATATTAGTAAATTACATGTACCGGCTAAGTTAGAGGTGCCAGAATCATTAACACATGCATTTATTGCGACAGAAGATAAAAGATTTTATCATCATAACGGTTTAGATTATATAGCAATTATTAGGGCATCTGTTGAGAATATAAAGGCTGGTGGTGTCGTGCAAGGAGGAAGTACAATTACACAGCAGCTATCTAAAAATGCCTTTTTAACGAATGAACGTACATTTTCTCGGAAGTGGAAAGAGATTTTTTATACGAAAAAAATTGAACGCACATTTACGAAGGATGAAATTTTAAAATTATATGTAAGTAATATTTATTATGGAGAAGGAGCATGGGGAATTGAAAAAGCAGCAAACCTTTACTTCGGTAAAAAGGTGAACCAATTAACGTTGGCTGAAAGTGCAATGATGGCTGCTGTAGTAAAAGCACCTGCTTATTACTCACCTGCACAAAATTATGATAAAGCAGTAGAGAGACGTAATGTCGTTTTGAGACTAATGGAGAAAGAAGGCTATATAAGCCATGATGAGTATGTTCAAGCAGTTAGTGAGAAATTGGTAATTCGTCATGATATAAAAATAGAGCAGTCGATGTTAAATAGCGCGCGTAAAAAAGCAGTAAGTTAAGAGAAGTTCCTACAGAGGAGCTTCTTTTTTTGAATAAATTGTGACAAATTGTGACACAATATCGTCACAATTATTGTGTTTTTGTAATTTATGTGAGCGTGTTCATTGCGTGACGTATATAAGTGTTGATATTATGTGTATTGTGTACAATGCTGTATACAGAATATGAATTTAAAGAGGAATGTATATGAAATCAAATAAACTCATGGCTCTTGGTATAGTTTTTTCTATCGCAGTATTGATTGTAATTGGAACAATTGCGTATAGCATCATAAATGACAAAAAAGATAAAGGGAATGAGATGTTTGCTTATTCTACGCAACAATCTTTAGGGAAAGATGATGCTCCAGTTAAGGTAGTTGAATTTGGAGACTTTAAATGTCCTGCTTGTCGTACTTGGGATGTAACAGTATTACCTCGATTAAAAGAAGAGTATATTGATAAAGGCAAAGTGCAGTTATATTTTATTAACTTCCCATTTATCGGAAAAGACTCGGATTTAGGTGCAGCAGCTGGTGAAGCAATTTATAAACAAGATAAAGATTCATTCTGGATCTTCTATGATGAGATCTATCAAAATCAAAAGAAAGATACAGAAGAATGGATTACAGAAGATTTGCTTCTTAGCATTGTGAAAGAGAAACTGCCGAAAGTTAATGTAGAGCAATTTACGAAAGATTTACACAGTAAAGACATTAAAGAAAAAGTAAGTAAAGATTCAGATCGTGCTCAAAAATTAAAAGTTCAAGGTGCTCCTTCTGTATATGTAAACGGAAATCTTGCAAATCCTGATTTTGATAGTATGAAGAAGGCAATTGATAAAGAATTGAAAAAGTGATGAGGTCTCTCATCACTTTTTCGACTTTTTTCGATAAAATTCTTGCCTCTACTTTTTTTACATGCTATACTACTTTACATAAGTTATTCTAATATCTTATATGTAATTCATATTTGCGGGTGTAGTTTAGTGGTAAAACAAGAGCCTTCCAAGCTCTGGTCGAGAGTTCGATTCTCTTCACCCGCTCCAAATTTTATTAAATGTTTTTCTATAAATTGTGATCAACGCAGTGTTTCGTTTCCGAGATAAACGAGGCATTGCGTTTTTTAATGTTTGAAAAATATAATTACATGCGAAAATAGAAGTAAATAATAGTATTCCAAACGTGAATTACTAACCAATAGAGTGGTTACATAAGGGGTGGATTCATCTGAGGAGGCGATTAAGAGTGGATTTTGAACAATTAAAGCAAGATGTAATTGCGTATAGTAAAACAATTGGCATAGATAAAATAGGCTTTGCGAGCGCTTCTCCTTTTGAGGAATTAAAGCAGCGCTTAATCCAGCAACAACAATTAAATTATCAATCTGGATTTGAAGAGCCTGATATAGAGAAGAGAACGAATCCGCAACTGTTATTACCGGGTGCTAAATCAATTATTGCGATTGCTTTAGCATATCCTTCAAAATTAAAAAATGCACCATTAAGTAAGCGTGGAGAACGCCGTGGGATTTTTTGTCGTGCTTCTTGGGGACAAGATTATCATCTTGTTTTACGAGATCGTTTGCAAAAATTAGAGGCATATTTAATTGAAAAACTTCCCGATATAGAAGTGAAGTCCATGGTTGATACAGGTGAATTAAGTGATCGAGCTGTATCAGAGCGTGCTGGTATTGGATGGAGCGGTAAAAACTGCTCTATTATTACACCTGAATTTGGTTCGTACGTATACTTAGGGGAAATGATTACAAATGTTCCATTCCCGCCAGATAAGCCGATAGAAGATCAATGCGGAGGCTGTACGAAATGTATCGATATTTGCCCTACCGGTGCTTTAATACAGGGGGGACAGTTAGATTCGAAGAAGTGCATTGCGTTTTTAACACAAACGAAAGGATTCCTACCTGAAGAATATCGCGATAAAATAGGAAATCGCATATATGGATGTGATACGTGTCAGACTGTTTGTCCGAAAAACAAAGGAATGGATTTTCATAATCATCCTGAGATGGAGCCGGATCCTGAGCTAGTTAAACCATTATTAACGCCACTTTTAACAATTAGTAATCGTGATTTTAAAGAGAAATATGGGATTATGTCAGGGTCATGGAGAGGGAAAAAACCACTGCAAAGAAATGCGATTTTAGCATTAGCACATTTTAAAGAAGCATCGGCAATTCCAGATTTAATTGGTGTTATGAAAGATGACCCAAGACCGGTACTACGCGGAACGGCAGCATGGGCACTTGGGAAAATTGGCGGAGATGGAGTAGGCGAAGCGATTGAGAAAGCGATGGAACGTGAGAAAGATGAAGAAGTGCTTCATGAAATGAATCGCGGGCTTGAATTGTTAGCACAGAAAAAAGAGTAGATAATATTTCCCTTTTTCATATTGTAATATGGGAGGGAGACAGAATGGTTGTAAAAACGAAGATTGAAAACCAAGTACAACAATTTTTAGCATATATAACGGAGAAAAGAACGAATGTGGATGGTATTGCTGAGGATTTACTACAAATGGCACTGAGAAAGAAACAATTGTTTCAAAGGCGTAGTGCACATATAGTGAAAGCAACTGCGGATGTTTCTTTCATTAGACAATTAAATAGTAATGACCATCAAGAAATTGATTATCAAATACATTTTAAATATTTAATTAAGCATAAAGAATTATTTTATATTGAAGAGGAACAATTAAAACGAAGAGTTTGTTTAAATAATAGTCGAATTATAGGCGATTCTGCTATTGAAGTGTCAGAAGAAATTAGAATGGGTGAGACATTAGAAAGGGATATTACGAAAGAGAAGTACGGTTCTTATCAGTATAATCGTTTAGAGGCAGTGAAATATGCAGAGCGTTGGTGGGATGACCGGAATCCTATGTATCGTAATTTCCCTGATAATTGTACGAATTTCATTTCTCAATGTCTTCATACTGGAGAAGTACCTATGAACGGGTATCCTAATATTCGTAAAGGATGGTGGCAAAGGGAGAATCAGTGGAGTTGGAGCTGGGCTGTTGCACATTCTTTTTATTGGTATTTGTCAGGTGCTACAACAGGACTTCGAGCAGAGGCGGTAGAGAGGCCAGAAGAACTTATTCTTGGAGATGTCATTGCTTATGATTTCGAGGATGACGGAAGATGGAATCATACGACGATTGTAGTAGCAAAAGATGCAGATGGTATGCCGCTTGTAAATGCACATTCAGCGAATAGCCGTCGACGTTATTGGAACTATGAAGACTCTAGTAAATATACACCACAAATGAAATATAAATTCTTTCATATTATTAATGGGTAGAGATTTTTCGCTCAAGTGGTATAATACGTAGTAGACAAAAAACAGAGGTGAATATCGCGTGGGAGTACATGTTGTTTTATATCAGCCAGAAATTCCAGCAAATACAGGGAATATTGCTCGTACTTGTGCAGCAACTGGAACAGAATTACATTTGATTAGACCGCTTGGATTTTCAACGGATGATAAAATGTTAAAGCGTGCAGGATTAGATTATTGGCAGCACGTAAAAATTACGTATTATGATTCAATTGAAGAATTTTATGAAAAAAATAAAGACGGTGAATTCTTCTATTTAACAAAGTATGGCGAGAAAGCTCATACAGCGTTTGACTATAGCAAGCGTGAGAAGGATTACTATTTTGTATTTGGAAGAGAAACAAACGGCTTACCAGCTAATGTAATCGAAGAAAACTTTGATCATTGTTTACGTATTCCAATGACAGATAAAGTACGTTCATTAAATTTATCTAATACAGCAGCAATTTTAATTTATGAAGCGTTCCGTCAACAAAATTACCCTGGATTAGATTTAGAAATCGTTTATTAAAAGTCGCCATATGGCGACTTTTTTTTATAAAATAAAAATAATATATAATCATACATTTAAAAGAGAGGACATAATCATATAGAATGGGATATATGATTAAAAATAGATAAGACGGGTTGAGATAAATATGAAGGAAGAATATAGTAATCAAAATACCTTTTTAAGTATGATAGATATGGATTTAATTAGACAAGGATTATTACATGCTATTCAAGATTTAGTATTCATATTGAAAGTTATTGATAATGAAACGTTTCAATATATGTATGTGAATAAAATAGGAATGGATTATGCTAGGTTAAGCGAAGAGTGCTATGGAAAAACTTTTGCAGAAGTATTACCAAAAGATATAGCGGGGATATTGCAAAGGCAATATGCAAAAGTAGTGAGAGAAGCGAAAGCACACACCTTTTGTGATGTAGTCAATTTACCAAAAGGTGAGATACATTATGAATCTTCACTTAATCCTGTCTGCGACGAAGAAGGAATATGTCAATTTGTTATTTGTATTACAAGAGATATTACAGCTCAAATTGAGGAGAAGACAAAGATAGAGGAAAAACAAATGTTATTTAAGTCGTTACTGGAATATAATAATGACTCAATTATATCTATAGATTCTATAGGGAGAGTTACATATGCAAATCCGGCAACGTATGAAATATTTGGATACCGGTATGAGGAATTAAATAATAAATTTATTTTTGAATTCATTAATAAAGAATATGAAAAAGATTTTCAAATTATATTTAAGGGATCGATGCAAGGAAAAGCAAAACAAATTGTTTCAAAGAAATATGTTCATAAAGAAGGGTACGAGCTATATATTTCTTTGAGAACTATCCCGATTATTGTGAACGGTGAAATTGTTGGGATTTATATTGTTACGAGAGATGTTACAAGGCAAGTATTAAACGAAATGCGAACAGAATATTTAGCTTACTATGACCAGTTAACGGGATTAATGAATAGAATTTCATGTACAAATAAGTTAAATACTTTTTTAAATGAGAGTGTAAATTTTGCGCTTGTATTTATAGATTTAGATGAGTTTCATCGTATTAATGATACATTTGGTCATAAAGAGGGAGATAAAGTATTACAAAAAGTTACAGAATGTTTAAGCAATCTAAAAATAGAAGGTATGCACTTATTTAGAGAACACGATGATCAATTTGTTATGTTGATAGAAAATATAAAGAAAGAATATGTAGAGGAAGTTGCAAAAAGCATACTGAAAAATATTAGTGAATATTTTGTAATCGAAGAAGAAGATGTATATTTAAGTGCATCAATTGGAATTGTAATGGCTCCAGCAGATGGAGAAGATGAAAAAATACTATTTCAGAGGGTCGATGCTGCTTTAGAAAAAGCAAAAGAAAAAGGAAAAGGACATTATCATTTTTATTGTAGTGGATTAGACTGTGAGCGTGAACAAAGGTTTATAATAGAAAACCAGTTACATCGTGCTATAGAAAAAAATGAATTTTTCTTATATTATCAGCCACAAATTAATATTGAAACGAAAAAAATAGCTAGTATGGAAGCTTTAATAAGGTGGGAGAATAAGGAATTAGGATTTGTTTCTCCAAACCAATTTATTCCGTTGGCAGAAAGAACAGGATTTATTATTAAGCTCGATGAATGGGTAGTAAATCAAGTGTGTCAGCAACTGCGCGAATGGTTAAATAAAGGATATGAAGTGGTCCCAATTGCGGTTAATATTTCAGCTAGACACTTTCGTTCTATTACATTAATAGAGATGATTACACGGGCTTTAAATAAGTACAATGTATCAGCTCATTTATTAGCGATAGAGGTTACAGAAGGAGCTCTTATACATAAAGATATATCAAAGAGAGTGTTACTACAATTAAAAGAACAAAATTTAAAGATTCATTTAGATGATTTTGGAACAGGCTATTCATCTTTAAGTTATTTAAAAACATATCCAATTGATACTTTAAAAATTGATCGTTCTTTTATGGAAGGTATACATATAGATGAACGTGATACGAATATTACAGCTGCAATTATTCATTTAGCTCATACTTTAGAATTGAATATAATTGCAGAAGGAGTAGAAAAAAAGGAGCAAATACAGTTTTTGAAAGAAAAGAATGTGAAGCTTGTACAAGGTTATTATTATAGCCGACCACTATCCAAATATGATATGGAAAATATGTATTATAAATAAAAAAATGATGTGCTAAAAGCACATCATTTTTTATGTGTACCTGGTTTGTCATTGTAACCGGATGTAAAAATAGCTGTAAGAAATGTGAGTGATACACCTAAAATTAATAATAATTTCATACTAATATCCTCCTTACTGTTTTCGGTTTATGAGTTTTATTTATTATCCAAAATGTATGTAAGGTTCTTAGAAGAAAAGAATTTATTTATAATGAATAGCAGTGTAAAAATGTTAATACCTATATTATACAGAATTTTCTTTGAATTTTGGAGAGAATTTTAGCGTGCTATTATATATTTCGTTTTGATTTAAAGAATGTTTAAGGACATCCTAGCATACCTTTTATAATAATCCGATTGAACAAGGAGATGGGGGAGGAGCTATAATGGATATTCTAAAAAAGATTGAACAGCATCGAGCAGCAGAAGAACGTTTACAATGGGAAGGTACGTTTGCGGAGTATTTGGAGCTTGTGAAAGAAAGACCATGGGTGGCTCAAACAGCACACTCTCGCATTTACAATATGATAAAAGACGCTGGAATTGAAGAAGTTGATGGTAGAAGAAAGTATAACTTCTTTAGTAATCAGCTCTTTGGATTAGAGGATGCTCTAGAACGTCTTGTAGAGGAATATTTTCATCCATCTGCAAAACGATTAGATGTTAGAAAAAGAATTTTATTATTAATGGGTCCTGTTAGTGGAGGGAAATCAACGTTAGTTACAATGTTGAAACGAGGATTAGAAACATATTCAAGAACAGATCGCGGAGCAATTTTTGCAATTAAAGGATGCCCAATGCACGAGGATCCACTGCATTTAATTCCACATCATTTACGAGATGATTTCTTTGATGAGTATGGGGTTAGAATTGAAGGGAATTTATCACCACTAAATGTCATGCGTTTAGAGCAAGAATACGGATCAAGAATTGAGGATGTAGTTGTAGAGCGTATTTTCTTCTCTGAAGATCGCCGTACAGGGATTGGTACATTTAGCCCGTCTGATCCAAAATCACAGGATATTGCAGATTTAACAGGTAGTCTGGACTTTTCTACGATTGCAGAATATGGTTCAGAATCAGATCCGCGTGCGTATCGATTTGATGGAGAATTAAATAAGGCAAACCGAGGAATGATGGAGTTCCAAGAGATGTTAAAATGCGATGAGAAGTTTTTATGGCACTTATTATCGCTTACGCAAGAAGGGAATTTCAAAGCGGGAAGATTTGCGCTTATTTCAGCAGATGAATTAATTGTAGCGCATACGAATGAAACAGAGTATCGCTCATTTATAGCAAATAAGAAAAATGAAGCATTGCACTCAAGAATTATTGTAATGCCAGTTCCTTATAATTTACGAGTAAGTGAAGAAGAACATATTTATGAAAAAATGATTCGTGAAAGTGATGTATCGAATGTTCACATTGCACCACACACACTTCGCGTTGCAGCAATGTTCACTATTTTAACTCGTTTAAAAGATCCGAAGCGTCCGGATATTGATTTAATTAAAAAGATGCGTTTGTATGATGGAGAAACGGTAGAAGGTTATAATGCGATTGATGTAGAAGAATTACAACGCGAATATCAAGATGAAGGTATGAAGGGTATTGATCCTCGTTATGTCATTAACCGAATTTCGTCTACAATCATTCGAAAAGAGGTACCATCTATTAACGCGTTAGATGTACTTAGATCTTTAAAAGATGGGCTAGATCAGCATCCATCCATTAGTAATGAAGACCGTGAACGTTACATGAACTTCATCTCATTAGCGAGAAAAGAATACGATGAAATCGCGAAGAAAGAAGTACAAAAAGCGTTTGTTTATTCATATGAAGAATCAGCTAAGACGCTTATGGATAATTACTTAGATAACGTCGAGGCGTACTGCAATAAATCGAAATTACGTGATCCGTTAACAGGAGAAGAAATGAGTCCAGATGAAAAATTAATGCGCTCAATTGAAGAGCAAATTGGAATTTCAGAAAATGCTAAGAAAGCGTTCCGTGAAGAGATTTTAATTCGCATTTCTGCTTATGCCCGTAAAGGAAAACGTTTTGATTATAATTCACATGAACGTCTTCGTGAAGCGATTCAGAAAAAACTATTTGCTGATTTAAAAGATATAGTGAAAATTACAACATCAACGAAAACGCCGGACGAGAATCAGCTTAAGAAAATCAATGATGTTGTTGCGCGTTTAATTGATGAGCATGGCTATAATTCTTCTTCAGCAAACGAATTACTACGCTATGTAGGTAGCTTGTTAAACAGATAGTTTGATAACAAAACGCTGTCTCTTGTATTTTGCGGGACAGCGTTTTATTATCCGTTCATATGTGTATAAAGTGTCATACCTTGTCCAAATGTAATAAATTAAGATGCAATTTTATGAATTTATTGTCAATTATTTTTACAATATGCATATGATAGAGTAACCAACCATTCATACGAAAAAAGCCAACACAATACAATATGTTGCAAAGTAAAAATGTGTGCAACAATGCATTGTGTTTCTTTCTTATCAGTGGCTGAATATTTCTTTCTATTATGTGAGTGGCAAAATTTTGTTTAGGATGCTCGGGGTATTGTATGAAAAACGTTATAAATGTTTATGGGATGATTTTCTGTGGGCAGTTACCTTTCAAACATTCTAGCTTGCACATTACAGAACAAAATTTATAGATTGCTGTTCATACAGGAAGACAATTACAGTAAGGAGGGAAAGGAATGGGCGAAGAAAATCAACCAAATTATACGATTTCACAGGAAAACTGGTCCCTCCATCGCAAAGGATATGACGACCAACAGCGCCATCAAGAAAAAGTACAAGAGGCAATTAAGAATAATTTACCCGATCTTGTAACAGAAGAAAGTATAGTTATGTCTAATGGCAAGGATGTTGTAAAAATACCAATTCGTTCTCTAGATGAATATAAGATTAGATACAATTATGATAAAAATAAACATGTTGGGCAAGGAAACGGTGACAGCAAAGTTGGTGATGTCGTTGCGAGAGATGGATCAGGTGGTCAAAAACAAAAAGGGCCAGGAAAAGGGCAAGGAGCAGGAGATGCAGCTGGGGAAGATTACTATGAAGCTGAAGTCTCTATTTTAGAATTAGAGCAAGCGTTTTTCAGAGAGTTAGAACTGCCTAATTTAAAGAGAAAAGAAATGGATGAAAACCGGATTGAACATGTTGAATTTAATGACATTAGAAAAACAGGATTATGGGGAAATATTGATAAGAAAAGAACAATGATATCCGCATATAAACGAAATGCGATGGGTGGTAAAGCATCTTTTCATCCGATTCATCAAGAAGACTTAAAGTTCCGCACTTGGAATGAAGTGTTAAAGCCAGATTCAAAAGCTGTTGTATTAGCGATGATGGATACGAGTGGATCGATGGGAATATGGGAGAAATATATGGCACGTAGCTTCTTTTTCTGGATGACAAGATTTTTACGCACAAAGTATGAAACAGTTGATATTGAATTTATTGCTCATCATACAGAAGCGAAAGTCGTTACAGAAGAAGAATTTTTCTCAAAAGGAGAAAGTGGCGGAACAATATGTTCTTCCGTATATAAAAAAGCATTAGAACTTATCGATAATAAATATTCACCTGACCGCTATAATATTTATCCATTCCATTTTTCAGATGGTGATAATTTAACATCAGATAATGCTAGATGTGTAAAACTTGTTGAAGAGCTAATGAAGAAGTGTAATATGTTTGGGTATGGGGAAGTGAACCAGTATAACCGCCATAGTACACTCATGTCAGCCTATAAAAATATTAAAGATGATAATTTCAGATATTATATTTTAAAGCAAAAAGCAGACGTATTTCATGCGATGAAAAGCTTTTTTAGAGAAGAATCAGGTGAGAAAATGGCATAACCTCTTTTAAAGAGGTTCTTTTTTTGTAAACTTTTTATTTTTTCAGTTGACAATGATAATGAAAATCATTATCATTTATTCGAGAAATGATTACATTTCGAATTATATATTTCAGAGGAGATGTAAAGTTGAAACAAAATAAAAGAAAACGTATAAATGCAATGATTATAGCGGCGGCGTTATCACTTCCGTTTGCTGTGTATTCAACACCTGCTTTAGCGGCAGTAGCAATTGAGGCGAATAAAACTGGACAAGGTTTAGAAGATGGTACATATGACGCTGTTATTAAAGCCTATAAAGATAAAACGAATGAAGAGTCTATGGCAGCTGTCTATATAAAGGATCCGAAATTAACAATTGAGAATGGAAAGAAAATTGTAACAGCAACGTTAAGTGATAGTGATTTCTTCAAATACTTGAAAACAGAAGATATTCATACTCCTGGTGTGTTTCATGATGTAAAAGTAATATCAGAAGATAAAAAGAAAAATGGAACGAAAGTGATTCAATTTGAAGTTGGAGATTTAGGGAAAAGATACAATATGCAGATGCACATTTATATTCCGACAATGGCTTATGATAATAAGTATCAAGTGCAGTTTGAAGTAAATGCTTTAAATTTAGAAAATAATGTTCCAAAAGAAAAAAAGGAAAAAGTGGACCAACAAGATGAAAGTGGAAATGTAATATTAGATAAGCAATTAAAAAGGCATATTAATAAATATAATTTGAAGAGAGTGGATTTAAATACTCCAATAACTAAGGAAGATTTATTAAAAGTTAAATACTTAACAGTCGTTGAAGCTAAAAGTAAAGGAATACAAGACGTAAGCGGTCTAGAATATATGACGAATTTAGAAAACTTAATGTTGGAAGAAGTTAAGTTAGAAAATATACAATTTATCTCGAAGTTGAGAAAATTAAAATCAGTGGATATAACTTATAGTGAACTTCAAGATATTGGACCTCTAGCTGAGCTAGAGGCTATTGAATCTTTAAATCTAAGAAACAATAAAATCTCAGATTTAAGCCCATTAAGCCAAATGAAGAAGATTAACATACTAGATTTAAGTAGTAACTGTATAAAAGAGATTAAACCATTATTTACATTGACATCTTTAAGGACTTTGAATGTAGCAAATAATCAAATTAGTAATGATAACCTTGCTGGGATTGAGCAATTGAAAAATATAAAGAAATTATCATTAAGGAACAATGGACTTACTAATATTGAACATGTTACATCAATGAAAAAATTAATAGAGTTAGATCTTGCTAAAAATGAATTAGAAAACATCGAACCTTTATCAAGATTGTCTACTGTACAATCACTTAATTTAGAAGAAAACTATATTTCAGATATAACGCCACTTAGTCAATTAACAGGTTTATATGATTTAAAACTAGGTTCAAATGAAATTCGTGATGTTAGACCTGTTCAAGAGCTAGGGAAAAGAATGTATATCGATATTCAAAGACAAAAAATCTTTTTAGATAATGTAGAAAAAAATAAGGAAGTTAAAATACCCGTCTATAATTTACAAGGAGATCCAATTAATACTATTCGATTGAAGAGTGAAGGTGGAATAGTTAATAATGGTGCTGTTAAATGGGATACTGCTGGAGAAAAAACATATGAATTTATGTTGGATATAAAGCCAGAGAAGAATGGTATTAAGTTTAATGGAACAGTAATTCAAAATGTTGTTGAAAGATTAGATGAAATAAAGGAAACAATAAAAGAGGATAATGAACAAAAGGAAAATGTAATTCTCGATAAAACTTTACAACAACATATTAATAAAGAGAATTTAGGTAGAGAGAATTTAAACGCTCCTATCACAAAAGAAGATTTATTACAGATTAAAAAACTAGAGATACTTAAAGAAAAAGGAAATGAGATAAAAGATATAACAGGTTTAGAATACATGACGAACTTAGAAAACCTCACTTTAGAAGGAGTAGACCTGAAAAATATTGAGTTCATCTCAAACTTGAAGCAATTGAATAATGTGAATGTATCTCATAATCAAATTGAAGATATAACACCACTATCTTCATTGGAAAATTTACAGTGGTTAAATCTTGCGGACAATCATATTAAAGATGTAACGGTTATTGGTTCCATGCTAAACTTATTTAGCTTAAATCTAGCTGGAAATGAGATTCGTGATGTAAGGCCGTTAATACAATTAGGTCAGTGGTTTACAATTGATGTTGGAAGACAAAATATCATTTTAAATGATGCAAAAATAAACGAAGAAATTCAAATTCCTGTATATGATTTAGAAGGAGAAAGTATTGAAAATATTCAATTGGTAAGTGAGGGAGGGACGTTTAATAACGGAGTAATAAAATGGAGTACCCCAGGTGAAAAGGTGTATAAATTTGATTTAGATTCTGATGAAATTAGCATAAGGTTTAACGGAACAGTTATACAGAATATAGTGGAAAAAGAAGAAGTTGAAGGTATAAAAGAAGAAGTGAAAGAACCGGTAAAAGAAGTTGAAGAAACAAAAGAAGAAGTGAAAGAACCGGTAAAAGAAGTTGAAAGTACAAAAGAAGAAGTGAAAGAACCGGTAAAAGAAGTTGAAAGTACAAAAGAAGAAGTGAAAGAACCGGTAAAAGAAGTTGAAGGTATAAAAGAAGAAGTGAAAGAACCGGTAAAAGAAGTTGAAGGTACAAAAGAAGAAGTAAAAGAGCCGGTAAAAGAAGTTGAAGGTACAAAAGAAGAAGTAAAAGAGCCGGTAAAAGAAGTTGAAGAAGCGAAAGAACCAAAGAAAGAAGTAAAAGAATCAGTAACAGGATTGGATCAAGAGCCAAAAGGGAATAATCAAGTTGTTGAAAACGAGGGAAGAAAAGCAGACACTTTAAATAAACAACATACTAATAAGCCAGAGGAAGGCAAGAAATTTTTACCATCAACAGGCGGTGAAGCTAGCACATCGACTTTACTTTCTGGGTTAACACTTGTTCTTTCCGCACTAAGTATGTTCGTATTTAGAAAGAGATTATTTAAGAAATAAATAACGTTTAATCTTATTATTATATATAATTAATTTTAGCTTTTTTGAGAAGACATTATCATGGCGGTTTTATTAGAAACATGCATATGATGGTGTCTTTTGTATAAGAGATAGAATAAAACCCCATTCGTATGAAAATTATATTTCATACGAATGGGGTTTATTTAATTTACTTTCCCGCCTTTATTAATAAGGAATTCAGGATTAATTTATTGGCCGAATACTTTATTTAAAAGAGGTGCTAATCGTTACATAACCTTTTTTATTTTTTTCGGAATTTCTTTCGTTTGCAAATTAACATCTTCTTTTCGCAGCTCCTTAAAGAGCGAAATGACCATAAGAACGACTACGATAGAAAATGGTAGTGCTGCGATGATAGCTGCGATTTGTAGTGCATTTAATCCTCCAGCTTGTAATAAAATAGCGGCAATTATCGCGATTGTTAATCCCCATATAAGTTTTAAACTATTTTTCGGTGATAAGCTTCCGTTACTCGTTTGCATTGAAACAACAAATGTTGCTGAATCAGCAGAAGTAACAAAAAATGTGGCTACTAAAATTAACCCGATAATCGTTAAAAATGTAGAGAATGGTAGATGTGAAATAACAGCAAATAATCCAATCTCTGTACCATTTTTTGCAATTTCATCAGCTATTCCAAGCGATTGGAACATTTCCATATGAATTGCGGTACCACCAAATACTGCAAACCAAAATGTACAGATAAGGGTTGGGACTAATACAACTCCAAAAATAAATTCTTTTATTGTGCGTCCTTTAGAAATACGAGCGATAAATGTACCGACGAATGGAGACCAAGAGATCCACCATCCCCAATAGAAAATAGTCCAGTTTTCAATCCAAGCAGAAGATTTTTCATTAAATGCTCCTAAATTTAATCCCATACTAGGTAAAGCTCCAATATAAGAACCGAGTGTAGATGTGAAATATTTCATAATAAATACAGTTGGTCCTAAAAGTAAGAAAGAGATGAGTAAAATACCTGCAAGAGAGAAATTCAAGTTACTCAAATATTTAATCCCACGATCTAAGCCAGTTTGTGCACTTGTTAAATATAAAACAGCGAAGATAGCTATAAGTACGAGCTGAGTAAGTAAAGTGTTATGAATGGAAGGGAATAAATAGCTTAATCCTCCAGCAATTTGTTGAGCACCAATCCCAACAGATGGTACAATGCCAAATACTGTGGCTAAAACAGCTAGAATATCAACTGTTTTTCCAATACGAGAATTTTTCGATCGATTAAATAATGGAGTAACTGTAGCCCCAATTGTGCTACCTTTTTGTTTGCGGAATGTGAAATATGCAATTGTTAAAGCGACCATTGCGTATAGTGACCACGGAAAGAGTCCCCAGTGGAAAAATGAATATTGCATAGCGAGTTTGGCGCTTTCTTCTGTACCTGCTTTTCCTGTTAACGGATCTGTAAAATGTGAAATCGGTTCAGCGATTCCATAAAAGAGGAGTCCAATTCCCATTCCTGCCCCAAACAACATGGATAGCCAAGATGGATAATTATATTTTGGCTTTTCTCCATCTTTACCAAGACGAATAGAACCGTACTTGGAAAATGCTAAATAAGCAGCCAAAATAATCATTGTAGTCATAAGTAGAGAGTAAAACCATCCAAATTTATTGAGGATAAATGAGTTTAAAGAAGATGTAACACTTTGTAAATCGTAGCCTTGTATCCAACTTGCTGGGGTAATTCCCCATATAATGAATAATGTTGTTAGCAAGAAGGAGATATAAAATACACTGTTTTCTTTTTTTATCATAGAATCCCACCCTTATTTAATAAAGTTAACAATTATAATAATCATAACAATTAAGTTTTTAATTGTCAAAAAATTCCCTTTTTATAATGTGAAAGGATGCAATTTGTTTTAGGGAGGTAAAGAGCAATGCGTTCACGATATGTACAAATTATAGGAAGAAATAATATGAAATATTGCATTTTATATTGTTACATCCAGATTTTATGTTAAATTCTTGAATGGAATATTAAAATAGGGGGTCAGGATATGAACAAGAAATCAAAGATCAATAAAGTGATGCTTAGCATTAGTACAATGGCTTTATCGTTAGGCGCACTTCAAACTCATGCAGCAGCGGAAGAAAAAGTACCGTATAACGTGTTAAAAACGAAACCGGTTGGAATTGAAAAGTCGGTAGATGAAGTTGGACATATTTCAAAAGGTGATGAAACTTTATCATTTCAAGAACGTTTAAAAGTAGGAGATTTTTCACAGCGACCAGCATCTATTACGAAGAAAACTGCAGTAAAGCAGGTTAAAGAAAGCTATTCAATGGCTGATTTAAACAAAATGAATGACCAAGAATTAGTTGAAACGTTAGGCAGTATTAAATGGCACCAAATTACAGACTTATTCCAGTTTAATGAAGATGCAAAGGCTTTTTATAAAGATAAAGGAAAAATGCAAGTCATTATAGATGAATTAGCTCATAGAGGTAGTACATTTACGAAAGATGATTCAAAAGGAATTCAAACGTTTACTGAAGTGCTGCGTTCAGCTTTTTATCTTGCATTTTATAATAGTGAATTAAGCGACTTAAATGAAAGAAGCTTCCAGGATAAATGTTTACCTGCTTTAAAAGCAATCGCAAAAAATCCAAACTTTAAGCTTGGTACAGTTGAACAAGATACAGTCGTATCTGCATACGGTAAATTAATTAGTAATGCTTCAAGCGATGTTGAAACGGTTCAATACGCATCGAATATTTTAAAGCAATACAATGATAATTATACTACTTATGTAAATGATCGAATGAAGGGACAAGCAATATACGATATTATGCAAGGTATTGACTATGATATACAGTCGTACTTAACTGAGGCTCGTAAAGAAGCGAATGAAACGATGTGGTATGGAAAAGTAGATGGGTTTATTAATGAAATAAATCGTATTGCTCTTCTAAATGAAGTAACGCCAGAAAATAAATGGCTCGTTAATAATGGCATTTATTTTGCTAGCCGTTTAGGGAAGTTTCATAGCAATCCAAATAAAGGATTAGAGGTTGTTACACAAGCGATGCATATGTACCCACGCTTAAGTGAACCGTATTTTGTTGCGGTAGAACAAATTACAACAAATTATAATGGTAAAGATTATAGCGGGAATACAGTAGATTTAGAGAAAATACGTAAAGAAGGAAAAGAGCAATACTTACCAAAAACGTATACATTCGACGATGGATCAATTGTGTTCAAAACAGGAGATAAAGTATCAGAAGAAAAAATTAAGAGACTATATTGGGCTGCGAAGGAAGTAAAGGCACAGTATCACCGTGTAATTGGAAATGACAAAGCGTTAGAGCCAGGAAATGCGGATGATGTATTAACGATCGTAATTTATAATAGTCCAGATGAATATCAGTTAAATAGACAATTGTATGGATATGAAACAAACAACGGTGGAATTTATATTGAGGAGACAGGTACATTCTTTACATATGAGCGTACACCAGAGCAAAGTATTTATAGTTTAGAAGAGTTATTCCGTCATGAATTTACTCATTATCTGCAAGGGAGATATGAAGTTCCTGGTTTATTTGGAAGAGGAGATATGTATCAAAATGAAAGGCTAACTTGGTTCCAAGAAGGAAATGCAGAGTTTTTCGCAGGATCTACTCGTACGAATAACGTTGTACCAAGAAAGAGTATAATTAGCGGATTATCATCTGATCCTGCAAGCCGTTATACAGCAGAGCGTACACTATTTGCTAAATACGGTTCTTGGGATTTCTATAATTACTCGTTCGCATTGCAGTCTTACTTATATACGCATCAGTTTGAAACATTTGATAAAATTCAAGATTTGATTCGTGCGAATGACGTGAAAAATTATGATGCATATCGTGAAAATCTAAGTAAAGATGCTAAGTTAAATAAAGAGTATCAAGAGTATATGCAGCAGTTAATTGATAATCAAGATAAATATAATGTACCGGAAGTAGCAGATGATTATTTAGCTGAACATGCACCGAAATCGTTAACTGAAGTGAAAAAAGAAATTAGTGATACGTTGCCTATGAAAGATACAAAAATGACAAAACATAATTCTCAATTCTTTAATACATTTACATTAGAAGGTACGTATACAGGTAGTGTCACAAAAGGTGAATCAGAAGATTGGAAAGAAATGAGTAAAAGAGTAAATGAATCTTTAGAACAATTGGCGCAAAAAGAATGGAGTGGCTACAAAACTGTTACAGCATACTTCGTCAATTATCGTGTAAATAGCTCAAATGAATTTGAATATGATGTAGTCTTCCATGGAATCGCAAAAGATGATGGAGAAAATAAAGCTCCAACGGTTAATATAAATGGCCCTTATAGTGGTCTTGTAAAAGAGGGAATTCAATTTAAAAGTGATGGCTCAAACGATGAAGATAGAAAAATTGTTTCTTATTTATGGGAATTTGGAGATGGAAGCACAAGTGTAGAAGTGAATCCAGTACATGTATATGAAAGAGAAGGTTCTTATAAAGTATCGTTAAGAGTAAAAGATGATAAAGGCAAAGAGAGCAGAAGCGAAACAACTGTTACGATTAAAGATGGAAGTTTAACAGAATCAGAACCAAATAATCGTCCAGAGGAAGCAAATCGTATCGGGCTAAATAGTACGATAAAAGGTCATCTTATTGGCGAGGACCACACTGATGTTTATACATTTAATGTAGCATCAGCGAAAGATATCGACATTTCTGTTTTAAATGAGTATGGAATTGGGATGACATGGGTACTTCACCATGAATCAGATATGCAAAATTATGTGGCTTACGGTCAAGCTAATGGGAATCATATAGAAGCAAAATTTAATGCAAAACCAGGTAAGTATTACTTGTATGTATATAAATATGATAATGGCGATGGAACATACGAATTGTCAGTAAAATAAGTGCTTTTCCAATGTATGTTTAACTTTACTTTTTGTGGAAAATAGTATATTATATAGATATATAATATATCGGTTATTTTCTAGGAGGAGCCTGTCACAATAGGTTTCTCCTGTTCTTTTTTAGAGGCCTGTCTTACAGGCTTTTATTTAAAAGATAAATGACTGAAAATTAAGAACAATAATCTTTGAAAGAGGTGGGGCATACACATAACAAAAAAGGGATTGTTTAAGAAAGGGGGATAAGAAATGGTCTTGTTTGGTTATCCACTTGAAACAATTTATTTATATGGATTTATTATTGCTACTATACTCACTGTTATTTATATCTTCTTTGGAGATATATTTGAATCGATATTTAGTTTTGGGGGCGGATCTGTATCCGTTGTTACTTTATTACTTAGTTTCTTCGCCATGTTATGTGGGCTTAGTTATATAGGAGAGTACTTATTTTCCTTTAATAGTATTACTATTTTCGGGGCTGCATTTGCTATATCTTTTATCGGTGTTTTCATCATGAAAATACTAATTTTAAAACCGATTGCAGAAGCAGAACAAAATACCGTACAACGTATGGATGAATTTATCGGTTGCAAAGGAGAAGTCATTACGACAATTCCTACAGAAGGATTTGGTGAAGTATTAATTTTATCCCAATTTGGAAGTAATGCAATCCCAGCTAAAACTGTTGGAAAAAAAGATATTTCGCAAGGAACAGAGGTTATTATCGAGGGAGTCCAAGATGGTGTTTTACTTGTACAAAACATCGCTTATTCTTTAAAAAAACCAAAATTATAAGGGGGAATTTACATGACGATTCCATTAATTATCGGTGGAGTTTTACTGGCAATTTTAATTCTACTCATTTTAGTATTCATTACGAAGTATCGTACGGTTGGTCCAGATGAAGCGTTAATTGTTACAGGGAACTGGCTTGGTGGAGGAAAGAATGTTGTTACCACTGATGATGGAAAGAAGATTAAGATTATCCGCGGGGGCGGTACTTTCGTAGTTCCAATTATGCAAAGAGCAGAGCCTTTAAGCCTATTAAACTACAAATTAGAAGTTGGTACACGTGATACGTATACGAAGCAAGGTGTTCCAGTTACAGTAAATGGTGTTTCTATTATTAAAGTAGGTTCTACAATTGAAGAAGTATCTACTGCAGCTGAGCAATATTTAGGAAAAGAAACAGAAGAGTTAAAAGTAGAAGCAAAAGAGGTTTTAGAAGGTCACTTACGTGCAATCTTATCTTCTATGACAGTAGAGGATGCGTATAGTAATAGAGAGCAATTTGCTCAAAAGGTACATGAAGTAGCTTCTACAGATTTAAAGAAGATGGGACTTCGCATTGTTTCTTTCACAATTAAAGAAATAATGGATAAAAACGGATACTTAGATGCGCTTGGTCAGCCGCAAATTGCGACAGTTAAGCGTGATGCAACAATTGCAAATGCAGAGCGTGAAAAAGAAGCACGTATTGAAAAAGCACGTGCTGAAAAAGAGGCAAAAGAAGCAGAATATCAACGTGATGCACAAATCGCTGAAGCTGAAAAACATAAAGAATTAAAAGTACAGTCCTATAAGAGAGAACAAGAGCAAGCACGTGCAGATGCGGATCTTTCTTACGAATTACAACAAGCGAAAGCACAACAAGGTGTTACAGAAGAGCAAATGCGCGTTAAAATCATTGAGCGTGAAAAGCAAATCGAGTTAGAAGAAAAAGAGATTGCGCGTCGTGAAAAGCAATACGATGCAGAAGTTAAGAAAAAAGCAGATGCAGATCGTTATGCTGTTGAGCAATCAGCAGAAGCAGAAAAAGTAAAACAAATTAAAAAGGCAGATGCGGATCAATATAAGATTGAAGCTGAAGCGAGAGCTCGTGCGGAAGAAGTACGTGTGGAAGGTTTAGCGAAGGCGGAAATCGAAAAAGCGCAAGGTCAAGCGAAAGCGGAAGTACAAAAAGCGCAAGGAACAGCAGAGGCAGATGTTATTAGATTAAAAGGTTTAGCAGAAGCAGAAGCGAAACAAAAAATCGCAGAAGCATTTGAATTATATGGTCAAGCGGCAATTATGGATATGGTTCTTAAAATGCTTCCAAGTTATGCGAAGGAACTTGCAAGTCCGCTTAGTAATATTGATAAAATCACAGTTGTCGATACAGGCGGCGGTGGTAAAAATAGCGGGGCCGGAAAAGTTGCGGGTTATGCGACTGATTTAATGGCAACGATGCAAGAAACGTTAAAAGCTTCTTCTGGCATTGACTTAAAAGAGCTATTAGAAGGATTTGCAGGAAAAGGAGCGGTACAACAATTATCAAGCGATAAACCTGTTGTATCTGTAGTAGAAGATGAGAAAAAAGAAGTAGATAAAGAATAGTAAGGTGGAAAGAACCTCTAGTAAGTGAAATACTAGAGGTTCTCCTATGAATTATAATATTTCGAATAATATACATTTTTATACATTGTTTTAATTATTTAATTTATATAGAATGAAAAAGATATGTATCAATTCTTTAGATGTATAAAAAGATAGAGAGTCTCATTGATACATTTAAATCGTATTATTTTTATAGAAAGATTAAATGTTAATTAATTACATTTAAAACGGTATGGAGGGGTAGAAGTATGTTTCAAGGGAAATTAAGGAGTAGTAGTTTAAAAACAAAGTTACTTGTATCATTTATTATTATTTTAATTCTTCCAAGTATTGTAATTGGTTGGACGTCTTATCAACAGGCGAAGACGAATTTTAATGAAACAATTTTAAACTCGGCGAAAGATAATATAAAAATTTTGGATAATGTAATTAATAAGGAATTGGATAGTAAAAAAATAGATGCAACTTATTTTACGAAATTATTTACACAATCAAGTTACCAAGCAGATCAAATTCAAAACATACAAAATAAACTAGAAGAATACAATAAACTGCATCCAGAAATGGAAGCAATCTATACAGGATCTAGTAATGGACAGTTCATTCAATCACCAGCTATTCAGATGCCAGATGGATATAATCCTACAGAAAGAGATTGGTATAAAGAGGCAGTGAAGAAAAGCGGAGAAGTAATTGTAACTGCTCCATATAAGTCAAAAACGACAGGAAATATTGTTATTACACTAGCAAAACAAAACGAGGATAAAAGTGGAGTTCTTGGGATTGACTTAATCATTAATGATATTGTTACTACTTCTAAGATGGTTAATATCGGTAAGGAAGGATATGTAGCGATATTTGATCAAGATAAAAATGTAGTAGCGCACCCGAAAATGAAGCCAGGAGAGAAATTAGAAGAGAAACTTAGTAAAGAATTGTATAAACAGGAAGCTGGGGATTTTCATTATTCATTAGATGGTGAAGATCGCAATATCACTTTTAAAACGAATAAGAAAACTGGATGGAAAATAGCAGGAATTATGCCTTCCAAAGAAATTATCGAAGCGGCTGAACCTATTTTCTATAAAACAATAACTGTTCTTGGAATTTCACTAATAATCGGTGGGATTGTAATTTACTTCATAATTGCGTCTATTATTAAACCGTTAAAACAACTTGTCATATCATCGAAGAAGATTAGTGAAGGTGATTTAACAGAATCAATTACAGTTCATTCTAAAGATGAAATTGGACAGCTAGGAGAAAGTTTTAACGAGATGGCTGCATCGTTACAAAGTGTCATTTCCAATATAAACACTTCAGCAAGTCATGTAGCGGCATCTTCAGAAGAATTAACAGCTAGTATGAAGCAGACAAGCGAAGCAACGGAACAAATTACACAGGCGATAGAGCAAGTATCAAGTGGTGCAGAAATACAAACGAAAGAAGTTGAAGAAGGAGCAACATTGTTAGAAGAAGTTACAGAAGGAATTCAGCGTGTTGCAGATAGTTCTTCATTAGTATCTACAGCCTCTATGTATACGAAGAAAAAAGCTGAAAATGGTGGGAAGTTAGTTGAACAAACTGTGAATCAAATGCAATTAATTCATGAGTCTGTTTCACAGTCAGACAAAATCATTGGTTTGTTAGACGATAAGTCGAAACAAATTGGAGCAATCCTTGAAGTGATTCAACATATTGCAGAACAGACAAATTTATTAGCGTTAAATGCGGCAATTGAGGCTGCGAGAGCTGGAGAGCAAGGAAGAGGATTTGCAATTGTAGCAGATGAAGTGCGAAAGCTAGCAGAACAATCAGGACAGTCTTCTACGGAAATTGGGAAACTAGTGAAAGAGATTCAATTTGATATAAAAGAAACAGTAAGCTCTATGAATCAAGTTGGAGCAGAAGTACAATCAGGACTTGTAGTTGCAAATGAAACGAAGCAAAGCTTTGCCGAAATATTGAAGTCTACAAATGATACAGTTGTACAAATTGATAGCATGGTAGATGTAGCAAAACAAATGACGGTAGATGCAAAACAAGTAAGTGCATCTATTAATGAAATTGCAGCTACAATTGAAGAAAATGCAGCAAGCGTTCAAAATATTGCTGGTTCTTCAGAAGAACAATTAGCTTCAGTAGATGAAATAAATGCAGCAGCAATCCATTTATCACAAATGGCAGAAGAATTACAAGAGATGATTAGTAAGTTTAAAGTGTAATAACAAATATTAAGAAACGAGGTAATAATTTTACTTCGTTTCTTTTTTTATGAGAAGAAAAAGAAAGAAATATAGAGTAACCGTGTTATGATTAAGTATAATTAAAGAGACTGTATATTCTTTAAATTCTATCTTTAATCATGTTAGGGGAATGGTTTTGAAATTAAAAAAATTAAAACTCCAACCGAGAATTACATTAACTATTAGTACACTTATTTTAGTGGTACTTCTGCTAACGAGTTATTTATTTTATTACATATTATCTGAAACGGTAGAAGAGCAAATTGGGAAACGGGCTTTGCATGTTGCGAAAACAGTTGCCGCGATACCAGAAATTCAGGAAGCTTTTCAAAAAGAAAATCCAGCTTCTATTATTCAGCCAATCGCAGAAAAAATTCGAATGGATACAGAGGCTGACTTCATTGTAGTTGGAAACAAAGAGGGGATTCGTTATGCGCATCCTGAGCGAGATAAAATAGGAGAAAAAATGGTTGGCGGAGATAATAAAGGCGTTTTATTAGAAGGAAAATCATATGTTTCGAAAGCAACTGGATCATTAGGCCCTTCATTACGCGGAAAAGTTCCAATCCGTAATCAGGAAAATGAAATCATTGGTGTGGTGTCTGTTGGATTTTCAATGGCTGATATTCATGGAGCGGTAGAAGTGTATGGAAAGCGTGTATTTTGGATTACAATAATAGGGCTATTAATTGGAGTAATCGGCTCTATATATTTAGCGGCAAGTATAAAAAGAATGATGTTCGGGATGGAACCAGAAGAAATTTCATCTTTATATGAAGAGCATAGTACAGTGATTCAATCTGTACGTGAAGGGATTATTGTAATCGATAAAAATGGCATGATTAGTTTAGTCAATCAAGCAGCTTATGATATTCTTTCGCTAGATAAACAACAAAATATTATTGGGGAATTTATTTTAAATGTAATTCCTAATTCAACGATACTAGATGTACTTCAAACTGGTGAAGAACAGTTTGATCGCCAATTAAATATAAAAGGACAGGCTGTTATTGCGAACCGTCTACCTATTAAAGTAAAGAATAAAGTAACTGGCGTTGTATCGAGCTTACGTTTGAAATCTGAAATGGATCAGTTAACAGCAGAATTATCTCAGACGAAGCAATATACAGAGGCATTACGAGCGCAAGCGCACGAATATAATAATTTATTGTATACGCTTTCAGGTCTTATTCAATTAGAATCATACGAAGATGCTTTAGAGCTTATTCATAAGGAAACAGCGGTATATCAAGATTTTGTTCAATTTATTATGAAGCGGATTCAAAATCCATGGCTAGGTGGAATTTTAATTGGATTTTATAATAGAGCACGAGAGTTGAAGATTGATTTTATGCTAGATAGAGAAAGTGGTTTAGAAAAATTAAGTCCACATATTGAGAGTAATTATGTCGTTTCTATTTTAGGAAATTTAATTACGAATGCATTTGAAGCAATTGAAAAAAATGAAGAGAATGATAAGAAAGTAAGGATGTTTGTAACTGATATTGGAGAAGAAATATTAATTGAAGTGGAAGATTCAGGGCAAGGGATTCATGATGAAATAATTACTAGCATATTCTATAAAGGCTTTTCGACGAAAGAAGGAGGAGAGCGAGGATATGGATTAGCAAAAGTGAAAGAGTTAGTAGAAGATTTAAATGGAAGTATTGCAATTGAAAAAGGGGATTTAGGTGGTGCGTTATTTATTATTGCACTACCGAAAGAGAGAGGCGAATAGTAATGGGTGAGGAGATTGAAGTATTAATTGTAGAAGATGATATTCGGATTGCTGACATTCATCGTCGTTTTACTGAGAAAATTGAGGGATTTAAAGTAATTGGAACGGCAACGACTGGAGAACAAGCGAAAGAATGGCTAGAGCTTGTGAAGCCACAGCTTGTTTTATTAGATGTGTACTTACCTGATATGCAAGGAACGGAACTTGTCACATATATTAGGCATCATTTGCACGATACAGATATTATTATGATTACAGCGGCATCGGAAACAGATGTAGTGAGGCACGCCCTGCGGGGCGGAGTAACAGATTATATCGTAAAGCCACTAATGTTTGACCGATTTAAAGCAAGTCTGGAAGGCTATCAAAAAAAGATTATACAGTTAAAGAAAAATAATCAATTATCTACGGAGCAAATTGAATATTTATGGTCTCAAAGAGGGGTGAAGGGAGATCAAATAGAATATGCCCCGAAAGGGATAGATCCTTTAACTTTAGCGAAAATAAAAAAGCATATGTTAACAGTTAATGAAGAAGGGATTACAGCAGAGGTGCTAAGTTCAATGGTAGGCGTAAGCCGATCAACTGCAAGGCGTTATTTAGAGTATTTGATATCTGGGAAGAAAGTCCACGCAGAGCTAATATATGGAAGTGTTGGGAGACCCGAGAGACGTTATTTTCTTGTTTCTTCATAATAAAAAACAGTAGAGGATTTTATTCCTTCTACTGTTTTTTTGCATCTTATATTGGAATAATCCCAATTACAATTCCAGTAATTAACATAACCATTGTCGTTCCAACGGCCCACAATAAAGTGAAGCGTTGATGTTCACCGAAATCAACTTTTGCCATTCCGACCAATAAATAAGTGGAAGCGACAAGAGGACTTAATAAGTGAACGGGTTGCCCAAGTAAGGAAGCACGTCCCATTTCAGCTGCACTAATTCCGTAAGTAGCAGCAGCTTTCGTCAAAATAGGTAATACCCCGAAGTAAAATGCATCATTAGACATGAAAAATGTGAATGGCATACTGAGAAGTGCTGTAATAATTGGCAATTGTGGTCCAAGTGCATCTGGTATAAGAGTTACTACACTGTTAGCCATTGCATCTACCATTTTTGTTCCAGATAAAATACCAGTGAAAATACCGGCAGCAAATACGAGAGAAACAACTGCTAATACATTCCCAGCATGAGAAGCAATACGTTCTTTCTGTTGCTCTAAGTTTGGATAGTTAATCATAACAGCGATAGCAAAAGCGACTGTAAATAAAACAGGTAATGGCATAACTTCTAGTATGAGACAGACAAGTAATGTGGCGGTTAATAAAAAGTTAATCCATAGAAGTTTAGGGCGTTTATGCACTGCTGCTTCGACAGTTGCAGCTTGCTCATCCATTGTTTGCATTTGTTTTAAATACTGTACATCCATAATTCCTAAACGTTTTCTTTCTTTTTTCCCAAGATAGTAGGCAACGAAAACAACCCAAATTGCACCAGCAATCATTCCTGGAATAAGAGGTGTAAATAATTCGGAAGCCTCAAGTCCAAGTGCGCTCATAACACGAGCTGTGGGTCCACCCCAAGGTGTAAGATTTGTTACCCCTGCCCCTAACATAACAACTCCAGCTAATATGAGGGGGTTCATTCCAAGGCGCTTATATAGTGGATACATTGCGGAAACTGTAATCATGTATGTTGTTGTACCATCACCATCTAGAGAAACGATAATAGTTAATATAGCCGTTCCGACAACGATTTTTAAAGGATCTCCTTTTACAAATTTTAAAATCTTACTAATGACAGGATCGAATAAACCGCTATCAATCATAATCCCAAAATATAAAATAGCGAACATAAGCATAATACCAGTAGGTGCTAATTTTTGGATCCCCTCTAACATCATAGGCCCCATATTGGCATAGAATCCGCCAATTAATGCAAAAACACTCGGAATTAATATTAATGCTACTAGCGCTGACATACGTTTCGTCATAATTAAAAACATAAAGACAAATACCATCGCAAATCCAAGTAGTGCTAACATGTAATTTCCCCCTCAAAAGAATGATTGCGCTTTCAAAATAGAATAAAAATTCAGAAAAAGATTTTTTATTTATAATAAAAGCATCTATTCAAATGGTAAATAATTTGAAAAATAACATCATTAGAAGCATAATTTTTATTTTGTTCATTTTGTTCACGGTAGTTAATTTGAATTTTTAAAAAGTAAGCTGCTTCTCGTAAGAATGGTAGAATAAGATGAAAATAGTGAAGTGTGAAATAGGGAGTAGATGTTATATGAAAACGAGAATTGAAGAGATTTATAGCTCTTATGAAGGAAAAGTAGAGGAGATTTTTATTAATGAATCTTCTTACGTATATGAATGGGAAAAATTACTGATGATCCGAAAAAATGACGGTGAGCTTAAAAAAATTGCAGTCGGGATTAGTGGAAATATAAGATTGGTAAATGTAGAAGTTGGACAGGAAATTAGTGCGGATACATTATTAGTTAAATTAGAAGATGATTTGTTAATTACAGGTTGCGAGTGATGAGAGATGTGTAGAAATAACTACACATCTTTTTTTGTTTCCTATATTACAAAAAGCACATTGTTTTTTCACAAATCTCACACAACCTTTTGGTATTCTTTTCGTGGAGTATACGGTTTCTAGGGAGGAATATTGATGAAAGTAAAATATGTCGTACTTGCTATATGTTTATGTTTCGTATTTACGGTAGTCGGGTGTGGGAAAAAGGAAACAGCAGCTGTTGCCATTGATGAGAAACATGATAAATGTGATATTTGCCAAATTGGGGTAACAGATAATCAATTTGCAACAGAAATTATTTTAGAAAATGGAAAAGCGTTAAAGTTTGATGATATCGGTTGTATGTATAAATGGATGGAGATCAACTCAGATGAAAAGACGAAAGAGAAATTTGTCCGAGATTATGATTCGAAAGATTGGATTTCGTTAGAAGACGCTACTTACGTATATGATAAAACAATAACGACACCGATGGCTTATAATGTCATTTCATTTAAAAATAAAAAAGATGCAGAGAGCTTTGTATCTAACTATAAGGGGAAAGTTCTTTCGTATAAAGAGCTAGCAGAGCATAAATGGGAAATGAATAAAGAGATGATGGGGAAACCGAAAGCAGGAAATCATGGTGGACATCATTAATAGAAAAAGACAACTATGTAGTTGTCTTTTTCTATTATTAATCAGGTGCAAATATAGAAAAGGTGTAAAATTTTTAGCAGAACGGTTACAATGGAATATAGTAACCTAAAGCAATCATTTATGTACTTTTTAGAAATGTATACAAATGCGGTAAAAACGTGCTAAACTAATTGCTTCATAATGTTAATGATGGGGCCATCAGGCGTATCATTTCAATAGGTTGAGAAACATAGTATAAGCTTAAGATAATCCGATTAAAGAAGGAATCTAAAGGGCTTATGGATAAATGTACTCAAGAAGAGTTATTGTATGTGATGGAGGAATGGTTAAGAAAACATTATCTTTCATAGGAGCTGTAGTTGTGAGAAAACAAAAAATTTTATTATGTATTTTATTAGGACTTTTAATGACGGTAGTGGCTTGCGATAAGCAAGAAGAACCAGAATCGAAACCGGTTCATGTGAAAAATGAGAAGAAAAAAGAGAAGCATAAAGAACAGGAAGAATCTAAAGAAGAGAAAAGTATAAATTTAATGGACAAACAGTTGTTACTTTCAGCTACTCTTGGAGACACAGAGACAGCTATGAAGTTGATTCAGGATGGAGCGAATATAAACGTAGAAGGTGACAACGGAGAAACGCCTGTCCTTGCAGCGACGTACCAAAATCATGTAGAGACAGTTAAAGCATTAATTGGTGCAGGTGCTAATATTGAAATTAAAGATGAGAAAAAAAGTAATCCACTTCTTTATGCAAGTAGAGAAGGATATACGGATATTGTAAAAGTATTAATTAATGCAGGAGTTAATACGAAAGAAACGACTAGGTCAGGTGGGACAGCACTTATTTCTGCATCTGAGCGTGGCCATGTAGAGGTTGTTAAAGAATTATTAGAGCATACAGATATTGATGTGAATTATAAAAATGAACGTGGTGGAACAGCGTTATTAGAAGCAATTGTATTAGGAAATGGTAGTGAAAACCATAAGAAAGTAATTCAATTACTTATTGATCACGGTGCAGATGTAAACATGGCTAACAAGGAACATCTGACGCCACTGCAATACGCTGAAAAAAGAGGTTTTAAAGATATTGTAAATATGTTGAGGGTAGCTGGAGCGAATGAAGTAGTACAGCCACAACAACCAGTAGAGTAAAAAACGAAAAATAATCCCATTTAGATAGACAGAATGAAGAAATCAGTTAGTATGATGGATTCAGTAATGTGTATTTGAATGGGATTTTTATTTTGAACATGAAAAATAGATTATGAATGGATGGTAAATGGAGTAAATAAGGAGGCAACCTTATTTGGCAATTGTAAAAAATGAAAAAGTAGTTTCTGTTTGTTGCAGTGCCAGAAGTACGCCCGTAGCTGCTGAGGCAAGTGTGGAAACTTTAGCGGATTTTCAAGGGAACGGATATGGTACTGATGTTGTTACAGCCTGGGCCATATCAATACAAGAGAAAAGGCGCATTCCACTTTATAGTACTGCTTGGGATAACTTTAGTTTGCAAGCAGTGGCAAGCAAACTAAAAATCATTAACTATGGAATGAATTTACATATTGATTGGATTTTAAGTATTGTTTCGTTCTATTTATTTATATTTTAATATCTAGATTAATGTAAATAATGATATGGTGAATATTAACATTCGATTAACACCTAATTAACAATCTATCAAAACTGACTTAATAAATGCGTAATATAGTAAAGGTAACAAAATAACTAGGGTAGAGAACATTTGAGAACACCCACTTACATATAATGTGCCACTGTCTTAGGTGTGCTCTATTCCCTAGAGTTCAAATAAGGAGAAAGGCGTTCTATGTAAGTAGGTGTTTTTAGTTTGGATAAAAATAGAACAGTTAGGTGGAATGAATGTTTAAAGAACCTTATATTGCGATGATAAAGGATTGGGAAGGATACAAAGCATACAAAAAATTGCCGAAAACAGTTTTTCTTATGACTGGTTCAATGCTGGAATTACCAGAGCGTGTATATGAATTGCAGAAACATGGACATGATGTATTTCTTCATTGTGATTTTATACAAGGCTTAAATACGAATACAGAGGAAGCGCTTTTGTATATTCAAGATGTTATCGGGGCACAAGGTATTATTTCAACAAAGGGTTCAACAATTCGAAATGCTAATAAAATTGGATTGAAAACAATTCAACGTATTTTTATTGTAGATACTTTATCTCTTACTAAATCAATTGAAAATTGTAAAACGACTAAACCAAATGCAGTAGAGATTATGCCGGGGATTATGCCTTCTATTATTAAGCAGCTAGTAGAGGAAATAGAGTTTCCTATTATTGCAGGAGGGCTGATTCAAACGCGAGAAGATGCGGAAATTGCAATTCGTGCAGGAGCAAGTGCGATTTCAACAAGTCATTATGAAGTATGGATACAAGAAGAAAAAAGGAGTGCAACCTTGTGATTGAATTGAAAAATGTTTCAAAGGTATATAAAAATGCAGAAGAGACAGCGGTTAAAGGCGTATCGGTTCATATTAAGAAGGGTGAATTTTTTGTTTTAGTTGGACCTTCGGGATGCGGGAAAAGCACATTATTACGAATGATCGCTGGCTTAGAAGAGATTTCTTCAGGAGATTTAATTATTAATGAACGTGTTGCAAATGATCTAGAGCCGAAAGACCGTAATCTATCAATGGTATTTCAAAATTATGCATTATATCCACACTTATCTGTAGAAGAAAATATTTTATTTGGACTTAAGGTAAGAAAAGTACAAAAAGAAGAGCGACAAAAGCGATTAATGGAAGCTATTGAAATGGTAGGACTGAAAGAGTATGTGAAAATGAAACCAGGCCAATTATCAGGCGGACAAAGACAGCGTGTTGCACTTGCCAGGGCAATTGTGAGTCAAGCGCCAATCTGTTTAATGGATGAACCACTTTCGAATTTGGATGCGAAATTACGTGCGCAAATGAGAATTGAAATTAGAGAAATTCAGCAGCGATTAGGAATTACGATGATTTACGTTACCCACGATCAAATAGAAGCGATGACTATGGGTGATCGTATCATGGTTTTAAATAAAGGAAGTATACAGCAAGTTGGAACACCACTTAACATATATAACGAACCAGCAAACAAATTTGTTGCAAGCTTTATAGGTTCTCCTTCTATGAATATAAATGATGGGGAAGTAAATAAAGAAAAAGGTGTATTACATATAGGACAATTGCAAATTCCATTATCTATTAGACAGTTAAAGCAATTACCAGAAGGAACAATTCGCATAGGCATGCGCCCTGAGCATATTGCACTGTCTGAGGAGGGACAAGAAGTGACGTTGCAATCTGTAGAAGTATTAGGGAATGAATCTATATTGAACTTTGCGGTAAATGGAACAACTTGGAGTGCGAAAGTTATCGGACAGTTACTCCTGAACAAAGGTGACAAAGTAAAATTATTATTCTCGCAAGAAAAGTTATGCTTCTTTAACGAAAACACGAATGAACGCTTAAAAGTGGTAGGTGAAGAAGAGTTGAAAGTGGTGGCGAAATAATGATCGAAGTAAGTAAGTTACCAGTTCAAACAAAGGTGTCAAAAAAGAAAAAATTATGGGAGAGAACGAAAGATTTAAGAATAGGATTATTGTTTTTGGCGCCATCTATTTTGCTATTTTCGATTTTTCTGTTCTATCCATTGTTTAGGACGATTTATTATAGTTTTTATTTAACCGATATACATGGAGAAGCTAATCTTTTCGTTGGCTTAGAAAATTATCAATATTTATTCTCTGATCCAGCCTTCTACAAAAGTATAAAATCAACTTTATTATTTGTTTTATATACAGTTCCTACGAGTATTATATTTGCTTTGTTTCTTGCATTGATTGCAAATGGAAAGGTAAGAGGTATTGGGTTATTCCGAGTTCTGTTTTCTTCGACGATGGGAATATCAGTAGCTGCTAGTGCAGTGATTTGGCTATTTTTATTTCATCCAAGTGTAGGATTATTTAATAATATATTAGCCTCTATGAACCTTCCTGCAATCGCATGGTTAACGAGTCCGGACTGGGCACTATTCTCTGTATCAGTTACAACAGTTTGGGTGAATACAGGTTTTGCATTTTTAGTTATATTAGGTGGTTTACAAAATATTGATACGTCTTTATATGAGAGTGCATCTATAGATGGTGCTAGTTATTTATATAAGCTTCGCCGTGTTACATTACCGATGCTATCACCAACTTTATTCTTTATTGTAACAGTAACATTAATTAGTGCGTTCCAAAGCTTTGGACAAATTGATATTTTAACGCACGGTGGACCAAATGATGCAACGAATTTAATTGTGTACTCGATTTACAAAGAGGCGTTTGTGAATCATCAATTTGGAACAGCAAGTGCACAAGCGATGGTATTATTTGTTTTCATTTTCGTTGCTACATTACTTCAATTTAAGTTTGCTGAGAGAAAGGTGCATTATAAATGATTGTTAAACAGTGGAAACAAAATTTCCTATTATACATGCTACTCATTATTAGTGCAGTGATGGTATTTTTTCCTGTACTGTATGCATTTTTAATAAGCTTTATGACACCAGACGATATTCAAATGAGAAGGTTATTTCCGACCCAGTTTACTTTTGATAATTTCATTAATATTTTTCAAAAAGTACCGCTTTTTACATACTTATATAACAGTTTAATTGTATCGACAGTCGTTATGATTGGACAACTTATCGTATCAAGTTTAGCAGCTTATGCTTTTGTTTTTCTTCAGTTTAAAGGGAGAAACTTAATTTTCTTCCTGTTTATTTCAACGATGCTTATTCCGTGGGAAGCAACGATGGTGCCTAACTTTTTAACGATTCAAAACTTTGGCTGGATCAATAGTTTCGCCGGGATGACAGTGCCGTTTTTTGCAACAGCTTTCGGTATTTTCTTGTTACGTCAACATTTTATGACACTCCCGAATGAACTGAAAGAAGCTGCTTTTATTGAAGGGATTGGAAATATAAGATTTTTATTCAGCGTTGTAATACCGTATTGTAAAACGAGTTTTATTACGCTTGGAGTATATAGCTTTTTAACAACATGGAATATGTATTTATGGCCACTTTTAGTGACCACTGATGAAAAAGTAAGAACAGTGCAAATCGGTGTAAAGCAGCTTCAGTCTCAAGAAGTTGCAACTGATTGGGGAAGCGTAATGGCCGGTGTTACGGTTATCGTTATTCCAACATTGATTTTACTATTTTTAGGGCAAAAGCAATTACAACAAGGATTAACAAAAGGTGCAATTAAATAACTAAGAGAAGGTGAGATTTAAATGAGTCTAGTTAAAAAAGGTGCTGCTCTATTAATGATAGCAACAATGGCATTATCTAGTGCAGCTTGTTCAAATAGTAAAACAGAGGGAAAACCTGAAGTACAGGCAAAAGTAGCACCAGTTGAAAAAAATGGTGATAAAACTGTAATTCGCTTCTGGCATGCGATGGGTGGAAAAACACAAGGAGTATTAGATGGTCTTGTTGCAGACTATAATAAGTCGCAAAATAAATATGAGATAAAGGCAGAGTTCCAAGGGACATATGAAGAGTCTTTAACGAAATTTAGAACGATGTCTGCAACGAAAGAAGCGCCAGCTCTTGTTCAATCGAGTGAAATTACAACGAAATATATGATTGATAGCAAAAAAATCACACCAATTGATAGCTGGATAAAAAAAGATAAGTACGATACGTCAAAATTAGAAAAAGCAATTACAAATTATTATTCAGTTGATGGAAAAATGTATTCTATGCCATTTAATTCATCTACACCAGTATTAATTTATAATAAAGCTGCTTTTGCAAAGGCGGGCTTAGATCCAGAGAAAGCTCCAAAAACATATGCGGAATTACAAGAAGCAGCGAAAAAGTTAACGATTAAAGAAGGCGGAAATGTAAAACAATATGGATTCTCCATGCTTAACTACGGTTGGTTCTTTGAAGAATTGTTAGCGACACAAGGTGCTTTATATGTAGATAACGAAAACGGCCGTAAAGATGCTGCAAAGAAGGCGGTATTTAACGGTAAAGAAGGACAGAAAGTATTTGGAATGTTAGATGATTTAAATAAAGCTGGTGCACTTGGAAAGTATGGAGCAAGTTGGGATGATATTCGTGCCGCGTTCCAATCTGGACAAGTTGCTATGTATTTAGATTCTTCAGCAGGTGTTCGTGATTTAATCGATGCATCTAAGTTTAATGTAGGTGTTTCATATATTCCGTATCCAGAGGATTCGAAACAAAATGGTGTTGTTATTGGTGGAGCATCATTATGGATGACGAATATGGTTTCAGAAGAAACGCAACAAGGTGCTTGGGACTTTATGAAATATTTAACGAAGCCAGACGTACAAGCAAAATGGCATACTGCAACAGGTTATTTCTCAATTAATCCAGATGCATATAATGAGCCATTAGTAAAAGAGCAATATGAAAAATATCCACAGTTGAAAGTAACAGTAGATCAATTGCAAGCGACGAAGCAATCTCCAGCAACACAAGGGGCTTTAATTAGTGTATTCCCAGAATCACGAGATGCAGTTGTAAAAGCATTAGAAGCGATGTATGACGGGAAGAATAGTAAAGAAGCGTTAGATGAAGCTGCCAAAGCAACAGATAGAGCAATTAGCATTTCAGCTCGTACGAGTCAAAAATAAGAGAAAGCCGTATCCTTAAAAGGGATACGGCTTTCTTTATAGGGAGATAAGGGATCAAAGAAATGATGAAGTCTTATCTCTTTTATATGAGTAAAGGGTCTAGAGTGAATGTTGTCCTTTTCATTATTTATTTAACTCCATTGCGACTTGTTTACCATTTACGAAAACCTCTACTACCGCTACTACAACTTCCATTACTTTTTTCATCTCTCATCTCTCCTTATTTTTTGTTTCATTTCTTACTCTCAGTATAAGGAAATACAGTAATTACAACTATCGAATTGGATGACAAGAGACTTACATTGTTGTAAGGATAATAGTTTAGTTTGTAATAAAGTGAAACTGTAATCAGTGGGGGGCTTACTGCCCGTTAATGCGGGATTTCAATTCTGAACTTTCTGTCGTTTTGAACTATAATTAGAAAGAGGGGGGATAATATGAAAAGAATTCTTGTTATTAGTGATATTCATGGAGAGATAGAAAAGTTCGAACATTTATTGGAAGAAGCTCAATATGATGCGAAACAGGATCAATTAATCTTACTGGGAGATTATGTAGATCGTGGTCCAAATGCGCGTGCTGTAATTGAAAAGGTAAGAGAATTGAAAAAAGATGGAGCACTCATTTTAAAAGGAAATCATGAAGATATGATGATTAAGGCGTTAACGACAAATGAGGAACGTTCATGGAACCATTGGGTAAAAAGAAATGGTGGAGATAAGACATTATATAGCTATGGATTTGTAGAAGAAGATATTGCGGTTAATGAGAAAGACTTCCAAAAACCGATTTTACACTCTCGTGTATTAGAGGAACATATAAAGTTTATTCAAGAATTAGATCATTACATTGAAACAGAAGAGTATATATTTGTACATGCTGGGGTTGAACCGATGAAACGAGTTTCTGAATCTGAACCATATACATTAATGTGGATCCGTAATGAATTTCATAATGGATATAGCGGTGAAAAGGTTATTGTATTTGGGCATACGGAAACAAAAACGCTTCATGGTAGTGAGGATTGCGGAGTGTATTTTGGTAGTAATCGTATTATTGGGATTGATGGCGGGGCTGTGTATGGCGGTCAGCTAAATTGTTTAGAGTTGCCGAGTAAAAAGGTATATGTAATAAAAAATTGAAAGAGATAAGAGGAATCTTATTTCTTTCAATTTTTTATTAAGCTAAATTTAAGACAAAGTTTTTATAATAAAACTTCAAAATTTTAGAAGGAAATAGTTAAAAATGAAATTACGTAATGTAACTACATTCTTTTGTTATGAAGAGAAGAAATGTAATAATAAATAGAATTGAACTATTTGATGGAAGGTGAGAGCATGCGTTTACTTGTAGTAGAAGATAATGCTTCGTTATTAGAGTCTATCGTACAAATTTTACGTGATGAATTTGAAGTAGATACGGCAATAAATGGAGAAGATGGATTGTTTTTAGCTCTTCAAAATATATATGATGCAATTTTGCTGGATGTGATGATGCCAGGGATGGACGGATTTGAAGTGATTCAAAAAATACGAGATGAAAAGATTGAAACACCAGTCCTGTTTTTGACAGCGAGAGATTCTTTAGAAGATCGGGTGAAGGGATTGGACTTTGGTGGAGATGACTATATTGTTAAGCCATTTCAGGCCCCTGAATTAAAAGCGAGAATTCGTGCTTTACTACGCAGAAGTGGTAGTTTAACAACGCAGCAAACAATTCGCTATAAAGGCATTGAATTGTTCGGAAAAGATAAAGATGTTCAAGTAGATGGAAAAGGTATGAAGTTATCATTAAAACAATATGAGCTTCTAGAGTACCTTGTTCAAAATAGCGGAAAGATTTTAATGCGTGAACAAATTTTTGATCGTGTTTGGGGATTTGATTCAGATACTACAGTAGCGATTGTAGAAGTGTATGTGCATCATTTACGTAAAAAATTAGAGCCATTCGGTTATCAGAAAGATATTCAAACCGTTCGAGGTATTGGATATATATTAAAAGAACAATGAAAAAAGGAAGTATGTTTCAAAAAACACGCATTCGTTTGACTATAGTGAACTCATTAGTATTTATTCTATTAATAGGTATATTAGGCAGTATTATTTATTCGTACACATACAAGCGTATTTATAGTGAAGTAGATCAATCTATAAAAATGATAGCTCAGTATAGAGAAAAATTAGATGTTAAAGTACCACCAAGAAAACGCATGGAGAATATCCAAATTGGAGATCCGCGAGTAACTAGAATAACTTGGAATGGGAAAATAGTGAAAATAGAGGGCGATAACCGTAAATTCCGTTCTATTTTTGAAGAGAATTTGGAAAGTTTTTCTCCCGAAAAATTAGAGGAGTTACAAGATATTGAAGTACAAGGACGATATTTTAGAGCATTTTCGCTTCAAAAAGATGGAGAAATAGTTCAAATCGTGCGAGATATAACAGCGGAAGAAGGAATGTTAAATACTTTATTTTTAATTCTCGTTATAGGTTGTAGCATAGGAAGCCTCTGTGCGATAGGTATTGGCTTTTTCCTAGCTGGTAGAGCACTTGTACCTATTCAAAGTTCATGGGAGAAACAGCAACAATTCGTTTCTGATGCATCACATGAACTCAGGACACCACTTGCAGTTATTCAATCAAAAACGGATGTTTTATTCCAGTCACCATCCGCTACGATAGAAGAAAAAGCGATGGATATTTCTACAATTTCAAAAGAATGTAGGCGGTTATCGAAACTCGTTAGTAATTTATTATTGCTAGCACGTTCTGATTCTAATCAAATTGAGATGGATAAGAAAATATTTGAACTTGATAAATTGTTAGAAGAAATAGTAGCTCCATATAAAGAGATTGCTTCTTATCAAGAAAAAGAAATGATGCTAAAAGTAGAACGTGGTGTATCTTTTATGGGGGATAGAGAGCGGATTCATCAAATGATGGTCATACTGTTAGATAATGCGATGAAGTATACAAACGAAGGTGGGCATATTCAAATTGATTGCACGCAAACGAGTAGTTCAATTCGCATACAGGTGAAAGATGACGGGATAGGAGTGAAAGAAGAAGATATTCCGAAATTATTTGATCGTTTTTATCAAGGGGATAAAGCAAGAAGTACGTCAGAAGGAGCTGGATTAGGTCTTTCAATCGCAAATTGGATTGTAGAAAAGCATTACGGAAAAATATCAGTAGAGAGCAAATGGGGAGATGGCACTTGTTTTGAAGTGATTTTCCCTAAAAACCAAAAAATATAAGTAAGAAGACGACCTTGTTTTTACAAGGTCGTCTTTTTTTAAGGGAAAGTTAAGAAACTATTTATATTATGTATGGCATAAAGAAAGTTCGTTACATGAAGAAGAGATTAGGTGTATGTGAGTGGGGTTTATCAATCATAATGTTATCTCAAGCAGCGATGAGATGTATGTATAGTATTAAAAAAACTAGGGGAATGATGGGAAAGAAAGTATAAGAGGGAGGAATTAATTTTGAAAAAGAAAATGATGACGGTATTCACTATTGGAGTAATGAGTTTAAGTATATTAGGGGGTGCCTCTCCTTCTGAAACACAAAAAGGAAAGACAGATTACACGCAGCGCAGTAAAGAACAATTGAACAATGGTAAGATACATGCAGTGCATACAGAAGAAAAAGCAGAGAAACTAGGTATTGAAACGGAAGGAAAAGAACAAATTACACTAGAAAAAGAAATTCATGAAACAGAAGTAGGAAGGGAAGCAGAGCAGTTAGGCATATCGATTGAAGGAAAAGATGTTGGGATGCTGTCAGAAGAAATCTATGAAACAAAAGTAAAGCAAGAAGCGTTAAAGCTAGGTATATCTATAGAGAATACATCAATTGTAGATTTAATTACTCAAATTAATGCGATTAAAATTAAAGATGAAGCAGATAAATTAGGTATTTCGACAGATGGAAAAGAAATCGAAGACATCGCGGAAGAAATCTACGGAAAGAAAGTAAGAGAAGAAGCAGGAAAGTTAGATATTTCTCAAAAAGGAAAAGAAATTGAAGAGTTAGCACAAGAAGTGTACGAACAAAAAGTACAAGAAGAAGCAAAAAAACATCATATTGATTTGTATGGTAAAGATATATATCAAATATTAAGAGAAATTAATGAACAAAAGGTGCTACAAATGGCAGATGAGCTCAATATGGATAAAATGAATATGAATATTCAAGAGTTAGCGGAAAAGATAAAAAAAGAGCAGCCTGAAAAAGGAAAAGAACTAAATTTTGTACCGATGATTCGAACGGATGCTGACGCATTTTATTCTTATTTAACGAATTAATAAGGGCGTGAAAGCGATAAGAAAATTGAAGTGGTATATATGTACAGCTTTACTAGGTACAGCAATATGGAGTGTATATACAAATGGAATTCCAAAGTATGTAGAGAAGTTAACATTCTCAAATATACAAAGAGGAAAAGAAACGGAGTTTAGTAATAACGATGAAAAAGTCATCTTAGCAAATGTTCCATTAATTCAGCAGTTACCAGAATTGGATAGAGGCTGTGAAGTGACAAGCTTAGCGATGATGTTACAATACGCTGGTGTTTCAGTGGATAAGATGACATTAGCAAATGAAATAAAAAAAGTTGATTTTATAGACGATGGTGTGCGCGGGAATCCAAATGAAGGGTTTGTAGGTAATATTTATACATTCTCTGAATCAGGGTACGGTGTATATCATGGGCCACTTTTTCAGTTAGCGGAAAAATATTTACCTAATAAAGCTGTAGACTTAACAGGGAAGAATATAGAAGAAATTTATAAGAGTATAAAAGCAGGACAACCGGTAGTTATGATTACGAATGCAACATTTGCACCATTAGATGAAGCTGAATTTACTACATGGGAAACAAATAGTGGAGATGTTTCTATTACGTATAATGAACATTGTGTTGTACTTATTGGGTATGATCAGGAATCTGTATATATTCGAGATCCACTTGAGGATAGCTTAGATGTAAAAGTACCGAGAGAAACCTTTGAACAGGCATGGGTACAAATGGGAAGTCAGGCAATTAGTTATGTAAAGAGCGCCAAATAAATTAGGACGAAGAGTTTTAGTAATATGACTATAAGGCGAAGGGTAAAGATTTGAGGATTATAAGAGAAGTTTTATAGAGTAGAAGCTGTTAAGAAATAAGAGAACTTTAGCATATATAATGCTAAAGTTCTCTTGTTTTTATGATTAAAATACTTATAGGGAGTAAATATGTAAAAATGCATAATTGAAGAAAAAATTACATTTTATCATTATATATTGTTTTATATATGTTAATTGTATAAAATGACACAAGTATCCACATTACATAAAGGAGGCTTATTATGCAAAAAATATTTAACTGGGTTAAATGTATGAGTATCAATAAAAAATTAATCATTTCATTTTTTATTATTTTAACTATACCAGGAATTATTATCGGTGGTGTTTCATATCAAACTGCCAAAACAAATTTTGAGCATCAAATGACAGATAAGGCAAAGGAGAATATTTCGATTTTAAATACTGTTATTTCTCAAAATATAGAAGAGAAATTTGTTGATGCGACGTACTTTGCAGACATCTTAACAGAGGATACATATCTAAATGGACAAGAAGAAATAGTAAGAACGAAGTTAGCACAATATATAAAGCTTCATCCAGAAGTAGAAGGTATTTATATTGGAACAGAGACGGGAAAGTTTATAAGAGAACCATTTATTCAAATGGCTGATGGGTATAATCCAACAGATAGATCTTGGTATAAAGAAGCACATGAAAATAAAGGGAAAGTAATTGTTACTGCGCCATATCAGTCAGCATCTACAAAAAATATGGTAGTGACGATTGCGAAAGAAGTAAAAGATGGTAAAGGTGTTATAGGAATTAATTTAAATTTAGATAACATCTTAAAAATTTCCAAAATGATTAACATTGGTGAAAAAGGTTATGCAGTTATTTTAGATCAAAATAAGCAAATTGTTAGTCATCCATCTAGAAAACCAGGTGCAAAAGTTACTGATCCTTGGATTAAACCAATTTATGAAGATAAACAAGGAAATGTGTCTTATACAGAACAAGATGATAAAAAGAATTTAATCTTTGCAACAAATGAGAAAACGGGCTGGAAAGTAGTTGGAGTTATGTTTGATGAAGAAATTACCCAAGCTGCGAATCCAGTGTTTTATAAGACTTTGATTGTTATTGCTATCGCTATTGCATTTGGTAGTATATTAATTTATTTCATTACAAAGTCTATTACAAGGCCATTACGAAAAATAGCTGAATCGGCATATAAAATTAGTAAGGGAGATTTAACAGAGAAAATTACAATCCATTCCAAGGATGACATAGGGAAATTAGGGAATTCATTTAATGAAATGTCTACGTCTTTACAAGATGTTATTACCCAAATTAGCTTTTCAGCAGAACATGTTGCAGCATCGGCAGAAGAGTTAACAGCGAGCGTACAGCAAGCAAATGATGCGACAGATCAAATTACAATTGCAATGGAACAAGTATCAGGTGGGGCTGAATCACAAAGTCAAGGTGTTGAAGAAGGTGCGGCTACATTGCAACAAGTAAATACAGCAATTCAAGATGTAACTGGAAGCGCAGAGTCAATTTCTATTTCCTCATTACATGCGCGAGAAAGAGCTGAAGAGGGAGAAGATTTAGTTGAACAAACTGCAAAACAAATGCAGTCTATTTCTAGGTCGGTATCCGAGTCAGATGCTATTATTAAACTGCTTGATGAGAAATCAAAGCAAGTAGGAGCTATTTCTGAAGCAATTCAAAACATCGCAACTCAAACAAACTTATTAGCTTTAAATGCGGCTATTGAAGCAGCAAGAGCAGGTGAACAGGGACGAGGATTTGCTATTGTAGCAGATGAGGTTAGAAAATTAGCAGAGCAATCAGGAGAGTCATCTGGAGAGATTGCAAATTTAATTGCAGAAATTAAGGCGGATATTGAACATACTGTTAAGGCGATGGATAATGTGAATGGAGAAGTTCAACAGGGCCTTGATGTTGTAACAAAAACGAAAGTAAGTTTTACGGAAATTTTAAGTTCTACTACACATATTGTTTCTCAAGTTAATCAAATGGTAGAAACAACGAAGAGAATTGCTAGAGATGCAAATGAAGTGACAAATGCTATTGATGAAATTGCAGCTGCTGCAGAAGAAAATACAGCTAGTATGCAAAGTGTTGCAGCTTCAACAGAAGAACAGGTTAATTCCATGGAGGAAATTAGTTCAGCTTCGCAAAACTTAGCTGAGATGGCAGAAGAACTACAAGCGATGACTAGTAAATTTAAAGTATAATAACAGCAGATAAGTAAGGTGAAAATAATATCACCTTACTTATTTTTCTATTCAGCAATTAGGGGAGTCATTAACGGGATGAAAAAAAGAAAAAGACTATGGAATTTATGGAAAACGATTACATTGTTAGTTTGTACAGTTGTAATTTTTTCTTTACTTGTGACAGATATATTAATTAGTCATAATGTAGAACGGACGACGGAGGATAGCCAAGCAGAGAAGGCAAAAACAATTGCACACATTGTGGCGAATGATTCGATTGTAATCGATGGTTTGGTTGGGAAAGCAGATACCTCTGCAATCCAAACGTATACAAATAGAATATTACAAAACACAGGTGTTCAGTTTATTGTAGTTATGGACATGAATGGAATAAGAAAGTCACATCCAAATCCTCAAAAAATAGGGCATCATTTTATTGGGGGGGATGAAGGGCCTGCATTGAAAGGAAAAGAACATGTATCGTTAGCAGAAGGAACTTTAGGTATTTCCATGCGAGTGTTTGTACCAATATTTTCTGAAACAGGTGAACAACTTGGAGCTGTGGCTGTTGGTATTTCAGCAGATAATGTAAAAGAGAGAGTTAAGGAAAGTAGACATATCATTTATATTGGTGTCGGAGTTGGTGTATTAGTCGGAATTATAGGAGCAATATTGCTAGCTAGACATATAAAGAAAAGTTTATTCGGTCTTGAGCCGCACAGGATAGCAAAAATTCTTGAAGAAAGAAATACGATGCTACAATCTGTAAAGGAAGGTATTATTGCTGTAGATAAAGAGGCTAGAGTAACATTAATTAATAATGAAGCGAAACGTCTATTTAAAAAAAGCGGACTTGAAGAAGATTTTATCGGTAAAGATGTTGAGTTGTATATGCCAAATTCACGTATAAAAGAAGTATTGCAAACGGGAGAAGTACAATTAAACGAAGAACAAAATATTTATGGAATTACGATTGTGACGAATCGAGTTCCTTTATATGTAAAAGGAGAAATAGTTGGTGCAATTGCAACATTTCGTGATAAAACAGAGATTGGAAAACTAGCAGAGGAACTAACTGGTATTAGACTATATGCAGAAGCATTACGGGCACAATCTCATGAGTTTATGAATAAGATGCATGTCGTATTAGGGCTTACACATATGAAGCAGTATGAAGAATTACAGAAGTATATAAGCGGCATGGTATCAGAGCATCAATATGAAATTGGTGGAGTTATGAAAAGAATAAAAAGTCCAGTATTTGCTGGTTTTTTACTAGGTAAGCTCAGCTATGCTAGAGAGAAAAATATAAAATTAATTATAAGTGAAGATTCTTATATGCCGGAAATAGATGATGAAAGTATTACTCATGAACTTATTACGATTGTCGGAAATTTAATTGATAATGCATTAGAGGCAGTTACGAATTGTGAAAAGAAGCGAGTTGAAGTTAAGATACAACATGGGGATATACTAACTATTACAGTACAAGATACGGGGAAAGGTATACAAGAAAAAGAAATAGAGGAATTATTTACGAAAGGTTATTCCACAAAGGGAGATAACCGCGGTTATGGTTTGTATCTTGTAAAAGAAAGTATACAGCGAATAAATGGGGAAATTCATATGCAGTCATTAGTAGGTAAGGGAACAACGATAACAATTGAAATACCTAAAGGTAGGGATGAGAGGAAAATATGATTAAAGTTTTAATTGTAGAAGATGACCCGATGGTAGCAATGCTAAATACGCATTATTTAGAGCAAGTAGGAGGATTTGAACTTGTTCAAGCAGTTAACTCAGTAAAGTCGGCGATCGAAATATTAGAGAAATCACGAGTAGATTTAGTATTACTTGATATTTTTATGCCTGAAGAGACTGGTTTTGAGCTTTTAATGTATATCCGGAACCAAGAAAAAGAAATTGATATTATAATGATTTCAGCTGTACATGATATGGGAAGTATTAAAAAAGCATTACAATATGGTGTAGTAGATTATTTAATTAAACCATTTACATTTGAACGATTTAAAGAGGCATTAACTATATATCGAGAAAAACTTACTTTCATGAAAGAACAACAAAAAATTAGTCAATCGGAATTAGATTCGTTAATTTTACAAAAAGAAAAAAGGGAGCCTACTGTCACGAAAGAGCTTCCGAAAGGGTTAACGAGGCAAACGTTGCAATTAATTTGGCAGAAGATCGAGTCGTTGAATGGAAGAGTGTTTACAACAGATGAAATGGCACAATTAGTTGGAATTTCAAGAGTTTCTATTCGAAAATATGTAATGTTTTTGACTGACATTGGAGTGTTAGAAAACGAAATGATGTACCAACATGTGGGCAGACCTGTAAGTAAATTAAGATGTGTTGATCAAAAGAAAATAGAGTTTTACGTATAAGCGACTTAATATAAGTCGCTTATACTTTTTTTAATTACAAAATCAATTACAAAACTTACAAAAACTATTTTTACTATTGAAAGCGTTTTAATATTGTTATTAAGAAAACGAGGGGGTGCCATATGGGAATTCAAAAGAATGTGGAAGCGGTATCATTTTCTGAAGGAAATGAAGTACAAAGAGAATCTTTCGCTTCTAAAATTATGAATGTAAAAATCGGTGTTATACCTTTACCGTTATATGTAGTATTGGCTGCTATTATTTATGGGGCATCTGTATATAATAAATTGCCAGCAGATATGATTGGTGGATTTGCAGTTATTATGATCATGGGGATTTTCTTAGGCGATATTGGGATGAGAATTCCAATTTTAAAAAATATCGGCGGTCCAGCAATACTTTCGTTATTTATTCCATCATTACTTGTATTTTTTAACTGGATGAATCCAGCTTCAATGGAAGCTGCGACTATGTTAATGAAAAAATCGAACTTTTTATATTTATATATTTCTTGTTTAGTAGTCGGAAGTATTTTAGGAATGAACCGTAAAGTGTTAGTACAAGGTTTCGTTCGCATGTTTATTCCTTTAGTAGTAGGGACGTTAGCTTCTGTAGCAGTAGGGTTATTGGTCGGTTCATTATTTGGATTTGAAATGAAGCACACATTCTTCTTTATCATCGTACCAATTGTGAGTGGTGGTATCGGGGAAGGGATTTTACCATTGTCGCTAGCTTATAGTGATATTTTAAATGAATCATCAGCGACGTTTGTATCACAGCTTATTCCAGCAGCTATTATTGGAAATATGTTCGCAATTGTAAGTGCAGGGTATATGAAGCGTTTAGGTGAGAAGAAACCGGAGCTTAGTGGTAACGGTGTATTAGTGAAAACAGACAATCAAGCAGAATTATTAAAAGAACAAAATACAGAGAAGCCAATTGACTTCTCATTAATGGGAGCAGGTTTATTAATTGCGTGTACGTTCTTCATCTTTGGAGGATTTGCTTCTAAGTTCATCGGTATTCCTGGGGCAATCATTATGATTTTCTCAGCAGCACTTGTGAAATACTTTAAATTAATGCCAGCAAAAATGGAGCAAGGAGCATTCCATTTATATAAATTTATTTCGAAGAATTTAACTTGGCCTTTAATGGTTGGATTAGGATTGCTATATATTCCGTTAAAAGACGTAGCAGCAGTTCTTTCAGTAGGATATGTTGTTGTGTGCGCATCGGTTGTTCTTACAATGGTAGCATCAGGTTTTCTTGTAGGGAAAGTGATGAAGATGTATCCAGTTGAATCGGCGATTGTAACTGGATGTCATAGCGGTTTAGGCGGAACTGGAGATGTTGCTATTTTATCGGCTTCAAATCGTATGGAATTAATGCCGTTCGCGCAAATTTCAACTCGTTTAGGCGGGGCGGCAATGGTTGTAACGGCGACAATATTATTAAAAATGTTTTCATGATCAAACAAGCTAGCTATATTCGTATAGCTAGCTTGTCAAATTAAGGGGAGATTATAAGTATGTTAGCAAATCAAATTAATGAAAGATCATTGTTATTGCATAAAGAATTAGTAGGGAAAATTGAAATTACAAGTAAAGTGGAGGTAAATTCAGCGGATGATTTAAGCCTGACGTATACACCAGGTGTAGCGGAGTCGTGTAAAGCGATTGCGGCAGATGAAGAAACAGTGTATGACTATACAGCACGTGGCAATATGGTGGCAGTTGTTTCAGATGGAACAGCGGTACTCGGTTTAGGAAACATTGGACCGAAAGCCGCTATGCCTGTTATGGAAGGAAAAAGTATTTTGTTTAAGAAGTTTGCGAATGTAGATGCTTTCCCATTATGTTTAGGCACAACGGATGTAGATGAAATCGTTACCCTTGTAAAAAATTTAGAGCCTACATTTGCAGGGATTAATTTAGAAGATATTGCAGCACCGCGTTGTTTTGAAATTGAAAAACGATTAAAAGAAGAAACGAATATTCCTGTATTCCATGATGATCAACATGGAACAGCTATTGTCGTTTTAGCAGCTGTTATTAATGCATTAAAAGTTGTTAGCAAACAAATGGATAATGTGAAAATCGTTATTAACGGTGCGGGTTCGGCAGGAATTGCAATTGGAAAATTATTATTAAAGGCTGGTGCAAAGCACATTACGTTAGTTAGCCTAGAAGGTATTGTTTGTGAAGGTGAAACATGGATGAACGAAGCACAAATTGAAGTTTCAAAAAAGACAAATCGTGAACATGTGCGTGGAACGTTAAAAGAAGCAATTCACCAAGCTGATATTTTTATTGGCGTATCTGCTCCTAACGTATTAACGAAAGAACTTGTACAGACGATGAATGAGAAAGCAATTGTGTTTGCAATGGCGAATCCAATTCCAGAAATCTTCCCTGAGGATGCATTAGAGGCTGGGGCAGCTGTAGTAGGAACTGGACGCTCGGATTATGCGAATCAAGTAAATAATGTATTGGCGTTTCCCGGAATATTCCGCGGTGCGTTAGATGTGCGCGCAACTGATATTACAGAAGAGATGAAATTAGCGGCAGCATATGGGATCGCTAACATCATTACTGATGAAGAACGTAATGCGAATTATGTAATCCCGAATCCATTAGATAAAAGAGTTGTTCCAAGTGTTGCAGAAGCAGTAGCGAAAGCAGCTATTGATTCAGGCGTGGCACAAATTACGAAAATACCACGTTATTAATAGCGAAAAGCAGTGCCTAAAAGGCACTGCTTTTTTGAGATAAGAAATCAAAATAATGAAGAAGTGTAGAATTATTTATGTTTCTTCACTATTTATTTAATTCCATTGCAACTTGTTTACCATTCACTAAAACCTCAGTTACTGCTACGATCACTTCTATCATTTTTTTCATCTCTCATCTCTCATCTCTCCTCGTTTCATTTCTTACTTTAAGTATAAGAGAAGAGAGATAATTCAACTATCGAAGTACATGACGTAGAAATTACATTGTTGTAAGAAAGTGGTTTATTTTTGTCACTTTACTCAGCAGTGATTACAAACTGATCATAATATTTTTCATTCACATATATATTTAATAACCATAATCCAGATGAAGGTAGTGACATAGTGAGAGGGAGTTCGCTTGTAGTAGAATCGATTGTATTTGAAGTAGTCCAAGTTTGTTTGGAAGTTTCTTTTTGAAAGAGTACTGGTGTTGGAGTTACAGATCCTTGTTTTAGCGCAATAATAGACAATTTTCCAGTTGGTATTTCAGAATCTAGAAAGTACCACATTATTTCATTTTGTTCATTTGCGATAATAGGACTATCAGCCATTGCGACTTTACCTTCGATGCCTTTTAAAGGTATTTTTCCGTCTATGAATGAGGGTGCTTCTTCCCAATTTACATCTTTTAAAACACTAAGGTGAAAGAAGGAAGGTGCGTTCACTTGAGTGGATGACGTTGCTATTACGTCTTTTTTTTGTTCTTTTGAATCCGGTTGCGTTTGTGTGCATCCAGTGATGAGGAAGGAGAGAAGTAGCATAGTTCCGATTTTTTTCATGGTGCCACACTCCTAGTTTTTATTGTTAGTGTAATTGTATTTGCTAGAAGGCGGGACAATTCCTTTAAAGTATAAAAAGAGGTCGTAAGTTTTGTACGACCTCTTTTGACATTTTTATCCCGTAAAAGCCCGATTGGTGTAGGTTAATAATTAGTGGGAGATAGTCCCCACTAATTAAAGTTTCATTTTATATTTGTTCCGTTGTATAGGTTGGTTCGGTTTCTTTTTGAGGCATCGTCAAAAAAATAACGGACAGAACGATACATACGCCGCCTAATAATTGATATGTTCCAAAAGATTCATTTAGCCAAGTGATTGAAACGATGGCAGCTACAAGGGGTTCAATGCTAGATAAAATGCTTGTTTCTGTTGCTGCTAAATATTTAAGACTACCGATATATAGAAGGAAAGAAAGGGTACCACTAATAATGATAAGAATAAGCATAGAAAAAGTTTTTAGTGTAAGGGTTTGTGAAAATTGATTCCACCCGAATGAACGATTATAAATAAGTAGTGCAATTCCTCCGATTAACATCCCCCAACCAATTACTACAGTTGTCCCGCATTCTTTAATGAGAGAAGCCGGATGAAGGGTATAAAATGCAAATCCGACTGCTGTTAATAGTCCAAAAATAATAGCTTCTTTGGATAAAACAATATTTTCAATTGAGCCATTTGTAATAATAAAGTATGTTCCTATTAGCGCGGCTATAATTGCGAATAGTTGCATGGAAGCAGGGAATTTTCTTTGTTCAAATGCAACATACATGGTAATAAGAACAGGACCTAGAAATTGAAATAGCGTTGCTGTGACTGCATTACTAATATGAACCGTTTCGATAAAGGCGTATTGCGCACCGAGCATGCCGAGAATAGAAAAAATAATAAGTTGTATAGAATATCTAGGGTGTTTCCAAATTTGAAATATGTTTTGTTTCTTTATAAGTAAGAAAGACAAAATAAATATTCCTGCAAGCAACAATCGAATTGTTAAAAAATCAATTGAGGATACATTAGTATGCTGAAATAGCCACTGAATCATTGGACCAGATAATCCCCATAATGTAGCCCCTGTAATAATCATAATAAGTCCGATACGTCTACCATTGTTCATTATCATGTTTCTCCTCTCCGGTATTTGATTTTTTATGTGTGACATGATAAAAGGAATTATATATAAAATCTGGTACTGTAAAAAGTATCAGATTTTAGTTTTATTAAGGGGTCAGATATTATGTTAGAATTAACGCCTAATTTAAATATGAATAGTAAAAAGGCATTGTATGTGCAATTGTATGAGTATATAAAAAAAGAGATTAAAGATGGATCGATTGTCCCTTTTACGAAATTACCGGCTAAGCGAAAGTTAGCGATACATTTACAAGTAAGTAAAAATACAGTAGAGGCAGCGTACGAACAATTACTTGCAGAAGGTTATATTGAGTCGATATCGAGAAAAGGCTATTTTGTATGCAAAATTGAGCAAATGGCTCATGTAGAGGATAGTGGAGATAGAATAGAAGAAGTACCGTTTCAGGAGAAGAGTTATAAATTTGATTTTACACAAACAGGAATTGATACAAATGCTTTTCCATTCAATATGTATCGGAAAATTGTAAATGAAATATGGCAGCCGCATAATAACGAACTTCTCTTTCTAGGACACCCTCAAGGAGAAGCGAGCTTAAGAGAAGAGATTACGAATTATTTGTATGAATCTAGAGGTGTACGTTGTTCAGCTAGTCAAATTGTATTAGGAGCGGGAACACAAATATTAGTGAAACTATTGTTTCAATTGTTAAAGGGAAGCAATTATGCAGTTGAAAACCCAGGGTATCATAGAAAGATGGTTGTTTTTGAACAGGGAGAAGCAAGAGTCCAAATGTTATCTTTAGATAGAGATGGAATTTGTATTGCAGATTTAGAAAATAGCAATGCGAATGTTGTATTTGTTACACCTTCCCATCAGTTTCCATATGGAATGATTATGCCTATTACGAGAAGGATGCAGCTTTTACAATGGGCAAAGAAAGAAGAGAGCAGGTATATTATTGAAGATGATTACGATAGTGAATTTCGCTATTCTGGAAAGCCTATACCGGCGCTGCAAGGGTTAGATACAGAGGGGAAAGTTATTTATATGGGGACGCTATCTAAAGCATTATTGCCATCGCTACGGATGAGCTATATGGTGTTGCCGAAGAAATTAATTAAAAAGTATCAACAGCAATATTTATTTTATACACAAAGTGTTTCAAGAATGGACCAAGAAGTGATTAGAAGATTTTTAAATGAAGGCTATTGGGAAAAACATATTCATAAAATGCGTGTCGTCTACCGAAAGAAGAGAGATCGACTTGTTTTTGAAATAGAGAAGTATTTCTCTAATCGTGTTGAAGTGATAGGAGAAGATTCGGGATTACACATTTTATTAAAAGTGCATAATGGAATGCGGGAAGAAGAATTAATTCAAGAAGCTGCGAAACATAGTATCAAAATATATCCTGTGTCTACGTACTATAAAGACGGTACGGCGCCTGAGAATGTAGTTTTACTTGGGTTTGCGATATTATCAGAGGGTGAGATTGCGAAAGCGATTCAATTATTACACACGGCATGGTTTACAAGAAAGTAAAAAACATCCTCCAAACATGAGGATGTTTTTTATTATTTATTTTCATCTAAGAATAAGACCATATGCTCTTCGTCCCAATATTGTCCGTTATATTTTAATGAACGTTCTTGTACACCGAATGTTTTAAAACCTAATGATTCATAAAGTTTTTTCGCTCCATCATTGCCAACAACAACATCAAGCATAACTTGTTCTACTTCTAAAGATTTAGCAAGCTCAAGACATTCTTTAATAAGTGCTTTTCCTGCTCCAAGTCCGCGTGCTTTTGGAGATACATATACAGAACCGATTTTAGCTTTATGTTCTTGTTTTACATATGGTTTCGTTTCCAGTGTTGCAACCCCGATTAATTTTCCATCTTTAAATGCACCTAGCGTATAGTTTTCGTCTTGTGCTAATTTTTGTGCTTTATATTCAATCGCACACTCTTTATTAATAATATCTTCATAAGAAGAGCTGAATGCTTCAGGGTTTTGCTTTAATCCTTCTACGCGAAGTTCTAAGTAAATTTCTGCTTCGTCTTTTGTTAATACATGGATATCCAATTATATCACCCTCCAAATCTTTGCAAATGTACCTTTATTTTATATTGAAATAAGAATAATTTCAAAAGCTTAGCTTATATGAGCTGTTGTTATGAACAAAATAACACCAGTAGTGTTTACTACTACTGGTGTTTTCACACGCATATTATTCAAAAGGTAGCTCGATTATAAAGTTTGTTCCCGCTCCTAATTGGCTTGTTACTAGAATAGAACCGTTATGCAATTCTACAATTTCTTTTGCAACAGCTAGCCCGATGCCTTTTCCGCCTGTAGCTCGTGTTCTGGATTTATCAACACGATAAAAACGGTCAAAAATATGCGGGATATCTTCTTCAGGAATACCTTCACCTTCATCTTGTACACTTATTGTAAAAGAATCTGTTTCCATGAGTACACGTATCGTAATAGATGTGTTTTCTGGCGAATGTTGATAAGCGTTGTGTAATAAATTTAACATAACTTGTTCCATACGTCTTTCGTCTATGCAAACTTCTAAATCATCTTTGCAATATACATGAAGTTGCATTTGCTTATTTGTTAATGTTGTTTTTGTTTTTTCAACCATTCGTTCTAAAAATGGCTGAAGAAGCACTTTTTGTTTTTTTATAACAAATTGGTGTTGTTCTAATTGTACAAGCATAAATAAATCTTGGACGAGATCGGTTACACTATCCGTTTCATCCTCAATAATTTGTAAGTATTCTTCTCGCTCCTCTTTTGTTAAAGAGTCTCTCTTTGCTACCTTCGCATAACCTTTCATATAGGTCAATGGAGTTAATAGTTCATGAGCGACACTAGCGAGAAATTCATTGCGCTCTTTTTTCATATACGTAAGTTCACTCGATAAATCTTCAATTGTTTTTGCTAAACTTCCGAGTTCATCATTTCGTTTAATACCTAATTGAATTGGCTTGTTTAATTTTGACATTTTTTCTGTCGCTCTCTTCATTTTTACAAGTGGTTCTGTAATAACGCGTGAAAAAACAAAGACAGAAATTGTTGTTAAAATAATTGTTAAAACGCTAATGATAAGAAATTGGTTCATGAGTTTAAGTAACATATTTTCTAGGAAAGATGTTTTTAATAACATATATAGCTTTCCTTGAAACTTTGTTGTGTTAAGTGGGCTTACTGTTGTGATGAACTTTGATTTTTTCCAGTTCCTTTCAACGACCAATCCGCCATCTGGGACAGTTTCTGTTTTACAAGTAAGTTGTTTTTGCATATCTTTTGTTACGGGTTCTGAGGTGGAAATAATTTTGCCGTTATGGTCAGTAATAATGATAGCTATATCGGAGTTAGAAATTGATTCCGATTCAACTAAGTGTGCAGCCTCATTCGTAATATCGAACTCAGGGTACACAGGACGTTTAGGATTTTTATTATGTTCAGCGTGTTTCATTTCTTTATAATATTCATCCCGTCTCTCGCGGCTTTTAATTTTTTTACTATAGCGATTACCTTTCTCTAAAAGAGCATCTGTTTCCTCTACAATACGCATTTTTGAAAGGCTTTTATAAAAAGATACGAAGGCAATTGTTTCAATACATAAAGCTAATATTAAAAAGTATGTCCCAATTTTAAGGGAAAGTTTACTCATTTTTTCACCATACCTTATTCATAATAAAGAGTCAGTGGTATACGATTTCCCACTGACCGAAGTAATTATTCACTTTTCCATTTATATCCGACTTTATAGACCGTTTCTAGGTAATCTTCAATAGGAAATCCTTTTTTGCGTAGTTTATCACGGATATTACGAATGTGTGAATCAATTGTTCTATATTCGATATCTGTTTCATAGCCCCAAATTTTTTCGATTAAATCATCTCGGCTATAAGCACGGTTTGTATTTTGTAAAAATAGTCCGAGTAACGAAAATTCGATAGGAGTTAATGAGATTTTTTCATCATAAACTGTGACAGTATGTTTCGTTTTATCCCACTCAATACCATTGAAACTAACAAAGCCATCTTTTTTTGTACGGCGTAATATAGCCTCGATTCGTGCGACTAATACATGCTCATCAAATGGTTTTGTAATATAATCATCTGCGCCCATCGTGAGGCCTTTCACCATATCGTAGTTTTGGTTGCGAGCTGTTAACATAATGATAGGAACGTTGGAAATTTGACGAATTTGATAGCAAGTATCCCATCCATCCATACTTGGCATCATAACATCTAATAAAATAATATCGAATTCTTTTTGTTCGATTAATTTTAGTGCTTCAAGGCCAGAGGTAGCTTTCATACAAAAATAGCCGCGAGGGCTTAAGAACAGATCTAATAATCGTAACATACGTTCTTCATCGTCTACTAATAAAATTTTTACCATAATCTTGTGCACCCCAAACTGTTCATTCTACTTGTATAGTTTACATGAAAATAATAAAAAACTCTTTTTATGTGATTGAATGGAGGGCTGATTTTTTCGCTCAGAGTAATTGACATAAAAAATGCACTAGTTTTGCACAACTATTTTTTATAATAGAAAACGTAGCGACACAAAATACCCTATGTTGCGACATAACGTCATGTCATTTTATTTATAAAATGACAATTCCATTCTATTGTGTATGTGAGATAGAGAGGGTTTTCGTATTCACCTCGCATCGGATAAGAAAAATTTCCTATCTCACACTTTTTTTAAAAGGAGATCATACACATGAATTCAAAAGAAGAAATTTCAAAAAAAGAAAAGCAAGATCGTAATACGGTTGTCATGTGCATTGCCGTATCTATGGTTATTATTATAAGTTGTGTAAATAAAATTTTGGGGATTTTATAATATAAAAAAAAGCTTATTGCTTCTTAAGAAGTAATAAGCTTTTTTCGTTGTTAGGGGGAGTATTTCTATATAATAAACCAAGGTAAAATTGCTAATCCAGAAGTTATAATTGCTGTAGTAAATATTAAAAGCATAGCTCGTTTGTTTTGTTTCATGTCACATTCTCCTTTACATATCAAGTACATGCGATCAGTGTGAGATGTGGTTCCCCACTGAGTAAAGTTTCACTTTATATTTTTAGTATAATGAATGGAAAGGTTTGGTACGATCGATAAAGGTGACATGAAGATTACATTGTTGTAATGAAAAAAGCATCTTTCTTAATAAAAAGATGCATTTGGAAAACTATATTGAAGTATTAATCATTTAAGAACAGAACCATATGTTCCTCGTCCCAATATTGACCGTTATGTTTTAATGAACGCTCTTGTACGCCGTAAGTCTGGAAACCTAATGATTCATATAATTTTTTGGCACCAGCGTTACCAACTACAACATCGAGCATAAGTTGTTCTACATGTAATTTATCGGCATTTTCAATAATTGCTTTAATAAGAGCTCGTCCTGCTCCAAGGCCACGCGCTTTTGGGGAAACGAAAACGGAACCGATTTTTGCTTTATGTTCTTGTTTAATAAAAGGCTTTGTTTCTAAAGTAGCAATGCCGATTAAATCATCATCTTTGAAGACCCCTAGAGTATACTTATCCGGATTGCTTAATCGTTTTGCCATAGCAGCTACAGGATCCTCATGTTTCAAAACATCTTCATAGGAAGAGCTAAAAGCTTCCGGGTTCTTCGTTAAACCTTCCATACAAACTTTTAAATATATTTCTGCGTCCTCTGTCGTTAATAAGCGAATTTCCATAGTTGTAACCTCCTTGGTCGATTTCAAATAAAATAAATCCATTACTTTTATAAAAGTGTGTATGTGTTTTGTTAGCAGTCTCTTTTAATTTGTAAAAGAATGAAAAGATATATGCTACAATGTTTTGTTTTTTAATATGTAATGAAATTATATATTAACTTTATTAACTATTCAAGTCTTTAATATATTACATTTTCATAACTAAAATAACTCCTCAATTGAGGAGTTATTTTAGTTATTCGATTGATAACCATCAATTCGATGTGGATGTGTGTAAATATTGCAGGATTCATTTCTGATAAATCCTACGACTGTAATGCCTAAATCGTGAGCGAGTTGCAATGCTAGTTTTGTTGGGGCAGATTTAGATAGAACAATTTCACATCCGATTTTTGAAACTTTGAGTAAAATTTCAGATGAAATACGTCCGCTAAATGCGATAATTTTTCCTTTAACAGATATATCGTTGCGCAAACAATGACCATATATTTTATCTAATGCATTATGTCTTCCGATATCCATTCTTGATAGAAGGATATTATTTCGATCACATAGCGCGGTATTGTGAACACCACCAGTTTGGCGAAAGGTAGTGGAAGATTGTTGTAAAGTATTCATTAAGTAAAAACATTCTTCAGGAGTAATTTTTACGTGTATATCATGTAAGTCTTTTGCTTTTGCTGCGTCGTTTACGAAAATAAAACCTTGTCTACCTTTTCCGCAGCAAGAAGTGACGTATCGTTTATTATATAAAGTTTGATAGAGTGGATTCACTTTTGATGATTTTACATGGACAATTCCGTTATCTTTTTGAACCCATAGTTCTTCAACATCGTTATAGGAAGAAATAATCCCCTCAGAAATTAAAAAACCAATTACCATATCTTCAATATAATTTGGTGTGCATACGACTGTTACATATTCTTCACCATTCAATTTAATAGTAATAGGAGATTCTGTAACAATCTCATCCAGTTGTTTTGAAAATGTACCAGATTGATAACGTACAATTGTATAAGTCTCTTGCGTAGGCCCCATATTTAATTCCCCTTTTATATGTATTTCTCTCCCACATTTATCATAAAACAATGGGAAAAATAAAAACACCTATTAACAAGAAGATCACAGATTATTTTGGTTATTATTGTATATGTACGATATAATAGAACTGTAGAATAGTGATATTTTCAAGCTTTCGTAGTTATACCTTATAACATCTAGAATCAACTTCATAAGAAAGTATTTGGGTAGAGCGTTTCAAAAATATGTACAGTAATGCGATTTTGAAAACGGATTCATGATTGTGTTGTACAGTTGGTTGTAAGGAGAGGGGAAACTATGGCAGAACAGACAGTCCGTGTAACCGTCGATGGTAAAGAATTTTCTGCATCAGGTGAAAAGACGATACTACAATTATTTAACGAGAGTAATTTGGAACATCCTCAAATTTGTCATGTACCAGAAGTAGATCCAATTCAAACTTGTGATACGTGTATTGTAGAAGTAAATGGAAAGTTATTGCGTGCTTGTTCAACGAAATTAGAGAACGGTATGCATATCGAAAGGCAGTCCCAGCGTGCAAAAGAGGCACAGACTGAGGCAATGGATCGAATATTAGAGAATCATCTACTGTATTGTACCGTTTGTGATAACAATAATGGTAACTGTAAAGTCCACAATACAGTACATATGATGGGAATTGAGGAACAGAAATATCCGTATGAGCCAAAAGTAAGTGCGTGTGAAGTGGATATGTCACATCCGTTTTATCGATATGATCCAAATCAATGTATTGCTTGTGGACAGTGTGTAGAAGTATGTCAAAACTTACAGGTTAATGAAACAATATCGATAGACTGGAGCTTAGACCGTCCACGTGTTATATGGGACAATGGTGTAAGTATAAATGACTCATCTTGTGTAAGTTGCGGGCAATGTGTAACAGTATGTCCATGTAATGCGTTGATGGAGAAATCAATGTTAGGTGAAGCTGGATTCATGACTGGATTGAAACCGGATGTGTTAGATCCGATGATTGATTTTGTAAAGGATGTAGAGCCTGGATATAGTAGTATTTTAGCAGTTTCAGAAGTAGAGGCTGCGATGCGTAAGACGAAAGTGAATAAAACAAAAACAGTTTGTACATTTTGTGGTGTAGGTTGTTCATTTGAAGTATGGACGAAAGACCGCCACATTTTGAAAGTACAGCCTGTTTCAGATGCGCCGGTTAACGGTATTTCCACATGCGTAAAAGGCAAATTTGGATGGGATTTTGTAAACAGTGAAGATCGAATTACAAAGCCATTAATTCGCCAAGGAGATATGTTTGTTGAAGCTTCATGGGAAGAGGCTCTTGAAGTTGTTGCATCCAATATGCAGCATATTAAATCAGAATATGGCAGTGATGCATTTGGGTTTATTTCTTCTTCAAAAGTAACGAATGAAGAAAATTATCTTATGCAAAAATTAGCCCGTCAAATATATGGAACGAATAATGTAGACAACTGTTCCCGTTATTGTCAATCTCCAGCAACAGACGGTTTATTTAAAACTGTCGGTATGGGCGGAGACGCTGGAACAGTGAAAGATATTGCGGAAGCTGGCCTTGTCATTATCGTTGGAGCAAATCCAACAGAAGGACATCCTGTACTTGCAACGCGTGTAAAACGTGCTCATAAATTACATGACCAAAAATTAATTGTGGCGGACCTTCGTAAACATGAAATGGCAGAGCGTGCGGATTTATTCATTCATCCGCGCCAAGGGACAGATTACGTATGGCTCGCTGGTATTACGAAATATATTATTGATCAAGATTGGCACGATAAAAAGTTCATAGCTGAAAATGTGAAGAATTTTGATGAATATAGCAAAATGGTAGAAAAGTATACGCTTGATTATACAGAAGAAATTACGGGGATTTCGAAAGAAAATCTGAAAGAAATGGCTCGTATGGTATATGAAGCAGATGGTACTTGTGTACTTTGGGGAATGGGTGTAACTCAAAATACTGGAGGAAGTACAACTTCAGCAGCAATTTCAAATCTATTGCTTGTTACGGGTAATTATCGTCGTCCTGGTGCAGGAGCATATCCATTACGCGGACATAATAACGTACAAGGCGCTTGTGATATGGCAACATTACCAAACTGGCTTCCAGGTTACCAAGCAGTTTCAGATGATGCGCTCCGTGCGAAATTTGAAAAAGCATACGGTACTACAATTCCGAAAGCACCAGGCTTAAATAATATTGCAATGTTACTTGCGGCAGATGAAGGAAAACTACGTGGTATGTATGTTATGGGTGAAGAAATGGCTTTAGTAGATTCGAATGCCAACCATGTACAACATATTTTAGAGAATTTAGATTTCCTTGTTGTTCAAGATATGTTCTTGTCGAAAACAGCTCGTTTTGCTGATGTTATTTTACCGGCAGCACCAAGCTTAGAAAAAGAGGGAACATTTACGAATACAGAGCGCCGTATTCAAAGATTATATGAAGTATTGAAGCCGCTTGGTGATTCAAAGCCAGACTGGTGGATTTTACAAAAAGTAGCTCGTGCACTTGGTGGGGACTGGAATTATGAAAATCCAAGTGAAATCATGGATGAAATTGCATCGCTTGCACCTTTATATTCTCAGGCAACATACGATCGTTTAGAAGGATGGAATAGTTTATGTTGGGGTAGCCATGATGGTAGCGATACACCACTATTATATGTGGACGGATTTAACTTCCCAGATAAACTAGCTCGTCTATCATTAGATGAATGGGTACCACCAGTTGTAGCGCCAGATGAGTATGATTTACTTTTAAATAATGGTCGTATGTTAGAACATTTCCATGAAGGGAATATGACGAATAAATCGGCTGGTATTTTATCTAAAGTATCTGAAGTGTTCGTTGAAATCTCGCCTGAACTTGCCCTAGAGCGCAATGTGAAAGATGGTGGTCTTGTAGAATTAGCATCACCATTTGGGAAAATTAAAGTACAGGCACTTGTTACAGATCGTGTAACGGGGAAAGAGCTATATTTACCGATGCATGCAACGGTAAATGAAGAGGCAATCAATATTTTAACTGGAACGGCGACAGATCTTTATACGTGTACACCAGCGTACAAACAAACGATGGTAAAGATGCGTGTATTACGTGAAAAAGGGAATCGTCCGTTACCATCTTCAAACCCGAGAGATAAAAAGCGTAATCCGCAAAACGGTGTTGAAATCCAGCAAAAATGGCAAAGAAAACAATACGTATCACTTGTGGACTAGGGGGCGGAGATAGTGGCGAAAGAAATTACTGTAATTAAAAAGAAAGTTGTAACAGAGGAAGAACAGAAACAGCAAGTAGCAGATGAACTTCTAAATGAGCTATCTAATAATCGTGAAGCAGTAGAAGAAACGATGCAGCTTTTAGCACAGTTGCAGAAGGCTGGTATATTAGATGCGGCAATTAGTTTACTTGCTGCGAAGGAAGATGTTTCAAAAATCGCTGTGGAGCAATTAAATCGTGAACCCGTTAAAAATGCGTTAAATAATATGATGGGGGCAGGAGAAGCGTTATCTTCAGTTGACCCAGAAATAACGAAGCAAATTACGTCAAGTTTAGTTACAGGATTGCAATTTGCAACAGATGAATTAAATAGTGGTAAAAAAACAAAAGTGATGGATTTCTTTAAAGTATTAAAAGATCCAGATATCAATAGAGCTATTACATTCGGTTTTAGCTTCTTGAAAGCATTTGGACAAGGGCTAGAGAAAAAATAGAATAAATGAAAAAGTGATGGGAAGTAGCCATCACTTTTTTCATTATATGTATAAGTGTGTTCATGTTAAGCGGAATATATTATTATTAAAAAGATGGATTAGAACTGGAAATATGGAATCCATCTCAAATACCGTTTTAGAATTTGGAGGAATATATGCAACACCGTAAAAAACTATCTATACCAGGAGTAATGAGACATTCCTTTCAAACAGTTAAATTTGCCTTTTGGAATGTATTAACTTTTCAACTTGCTTATAAATTATTAGCAGCGATTGTGTTTGTTCCGCTATTTGGAATCATTTTTAATAAGTTATTGTATTTTGGTGGTTATGCAAATGCGACAAATGATGAATTATTAGCGTTTTTAAAGACGCCTTATGGCATCTTAGCAATCGTAATTTTATCATTGTTAGCACTGTTTCTTATCTTTACAGAATTTGCGGTGCTTATTATTATTTCGTATTTCGCTCATAAAAGACAGAAGGTGAAATTACGTCCGATTTTATATAAAACGGTAACGTATTTACCTACTCTTTTCACATATTGCTTACCAGGATTTATTTTATATGCTGTCGTATTGTTGCCTCTTTTAAATATGGGATATGAAACGGCATTAATCCCGCAAATTCAAATTCCTAACTTTATTACAGGAGAACTGTTTAAGACAACGATGGGACAAGTTGGTTATTACACGTTCTTTGCTGTAGTCGCGTATTTGAATCTTCGATGGATTTTCGTTCTACCTATTGTTGTTTTAGAGCAAAAACCATTTCGCGTGGCAGCACGTAAAAGTGCAACTTTAGTAAAGGAAAGCTTTTTTAAAGTACTATTCTTTTTAGTAGGATTTTTTATCTCAATTGGAATTGTATATGTCGTGTTTTTGGGAATGTATTTATTGTGCCTATGGGGTGTTTATGAATTTACAAACCCGAAAGGAACATTTGCATTATTAGCTGAATCAACGATTTCTGTATTTTTAACGAGTACATTGTATTTATTCAGCTTTATCGTGACGCCATTTTATATTATGGCGATTACGCGATTATACTTACAAAAGGTACCGGTTGAAGATGTTTTATTAGAAGAAGGATTAGATTATTCGAAAACGAAAGCAGATAAATGCTTTTTCCAAAAACATCGTTGGAAATTCATTGGCGTATACATTGTAGGGATTATTACTGCGGGAATGGTCGTTGCCTTCATTGTAACGTTTATTTCAAATTCGTATAAAGAACCGATTATTATGGCGCACCGCGGGTATATATCAAAAGGCGTAGAAAATACGAAAGAAGCTGTGCAAGGTGCTATTGATGCAAAAGCAGACTACGCTGAAATAGATGTATTACAAACGAAAGACGGTGAGCTAGCGGTTATACATGATTTGAAGCTGAAACGTCTCGCAAATGCTAATGTGCATGTGTCAGATTTAACGATGGCGGAGTTAAGGCAGCTTACCCTTAGTCAAGATGGACTTTCAGGACAAATAAGTACACTTGATGAAATCATTAAGCTAGCAAATGGCAAAATCAAACTTAATATAGAAGTGAAGCTTCATGGGGGCGAAAAAGATTTTGTAAACAAAGTCTTAAAAACGATTAAAGATAATGAATTTGAGAAGCAATGTGTAATTCAAACGTTACACTATCCACTTATTAAAGAGTTTAAGCGTGCAAATCCAGATATAAAAGTAGGGTATATACTGTATGCAAGTAGAGCTAACTTAAAGAATGTGAAGGCTGACTTTTACGTAGCAGAAGAATATATGTTAAATAAGAAATTAGTAAAAGAAGCAAGGAAGTTAAACAAACCAATTTACGTATGGACAGTAAATGATATGGAAAATTTAAAGGCATATTATAAGTTAAACGTAGATGGTATTATAACCGATTACCCTGAAGATGCACGTGAAACAATTAAGATGTTAAAAGAGCAAGAAGCGGAAGAAAGTGATCTGTTTGATAAAATTACTGAAACGACAGATGATTTATTTTCTAAGTTATTTATAAGTTACCCAGCTGCTAGCTAAATGCTAGCAGCTGTTTTTTTGTGAAAAGAATATATTTCTAAAGTATTGAGTAAAGTAATAACTGTATATGTATACGTTATCGCTTAGGTTTCTTACATTGTTAAATTATTGTCAAATAATAAATGATTGCTATTTATTTTGAAGCAGTATAATAAAAATAGAGTGAAAGATAATGGAATGACACGAAACCCCTAATAGAATCAATGTTTTATATATTTACACTATTCTAAATATAAAAACTTTAGGAAAATGATATGTTAGCGTTTTCATAACTTTTAAGTTATGCTAGAATAAGGACATAAGTTATTAATTATTACAAAAAGAAAAAAGAATCTCTTTTTTCTGTTAATTATAAGGGGGCATTTCATTATGCGTATTGGGGTACCAGCAGAAATTAAAAACAACGAAAACCGTGTGGCAATGACACCAGCAGGTGTTGTACATTTAATTCGTAACAATCACGAAGTATTCATTCAAAAGGGTGCAGGTTTAGGGTCTGGTTTCACAGATGCTCAGTATGTTGAAGCAGGAGCAAAAATTGTTGATACAGCTGAAGAAGCTTGGAATATGGAAATGGTTATGAAAGTTAAGGAACCAATTGAAAGCGAATACAAACACTTCAGTGAAGGCTTAATCTTGTTCACATACTTACACTTAGCTCCAGAGCCAGAATTAACAAAAGCTTTAATCGAGAAAAAAGTTGTTTCTATCGCATATGAAACAGTACAATTAGAAAACCGTTCATTACCATTACTTGCACCTATGAGTGAAGTAGCTGGTCGTATGGCTGCACAAATTGGTGCACAATTCCTTGAGAAAAACAAAGGCGGTAAAGGTATCTTACTTGCAGGTGTTCCAGGGGTTAAACGTGGTAAAGTAACAATCATCGGTGGTGGACAAGCTGGTACAAATGCTGCTAAAATTGCAGTTGGACTAGGTGCGGATGTAACAATCATCGACTTAAGTGCAGAACGTCTTCGTCAATTAGATGACATTTTCGGAAACCAAGTAAAAACTTTAATGTCTAATCCTTACAATATTGCAGAAGCTGTTAAAGAGTCTGATCTTGTAATCGGTGCAGTATTAATCCCAGGTGCAAAAGCTCCAAAACTTGTAACAGAAGAAATGATTAAATCAATGGAACCAGGTTCTGTTGTTGTAGATATCGCGATTGACCAAGGTGGTATTTTCGAAACAACTGACCGTATTACAACTCATGATAACCCAACTTACGAAAAACACGGCGTTGTTCATTATGCAGTTGCAAACATGCCAGGTGCGGTTCCACGTACATCAACTCTTGCATTAACAAACGTAACAGTACCATATGCAGTACAAATTGCTAACAAAGGCTACAAAGAAGCTTGCCTAGGCAACTCTGCATTACTAAAAGGTATTAACACATTAGATGGCTATGTAACATTCGAAGCAGTTGCAGAAGCTCACGGTGTAGAGTACAAAGGTGCTAAAGAATTATTAGAAGCAGAAACAGTATCTTGCTAATAGAAGCATTATACAAAACAAAATCGAACAATATATAAAACAACATGATAAGAGCTAAGAGTGAAGATCTCTTAGCTCTTCTTGGCAAAAGGGGGCATACATCGTGGCCAACCTATTTAAAAAGAAATCCGTTACGCAATTGTTAGGGGAAAGTAAAAGTAAAACTTTGACGAAAACGCTAGGGGCATTTGACCTAACAATGCTAGGGATTGGTGCGATAATTGGTACAGGAGTTCTAGTATTAACTGGATTAGTAGCAGCAAGAGATGCTGGTCCAGCAGTTATTTTTTCATTCATGATTGCAGCCATCGTTTGTGGATTTGCAGCATTATGTTACGCAGAGGTGGCTTCTACACTTCCTGTTTCAGGTAGTGTGTACACATACTCATATGCAACAATTGGTGAGTTTGTAGCTCATTTAATGGGATGGACATTACTATCCGTATATGTTGTAACGACTGCCGCAGTAGCTGGCGGATGGACTGGTTACTTCCATAACTTAGTGAGTGGATTAGGGCTTGAAATTCCAAAAGCACTGCTAACGATTCCGTCTCAAGGTGGTATGGTGAATTTACCAGCAGTTATCGTTACATTAGTTATAACTTGGTTATTATCAAGAGGTACGAAAGAAAGTAAACGCGTGAATAACATAATGGTATTAATTAAAATTGGTATCGTTGTTTTATTCATTGCAGTTGGTGTATTCTACGTGAAACCAGAAAACTGGATACCATTTGCACCGTACGGTTTAAGTGGAGTTTTCGCGGGGGGAGCAGCAGTATTCTTTGCTTTCTTAGGATTTGATGCATTAGCAACTTCTGCTGAAGAGGTAAAAAATCCGCAACGTGATCTACCGATTGGTATTATCGCTTCGTTAGTCATTTGTACAATCATTTATGTTGTAGTTTGTCTCGTTATGACGGGTATGGTTTCTTATAAAGAATTAGATGTACCAGAAGCTATGGCATATGTGTTAGAAGTTGTAGGACAAGATAAAGTAGCAGGTGTAATCGCAATTGGAGCTGTAATTGGTATTATGGCAGTAATTTTTGCTTACATTTATGCAACGACACGTGTATTCTTTGCGATGAGCCGTGACGGTTTATTGCCAGAATCTTTCGCGAAAATTAATAAAAAGACAGAAGCGCCAACATTTACAGTTTGGTTAACAGGAATTGGTAGTGCTTTAATTGCTGGATTTATCGATTTAAAAGAATTGTCGAATTTAGCGAATATTGGAGCGTTGTTAACATTTGCGATGGTTGGTGTGTCAGTTATTATTCTTCGTAAAACACATCCAAAATTACAACGTGGATTTATGGTACCACTTGTACCGATCTTGCCGATTATTTCGATTGCATGTTGTCTATTCTTAATGGTAAATCTACCATTAAAAACATGGATGTACTTCGGTGCTTGGTTAGCAATTGGAGTAGTTGTATACTTTGTTTATTCGAAAAAACATAGTCATTTAAAAGACGATGGAAGTTCGCAGGATAATTTAGAACAAGCTAATTAAAAGCTTAATTAAAAGCTTAATTAAAAGGGATATAAGTATAGTAAGCCTTGTGCGTCTAGGGAGCGCGCAAGGCTTTTTCTTTTGTTGAAATAAAGGGAATGTATATTACTTGTTGAATTTTTATGTCGGAATATGAAAAAAGGGTGGGAGCAAAATGGAAGAAACAAAAGTTGTAGTTGGAGCAGAGGGTTATAATAATAACCCTGGTTGGTTACATACGAATGAAGAAGAATTAAATTTATTACGGAGAGAAACTTGGCTTGATAAATTTCAACCTAATTCTTTATCAGTAATTTTGGCAGAACATGTATGGGAGCATTTATCATATGAAGAAGGAATTGAAGCTGCAAAAATTTGTTATGAGTTTTTAATGGAGAATGGATATATTCGTTGTGCAGTACCAGATGCATTTTTTCCAGATGAAGAATATCAGCAAGGGGTACAAGTAGGTGGACCTGGTCCATTAGATCATCCTGCAGCAAGCCATAAAATTGTTCATAACTATAAAACAATCACGTCCATGTTTGAATCAGCAGGTTTTCAAGTGAGGCTCTTAGAATACTGTGATGAGAATGGTAAGTTTCACTATAATGATTGGAATGAGAAAGGTGGATTTATTTATCGTTCGAAACGTTTTGACCATAGAAATCGGGATAATCGGTTAGGATTTGTTTCTTTAATTGTGGATGCGGTGAAAATGAAAAGTAAGTAAAAAGGGGTGTGCGAATTGTGCATCCTTTTTTGTATGAGAATATAGAGGATGCGAAAAATATGTATATGACTTATTAAAATGTGAACGGAATGTTCATAAAAAAAATTCAGATTTCATTGACACATATGAGTAGGCGCTCATATAATAAGAGTATAAGATATATGAATGATTGTTCATATGTTCAATTAAAGAGGTGAGCTATAATGGCTGGAAATAAAGTAGAAACACCACAAGAGACATGTTCTCAAACGATAATTCATGAAGAAGTTGTAGAGCAAGTAAAACAAACAATTCCAACTGATGAAAGTTTAAGTAAAGTAGCAGAACTATTTAAAGTATTAGGTGACCGTACACGTACGAGAATATTACATGCGCTATTTGAAGCTGAAATGTGCGTTTGTGATTTAGCTTATTTATTAGGAATGACACAATCATCTATTTCGCATCAGCTTCGTGTGTTAAAGCAAGCGAAACTTGTGAAGAATCGTAAAGAAGGAAAGGTTGTTTATTATTCGTTAGCTGACCAGCACGTAATTCATATCTTCGAGCAAGCGTTTGAACACGTAAACGAAGAAGAATAAAAAGAACGCGAGGAGGGAGAACGATGGCTGAAGCGTTAGTGAAAAAGAAACTGATGTTAGAAGGTTTAGATTGTGCGAATTGTGCAATGAAAATTGAAAAAGGTGTTGGGAATATAGAAGGAGTAAATTCTTGCTCTGTAAACTTTGCAACAAAGACACTGATTTTAGAAACGGCACAAAACAAAGAAAACGAAGTTGTTACGGAAGCAAAACAACTCGTTACAAAATTAGAACCGCATATTAAAGTGCAAGAAGAACAAAAAAATAAAATTGCTAAAGAAGTATTTATATTAGAAGGTTTAGATTGCGCGAACTGTGCAATGAAAATTGAAAATAAAGTTAAGGAAATGCCAGCTGTCTCAGAAGCAACTGTTGATTTCGTATCGAAGAAACTACGAGTAGAAGTTGCGAATAAAAGAGAACTAGAAGCGACTGTAGCAAATATAACAAATGTCGTTCAAAAGTTAGAGCCAGACGTGAAAGTTGTTCGTGAAGAGAAGAACGATCATGACCACGGGCATAGTCATGATCATGGTGAAGCAAATGTGAAAAAGATGGTAGGGAGATTAGTGGTCGGCGGAATTTTGACAGCAATTGCTGCATTAGCGGGCTTACCACAAATGGTAACAATTCCGTTATTCGTCCTTGCTTATTTATTAATAGGTGGAGATATCGTTTGGAGAGCGGTAAGAAACATAACTCGTGGCCAAGTATTTGATGAAAACTTCTTAATGGCAATTGCAACTGTAGGAGCTTTTGCAATTCAACAATACTCAGAAGCTGTAGCAGTAATGCTATTTTATCAAGTAGGAGAACTATTCCAAAGCATTGCGGTAAACCGCTCTCGAAAATCAATTACTTCATTAATGGATATTCGTCCTGATTATGCGAATGTAAAGGTTGGAAATGAAACGAAACAAGTATCACCAGAAGATGTACAAATTGGCGATTATATTATCGTTAAGCCAGGTGAGAAAGTGCCGTTAGACGGAAAAGTAATTGAAGGAACATCAATGGTAGATACTTCAGCATTAACAGGTGAATCTGTACCACGTGAAGTTGAAGTTGGAAATGATGTATTAAGTGGCTTTGTGAACCAAAACGGTGTGTTGACAATTGAAGTTACAAAAGAATTCGGTGAATCAACTGTATCGAAAATTTTAGATTTAGTTCAAAATGCAAGCAGTAAAAAAGCACCAACGGAAAACTTTATTACGAAGTTTGCACGTTACTACACTCCAGTTGTAGTTATTACAGCGGCAATCATGGCATTTATTCCACCACTTATTTTAGAAGGAGCTACATTCTCTGAGTGGATTTATAGAGCTTTAGTGTTCTTAGTAATCTCTTGTCCATGTGCGTTAGTTGTATCCATTCCTCTTGGATTCTTTGGAGGTATTGGTGGTGCATCTAAAAGTGGTGTGTTAGTAAAAGGTAGTAACTATTTAGAAGCTTTAAATGATGTGAAATATATTGTTTTTGACAAAACAGGAACATTAACAAAAGGTGTTTTCAAAGTTACAAAAATGGAACCGAGCGAAGGTACTACAAGTGAAGAGTTATTAGAGTATGCGGCATTTGCTGAAGTATATTCTAACCATCCAATTGCCCAATCTATTCGAAAGGCATATGGAAAATCAATTGATGAAAAAATAATCGATGATTATAACGAAATTTCTGGTCACGGTACAGTCGTAAAAGTACAAGGAAAAGAAATTTTTGCAGGTAATGCAAAATTAATGAGAAAAGAAAATATTGAATTTAAGCAACCAGAAACAGTAGGTACATTAGTTCACGTTGCTGTAGATGGAAGATATGCAGGTTATATTGTTATCTCTGATGAGGTAAAAGAGGATTCGAAACAAGCGATTCAAAAGTTAAAAGAACTAGGTATTAAAAAGACAGTAATGTTAACTGGTGATGCAAAACCAGTTGGTGAAGCTGTTGGTAAAGAATTAGGCTTAGATGAAGTTCATGCGGAATTACTACCGCAACAAAAAGTAGAAGAGATTGAAAAAATTGATGCAGCGAAGCACGGAAAAGAAAAAATTGCCTTCGTTGGTGACGGTATTAACGATACACCAGTATTAGCCCGTGCAGACGTTGGTATTGCGATGGGTGGTTTAGGGTCAGATGCAGCAATTGAAGCGGCAGACATCGTTATTATGACTGATGAGCCTTCAAAAATTGCGACAGCTGTAAAAATTGCAAAACGCACAAGAAGTATAGTGTGGCAAAATATCATCTTTGCTCTAGGTGTAAAAGGGATCGTTTTATTACTTGGTGCCTTTGGTATTGCAACAATGTGGGAAGCTGTTTTCTCAGATGTTGGTGTGACACTACTTGCAGTGTTAAATGCAATGCGTGTATTACGAGTGAAAGATTTATAAAAAAGAGGACGCGAACCGCGTCCTCTTTTTTATTGGTGATTTTGTTGAAATTGACTCAATAAAATAATATCAAATATTATTTTACTTTAAAATAGTATAATATTAAAATTTACAAATAAAATACATTCGTCTTATTATTTTAATATATTTTTTACAAATATCCATATAGTATTGAAAAAACAGAGAAGGGGAAACTTCTCTGTTTACTTTTGTATGTTTTTTTCAACTTGTTCTCGAACTGTTTGAATGTAATTCATTTTATGATCCCAGCACTCTTGGCTTAAATCGACAGGGTATTCTTCAGGGTTTAAAGTTCGCATATATTCTTCCCAAAATAGAGAGAGGCTCTGTTCATTATATTTTTGAATATCTAATATACTTGGTAGTTCATATGTTCTTTCACCGTTAACGAAAATGTCTTTATGCAGTTCACGGGCTTCAAAGTTTGTTACGAATTTACTTATATATGTGTGAACTGGATGGAACATTTTTAAGCGCTCTTCTTTTCCTGGTTCTTCAGAATCTAACGCAATATAATCGCCTTCTGCATGATCGTTAACCCGATTGATAATACGATAAATTCGTTTCAGTCCTGGAGTGGTAATTTTTTCAGGGTTAGATGAAATTTTAATTGTATCATTTAATTTTCCGTCAGTATCTTCAATCGCAACGAGTTTGTAAACAGCCCCCAATGCAGGTTGCTCAAAGGACGTAATTAATTTCGTTCCAACGCCCCATACGTCAATTTTTGCTCCTTGAGATTTAAGGTGCATAATTGTGTATTCATCTAAATCGCTAGAAGCGATAATTTTTGTATTTGTAAACCCTGCTTCATCTAGTAGTTTTCGTGCCTTTTTCGATAAATAAGCCATATCACCACTATCAAGACGTATGCCATAGAAATCAATACGATCCCCAAATTCTTTTGCAACACGAATCGCATTTGGAACACCAGATTTCAATGTGTCATATGTATCAACGAGAAAGACGCACTTTTTATGAGTTTCAGCGTATTTTTTAAACGCGACGTATTCATCGCGATATGCTTGAACGAAAGAGTGAGCGTGTGTGCCAGCTACAGGAATCCCAAAGCGTTTCCCAGCACGAACGTTGCTTGTAGAGGAGAAACCACCAATAAAGGCAGCACGCGTCCCCCAAAGGGCAGCATCGAACTCATGGGCACGTCTTGTGCCGAACTCTAAAAGCTCATCATTACTTGCAGCATGTTTCATACGTGCTGCTTTTGTGGCAATTAATGTTTGGTAATTCACAATATTTAAGAGGGCAGTCTCAATAATTTGTGCTTCACCAAGTGGTGCATCAACACGTAATAAAGGCTCGTTATTAAATACAACTTCACCTTCTTGCATACTGCGAATCATCCCAGTGAATTTCATATTTTGTAAATAATGAAGGAATTCTTCTTCGAATTGTAATTCTGCTAAGTAAGCGATATCGCTTTCAGTAAAACTGAAATTTTCTATGTACTCTACAATTTTCTCAAGGCCAGCAAAAACAGCGTAGCCGTTCTCAAATGGAAGCTTTCGAAAATATAAATCAAAAACAGAACGGCGATTATGAATACCATCTTTCCAATATGTATAAGCCATGTTGATTTGATATAGGTCTGTATGTAAGGCATAACTATCATCTTTATAATGAGTCATCGCGAGAACACCTCCATAATTTGGTTATAGTATACCAATTTTTCACCATTCGTAGCAAAGAAGAGATATTGATGTGAAGTCAAGAGAGAAAAAAATGAAATTATGCATATTTTTTAGAAAATTTATATTTATCAATTTATATTTCTCCAAATTTTATGTATTATTAGAGTAATGGGGGTAATGAGAATGGAGGAGGACAATGCAACAAACATTAGAAAAAATAGGCAAACAAGTCTTTTATAAACGGCTCCAGCAAAAAATGACACAAGAAGAATTATGTCAGGGCATTTGTTCTGTCTCATACTTAAGTAAGATCGAAAATGGAAAGATCGAAGCATCAGAAGAAATTCTACAATTGCTCTGCACAAGACTAGAAATTGCTGTGACGGATTTGAGAGATGTAGAAGAAGATGTGAAGGGGAAGCTAGATGAATGGTTAAATGCACTAGTTCATTTAGACAAGCAACAAGTAGAACGTATATATGAAGAGTTGCAAGGTGAAATGAAGCATGTGTTGGATTTTGAAATTATAAATTATTATAAACTGCTGTATACACGTTATTTAATTATGAAAAGGGATATTTCTGCACTCGAAGAAGAATTAGATAAGTTGAAGAAGGTATATAAAAAATATTCTCCATTTCAGAAGTTGTTATATATGTATAGTAGAGGATTATTGTGCTGTTTACAGTATAGATGGAAGGATGGGCTAGATTACTTATTAAAAACAGAAGTAATGGCCAAAGAACAAGGGTATCATGAAACAGGCTTGTATTATAATATAGCGCTTGCATATACTCATTTAGATATTCATCATCTTGCAATTCATTTTGTAAATATGGCATTAGAAGGATTTCGTAGTGAATATAAGTTTAGAAACATAATTAATTGCCAAATCCTTATTGCGGTAAGTTATACAGAAAAAGGTCAGTATGAAGAAGCTTTAAAAATGTATGAGAGTATATTGAGAGAGGCCACATCTTTTGCTGATAAGGATGTACTATTAGCTATTACTTTAAGTAATATGGGAAGTATCTATTATAAAAAAGGTAAATATCAGCAAGCGAAAAAATATTATTTAGATAGTCTACAACTTCAAAAACAAATAGATTTAAACTATTTAGATACAATATACGAAATGGCATTAGTATGCATTAAATTAGAAGAATTGGAAGAGGCAAGGACATTAATTGATAAGGGAATTGATGCAGCAAAACAGGAAGAGAGATTTAATGCAAAATTATATTTGCTTTTAATGCTTAGATATAAATATTTTGAAGAAGCAAAAGATTATAAAGCATTTTTGGAAAATGAGGCTATCCCGTTGTATAAATCTGCAGGAAATAAAATAGAATTAAAGAAAGTATACGTTGAACTAGCAGAACATTTTTCCAGTTTATCGAGATTTGAAGAAAGTAATCGATATTATAGGTTAGTTATTGATTTAATGAATGATAATAAGGAGGAATAAACATGAAAAAGATGGTATTTGGAGTATTGGCGTTTATATTGACTCTTACAGTTGCTGGAGGAATACATCAATATAGCAGTAAACCTGACATTGTTGGTCAACAAGCTAAAACTGTTGAACAAGTTAATTTATAATCTCCACCCTTTCCAATCGGAAAGGGTTTTTTCAATATTTGTTCCTCAAAATTCTACAAAACTTGAGAAATAAATTAATTGAATTTTTAGTATATTAATAGTGAAAACATAATGCTAATATGAAACTACTCTTTTTCAAAAAAATTTTTATTAGGGGGAAGGTTCATGAAAAAGAAAAGTTTAGCGTTAGTGTTAGCGACAGGAATGGCAGTTACAACGTTTGGAGGGACAGGCTCTGCATTTGCGGATTCTAAAAATGTACTCTCTACGAAGAAGTACAATGAGACAGTACAGTCACCTGAGTTTATTTCTGGTGATCTAACTGGAGCGACTGGTAAGAAAGCGGAATCTGTTGTGTTTGATTACTTAAATGCAGCAAAAGGTGATTACAAGCTAGGGGAAAAGAGTGCGCAAGATTCTTTCAAAGTGAAACAAGTGAAGAAAGATGCTGTAACTGATTCAACAGTAGTACGTATGCAACAAGTTTACGAAGGAGTACCTGTATGGGGTTCTACTCAAGTAGCTCACGTAAGTAAAGACGGTTCTTTAAAAGTATTGTCTGGAACAGTTGCACCTGATTTAGACAAGAAGGAAAAGTTGAAAAATAAAAATAAGATTGAAGGCGCAAAAGCGATTGAAATCGCGCAGCAAGATTTAGGGGTAACACCGAAATATGAGGTAGAACCAAAAGCGGACTTATATGTATATCAAAATGGTGAAGAAACAACATATGCATACGTTGTAAATCTAAACTTCTTAGATCCAAGTCCAGGAAACTACTACTATTTCATTGAGGCAGACAGCGGTAAAGTATTAAATAAATATAATAAATTGGATCATGTAACAAATGAAGATAAATCACCAGTTAAGCAAGAGGCTCCTAAACAGGATGCGAAAGCAGTAGTAAAACCTGTAACAGGAACAAATAAAGTAGGGACTGGTAAAGGTGTATTAGGAGATACGAAATCACTTAATACAACGTTATCTGGTTCATCTTACTACTTACAAGATAATACGCGCGGGGCAACAATTTTCACATATGATGCGAAAAATCGTACTACATTGCCAGGAACTTTATGGGTAGATGCAGATAATGTTTTCAATGCAGCGTATGATGCAGCGGCAGTAGATGCTCATTACTATGCAGGTAGAACATATGATTATTATAAAGCTACATTTAACAGAAACTCTATTAATGATGCAGGAGCACCATTAAAATCGACAGTTCATTACGGAAGTAAGTATAATAATGCATTCTGGAATGGCTCACAAATGGTATACGGAGATGGTGATGGTGTAACATTCACTTCATTATCTGGTGGAATTGATGTAATTGGTCACGAATTAACGCATGCTGTTACTGAAAATAGCTCGGACTTAATTTATCAAAATGAATCAGGAGCGCTAAATGAAGCAATTTCTGATATTTTTGGTACTTTAGTAGAATTCTATGATAACCGTAACCCGGATTGGGAGATTGGTGAAGATATTTATACGCCTGGTAAAGCAGGAGATGCGCTTCGCTCTATGAGTGATCCAGCAAAATACGGTGATCCAGACCATTATTCTAAGCGTTACACTGGTACTAGTGATAACGGTGGGGTTCATACAAACAGTGGTATCATTAACAAACAAGCTTATTTATTAGCAAATGGTGGTACGCATTCGGGTGTAACTGTAACGGGCATTGGTAAAGATAAGTTAGGTGCAATTTATTACCGTGCAAACACACAATATTTCACGCAATCTACTACATTTAGCCAAGCTCGTGCTGGTGCAGTACAAGCTGCAGCTGATTTATATGGTGCGACTTCTGCGGAAGTAGCAGCAGTTAAGCAATCATTTAGTGCTGTTGGTATTAACTAAGGATTAAAGGATAGCTATTAATAAAATACCTCAAAAATAAAGAAGGAGCCTATGCTCCTTCTTTATTTTTTTCTCCATTTTTTCCACAAATAATATAATCCGATACAACCTGCAATTGTCACAATCCACTTTGCTTCATTTGTTCCGTTCATGACATGATAGGCAGAATATACTTCGATTAACAATGCCGGTATTTTCCCTATTGTGCTGGCAATACTGAAGGAGAGTAATGACATCTTACCTAGAGCCGCAAATAAAGTCACGATACTTGATGGGATGAAAGGTATCAAGCGAAACGATAGAACGAGTAGAAAGGCCTCTCTACCTTCTACATAAAGAAGACGCTCTACCTTTGGGTATTTATTTACTTTATCGTGAGTGAACTTTTGAAGGCCCATGCGGTAAATATAAAACGAGATAATAGCCCCTAATGCTTCGCCTGCGATCGAAATAACAGTACCATTTGTTACGCCAAAGAGCTGTATATTAATGGCGGTTAAAAAAATACTAGGGATAAAACCTAAAAGACTAATGATGATGTTAATTAAGATACTAAGTGGAATTGCGATTGAATAGTATTCTGTTAAGAAATTTTGAATCGTTTCAGCCATTGTTTAAAATCCTTTATCTTTTTTTGCATTACACCACATTTCGTTTGTATAGGCAAGGGTAAATTTACATAATGTAGAAAAACGTTGATAAGAAGGTATCTTTATACCTTATATGGGTATTAGGTATATGAAAATAGGGGTATTTTAAAATATTTTTAAAAATACTATAAAAACCTTTGTATAAAAGAGTTTTATAGTTATGTTATCTATGGTTTTATCTGGGAAATAATCGAAAAATATAGGGGGTATATATTATAAAAGGCAAAAAATAGAGGGTTGATGAAATTGCTGGGGTAAATATGGAAAAATAGATGAAAAAAATGAAAACTGATAGATTTTTTCGTTGTGAAATTGACTTTTAGTGAAGTTGCGATAATAATCATGGAAGAGGTGATATGATGAAACGAATAAGTAGTCTTTTCTTCAGTAGTTTATTGGCATTAATGCTGATCTTAAGCGGATGTGCAGGAAAAGAACAAAAAACAGAGAAACAGACAGGGAATCAAGCTACATCGGTAGAAAAAATTAGTGATAATATTTTAGATGAAATGGAAGGACCACCTAAAAATGGTCATACGATTGAAAGACATGTAGGCAAGTCAGAAGAGGATTTGAAGAATCGCTTGAAGACAGATAAAGTGTCAGCCGCAAGTACATACTATGATAAAGAAACAGCGACGAAAGCTGTAAAAGATAGCTTGAAGCAACATGACAAGGAAATTCAAGATTGGTTAAAAAATTCTAAAGAGGCTCGTCTCGTATTAAATACAACTCATTCATTTCCTGTTGGAAAAACGGTAATAAAGAAAAATATGAGTGTAAAAGACAAGTTGGTAAAAACTGTTACTGTTTTAGCAAGAGATAAGTCAGGAGAATTAGGGTTTAAGATTATTACTTCTTATCCATCTGATAAATAAGAAGGGGGAGTACATTATGTATACGACATTACAATACTTTCTTAAATCGTACTGTACGTTAAGTATTCATGAGGATGAAATAGTAAGCGTGATGGAAGAGTTTATTGAACAAGAAGACGAAGAAATTGTTTTGAAATTACGTGATGAATTAATAAATATGAAGAAAAAGAACGCGTGGGAAGAGGCGTGTGTATTAGCTGCGAAGCAAGGAAATCGTATGTGGTCTTTAGAAGAAACGAAAGACCATCTTGAAACTTTTTTACTATTACTGCAAAAGAAAAAGGCGTGATTAAATCACGCCTTTTTCTTTATGCTATTCGGTTGATATTATCTATTCTTTTGGAGCGCTTTTATATACGCTTTTTGAAATTTGTCCATTTGATATTACTTCCCCGTTTTGTGTTACTTTTTTATACGTAACCGCGGTGATTTTATCACTAGTTCTACTAATTACTTGAGAAGAAACTTCAACATTTTTACCAGTATTTGTACCGAAAATGCGTGTAGTAATACTACCTCCATTTGAAAATGCTTGAATATAAATATGATTGCCTGTATTATTTTTAAATTTTAAATCTGGACCATAATCTGCTACTGCTGCATCTTGCCCAAGTGGTAAATAATTTACTGGCATAGAATGATTGCTTCGAGAAACAATGCCTAAATCTGCCCTTAAAGCTGCACTGTATAATGTACTACTGACTTGGCAAACTCCTCCGCCTGCACTTTGTATTACTTTACCTTGTGAATATACTGCTGCAGATTTATAACCATGTGCAGCATCAGTTACGCCAACGCGACCGTTAAAACTAAATGTTTCATCAGGTGCGACAATAACCCCACTTAAAGTATTAGCTGACTTATTTACGTTAAATGATTGATTTCCGTTACGGCCAGCCATTGGAGTAGAATATTCAGCAATGACTTCTTTAATACCCATTTTCTGTATGTCTTCTGTAGAACGTTCTGGTTTTATGAATGTAACTGGTAATGTAACATCTGATTTACCAGTAGTAATAGCTTCATTTGTTAAACCGCTTAGTTTCCCTTTATCAATTTTTTCTCCGTTTTGGCTTTGACTAATATTTACTGTTGAGCCTTCAATACTTAATTCTGCGTTAACAGGATTTTTTAATGTTTCATTATATTTATCTTTTATAAAGGTTTCATAAGCTGTTGCATTTAATTGTGGTGTTAATTTATAGTCACGTTTTAATTCACCGTTTTCAGCTTGCTTACGCATTTTGTAACGATTCATTACGTTTCCTTCTTGTTCTTTGAAGATTTTGTCAATAATATCTTTCTCTTTATAATTTATCCCTAAATCTTTCCATGTGTAAGTTTGTTTATCGTTTTGGAATATGTAGGTAAGGGATTTTTGATCTAACTCAGTTACCTTTTGATTAATAATTGCTTGAATATCCTTCTTATTTTTTCCGTCGAGAGAAATACCTTCAAATGTAGTATTTGGTAATACAGTAGTATCTAATTGATTATTTAATTTGGATACATATTGATATCCCCCAACACCGCCTACACAAAGTAATATGCCCCCAGCAATTGCAGAACCAATCAGTATTTTACTTAGCTTCATTTATTTCCCCCCAGAAATTTATGTATAAATATATGTATTACATTTTTTGTATAAAAATGATGAAAATAACATTATGTACGTACTAGTATACTATTATTTTCATTGTGTGTGTAATGTTTTCATAAAAAATGTTACACCGCTGTAATAATTGTCACTTCTTGTCACAATGTGTATGAAAAATATGTTGAAAAATATAATAAAAAGGCTGTCTAGAAAGATCTAGCAGCCTTTTTATTATAATTTTTTATGTTCATTTTTATTCGTAACACCGAGATGTTTTTGAAGGGTAGTTGAAATAGTATCGACGCTTTTTTCATTTGGAACGTAATAATAAATACCACCTATATATTTATCTGTACCCTCTACTTGCATTTTTTCCATTTTTAAATTTGAATCCATTGAATTTTTTGTAATTGTCATCATATCATCAAAAGTTAAATTAGTTTTTAAATCTTTATCGACAGCGTCTAGTAGGCCACCGATTTTATTAATGGAATTAAGAGATAGTGCCTTTTCAGCAATGGCCTCTAATACAAGCTGTTGACGTTGACCACGCATATAATCACTATCGATATGACGAGTTCTAGCTAGTGCCAGTGCCTCTTCTCCATTTAAATGTTGACGTCCTTTTTTTAGATGAATGGCATCTGCTTCATCTTTACTATTTTGCTCTGTGAACTCAACTGGAACGTCTACAGTAATACCACCAAGAGAATCAACAATTTTAATAAAGGATTTAAAATTGAATTTTACATAGTAGTCAACTGGAACATCTAAAAAGTTCTCTACCGTATCAATTGTGCTGTCTACACCACCGAATACGTGCGCATGTGTGATTTTATCGTATTTATCACGTGATTTAATGTAGACGCGTGAGTCACGTGGAATGCTTACAAGTTTAACGGATTTATCGTTTTTATTAATTGTTGCAAGTAATAACGCATCTGTTCGAGTTGCTTTTCCATAACCTTTTTCCCTAATATCACTTTCATCAACACCCATAATTAGTACGGAAATATTGTCGGTCATAGGTTTAACAGCTTTTTCACGTTTACTGGACTTATCTCCTCGACCTAGTTCAGCATAAGCATTATTTAAGACGGACTTTGCTTTACTGTATATATGGAAGGAGTAGCCCCCTGCTCCAAGTGCTACAATTAGTAATGGAATAAGAAGGAACCAAAGTAGGCGTTTTTTCTTTGAGCGTCCTTTTTTGGCTCGCGTATTGTTGTTTGTGTCGGATTTCATCATTTTTTCTCCTTTAAAACTATCAAAGTGTATACATTTAGAAGTGTATTCAAACACATAAAAAATATTTTACGCTAAATAAAAGCGATTGTACATGTATAAAAAATAGATGTCTTGATTATTTATAAGACACCTATTCGTTATTGTATACAAAAGATAGGGATAAGAAAATGATAAAATTTTACCTAATTACAACATAATGCTTACGATAATTGCAGATAAAATACTAACGAGAGTAGCTCCATATAGTAATTTAAGGCCAAACCTCGCAACAACGTTTCCTTGTTCTTCGTTTAGTCCTTTTACCGCACCTGAAATAATACCAATGGAAGAAAAATTGGCAAAAGATACAAGGAAAACAGAAATAATACCAACTGTACGGGGAGAAAGGCTATTAGAAATTTTACTAAGGTCCATCATTGCGACAAATTCATTCGTTACAAGCTTCGTTGCCATAATGCTGCCAGCCGCGACAATTTCAGAACTTGGTACACCGATAAGGAATGCGATAGGTGCAAATACATAGCCGATTAATTGTTGGAACGTAATACCGAATATAATGAGGAACAGGTCATTAATACAACTAATTAATGCGACGAATCCGATGAGCATAGCGCCGACAACAATGGCTACACGAAAACCATCAAGAATGTATTCTCCAAGCATTTCAAAAAAGCTTTGTTTTTCACCTTTGATTTCTAAAATATCTTCGTCATCTTTAACGTCGTAAGGGTTAATGATGAGTATGATAATAAAACCGCTAAATAAATTGAGAACGAGTGCAGTTACTACATATTTAGGTTCAATCATTGTCATATAGGCACCTACGATAGACATAGATACGGTTGACATAGCAGAGGCACAAAGTGTATAAAGACGGTGTTTTGGAATTTGAGCTAATTGTTTTTTCACTGTAATAAAAACTTCTGATTGGCCGACAATGGCAGAGGCGATAGCGTTGTAAGATTCTAATTTACCAAGACCATTTATTTTACTAAGAAAGTACCCGATCCAACGAATAAAAAATGGTAGTATTTTGAAATGTTGTAATATACCAATTAAAACAGAAATAAAGACGATTGGTAATAATACAGTAAGGAAAAATGGCATTTCACCTTTATTTGCAAGACCACCAAATACGAAATTTATTCCATCAGCAGCATACTCGAGTAGCTTGGTAAACAAACTGGAAATGATTCTAATAAGTATGAGGCCGATTTCTGTATTTAATAGTAAATAGGTTAAAATTAACTGTATAATAAGCATGATAAAAATTGGTTTAAATTTAATATGCTTCTTATTATTGCTAGCAATATAAGCGAGCAAGAAAACAACAATTAGTCCGACGAAAAAAGTAATGAATTTCATGGTAAGCCCCCTAAAAGAGATATTCTGCTATATATGTTTTTCATTTCAAGGGAGAATATGCATCTTTGGTAAAGAAAGGAATAGAGAGAGCATGAATATATGTAGAGTGCATCACGTTGCAATTATTTGTTCGAATTATGAGATGTCAAAGGATTTTTATACTAGGATATTAGGGTTTAAAGAGATAAATGAAGTATATAGAAAGGAACGAGATTCTTATAAATTAGATTTATGTGTAGGAGAAGAGTATCAAATCGAATTATTTTCATTTCCAAATCCGCCTGAGCGCAAAAGTTTTCCAGAAGCAGCCGGTCTTAGACATTTAGCATTTGCTGTTACAAATATAGAAGAAGCTGTGAAGCATTTAAACCAATGTGGTGTTGAGACGGAACCGATCCGTATTGATGAAATAACGGGGAAGAAATTCGTCTTTTTCCAAGACCCTGATGCTTTACCTTTAGAATTGTATGAGGTTTGAAAATTGGTGGATTTTATATAGAGTTGCTGTCCAATAATTGAAGAAACTAAAGTGAAACTTCTTTTTAAAAGGAGGTGTAACTTTAGCTAAGAAAGCTAAAGAGCATATGTGGATATTTTAAAATTATTGATGGTAGTCATTCTTATTGGGTTAACAGCATTTTTTGTGGCTGTTGAATTTGCAATTATTAAGGTACGTAGCAGTCGTATTGATCAACTCGTTAGTGAAAAAAGAAGAGGTGCACTGGCAGCAAAAAAGGTAACTTCAAATTTAGATGAATATTTATCGGCCTGTCAGCTAGGCATTACAATTACTGCTTTAGGGCTCGGGTGGTTAGGGGAACCAACCATTAAACATTTACTCGAGCCGTTGTTTTTAAAATTAAAATTCTCACCTGCAATTTCCAGTACAGTTTCATTTATTATTGCCTTTGCAGTAATTACATTTTTACATGTTGTCATTGGGGAGCTTGCTCCAAAGACATTTGCTATACAAAAAGCAGAACAAGTTAGCTTATTGTTATCGAAACCACTTATTTATTTTTACCGAGTTATGTATCCGTTTATTTGGGCTTTGAATGGTTCAGCGAGGGTTGTAACTGGTTTATTCGGATTACATCCAGCTTCTGAACATGAAGTAGCTCATTCAGAAGAAGAATTAAGGTTAATCTTATCTGAGAGCTATGAGAGCGGAGAGATTAACCAAAGGGAATTTAAATATGTAAATAATATTTTTGAATTTGATAATAGAGTAGCAAAAGAAATTATGGTACCTCGTACGGAAGTTGTAGGCTTATATGAGGACGAACCATTTGAAACACATATTAAAGTAATCGCGCAAGAAAAGTACACGAGATATCCTGTATTTGGTGAAGATAAAGATGAAATTATTGGGATGGTTAATGTAAAAGATTTATTTATTCGTTATATGGATGGTAATCGGGATGAGGAGTGCTCAATTATGCCATATACAAGGCCAGTTATTGAAGTGCTAGAAAATATTCCAATTCATGATTTACTATTACAAATGCAAAGAAAACACATTCCATTAGCTGTATTGTATGATGAATATGGTGGTACAGCTGGGATTGTTACACTAGAAGATATTTTAGAAGAAATTGTTGGAGAAATTCGAGATGAATACGATGAAGATGAGAATCCCCCTATAGAGCATATAAGTGAAGGTTATAAAATCGTAGAGGGAAAAGTGCTTATTAGTGAAGTAAATGATTTGCTTGGCATACATTTAATTGCTGATGATGTAGATACAATTGGTGGCTGGATTATGGTACAAAAACAAATCGTTGCTGAAGGAGATATTATTGAGAAACACGGTTTTTATTTTAAAGTCCTTGAAAAGGATATGCATCAAATTAAACGAGTGGAAATAAGGAAAGTAGAAGAATGATTTTCTATAAACTTTAATAAAAAGGATATACAGAAAAATAAATGTTTGCGCTTTCAAAAAAGGTGCTATATAGTGAAGGTGGATACTGAAAAATTCTTCTGAATGATACTCGTGTTTTTAGAGGGCGGATTTTTTGGATAAGGATTTAGAATGAAAAAGTATAGGTGATAAAAATGATAGCAACGAAGGATATACGTATAGAAAAAGATTTTTTAGGTGAAAAAGAAGTACCAAGTGTAGCTTATTATGGTGTACAAACATTACGTGCCGTAGAAAACTTCCCAATTACAGGATATCGCATTCATCCATCACTCATTACAGCAATGGCAATTGTGAAAAAAGCGGCGGCGCTTGCGAATATAGATACTGGTTACTTAGCTAAAGACATTGGACATGAAATTGCAGAAGCAGCGCAAGAAATTGTTGATGGAAAGTTTCATGATCAATTTATCGTGGACCCTATTCAAGGTGGAGCCGGAACTTCTATTAATATGAATACAAATGAAGTAATTGCGAATAGAGCGTTAGAACGTATGGGATATGAAAAAGGGGCGTATGCGAAAATTAGCCCAAACACTCATGTGAACATGGCCCAATCAACGAACGATGCGTTTCCAACAGGGATTCATATTGCAACTCTTATGATGTTAGAAAAGCTTCTTATTACAATGGAAGAACTTCATTCTGCTTTTCGTAAAAAAGCAAAAGAGTTTGATCATGTTATTAAAATGGGACGCACACATTTACAAGATGCAGTTCCAATTCGCCTTGGACAAGAATTTGAAGCGTATAGCCGAGTGCTTGCGCGTGATATAAAAAGAATTAAACAGTCTCGTCAACATTTATATGAAGTGAATATGGGCGCGACAGCTGTTGGTACAGGATTAAATGCAAATCCTATGTATATTGAACAAGTGGTAAAACATTTAAGAACGTTTAGTGGATTCCCACTTGTTGGTGCAGAGCATTTAGTTGATGCAACGCAAAATACAGATGCATACACAGAGGTATCTGCAGCACTTAAAGTATGTATGATGAACATGTCTAAAATTGCAAACGATCTTCGTATTATGGCGTCTGGTCCACGTGTTGGGTTAGCTGAAATTCAATTGCCAGCACGTCAGCCAGGTTCATCGATTATGCCAGGAAAAGTAAATCCAGTTATGGCAGAAGTGATTAACCAAGTCGCATTCCAAGTAATCGGAAACGATCATACAATTTGCTTAGCATCAGAAGCTGGACAATTAGAGTTAAACGTAATGGAGCCTGTGCTTGTATTTAATTTAATTCAATCTATTAGTATTATGAATAATGGATTCCGTGTATTCCGTGAATATTGTATTGAAGGAATTACGGCAAATGAAGAATTGCTGAAGCAATATGTTGAGAAAAGTGTTGGAATTATTACAGCAGTTAATCCTCATATTGGTTATGAAGTAGCATCTCGTATTGCACGTGAAGCAATTGAAACAGGGAAATCTGTTAGGGAGTTATGTTTAGAACATGGTGTACTGACAGAAGAGGAATTAGATATTATTTTAGATCCATTCGAAATGACTCACCCTGAAATTGCTGGAGCTTCTTTATTAAAAAATAAAAAAATGTAATGTGAAAAACACCGATCCACTTGGATCGGTGTTTTATTTTTAAAAGATATTAAATACAGCGTTTAATTGAAGTAAGCTAATAACAGCTAAGAAGATTAAACTGTATTTCATTGCTGTTTTAAATAGAGCAGATTCTTTACCAACTAGCCCAACTGCGGCACAAGCAACTGCTACAGATTGTGGTGAAACCATTTTTGCCATTGTACCACCTACTACGTTTAAGGCAACGAGTGTAGAAGGAACGATGTTTAACTGGTCTGCTGTTACTGCTTGAAGTGGTGCGAATAAAGAACCACTTGAAACTACTGAACCTGTAATGAATACGCCAATCCATCCTAAGATTGGAGAAAGAACTGGGAATGCATTACCAGTAGAAGAGAATGCAAGTCCAAGTGTAGATGACATACCAGAGTAGTTTTCTACGTAAGCTAAAGCGATAACGCTACAAATTGTATATACTGGAGCTTTTAATTCTTTCATTGTTTCAATCATTAATTCTTTAACCATTTTACCTTTTACGCGGTAAACGATAAGTGAAACGATAATTGCTAGTACAATCGCAGTAGTTGTAGAGGAGAATACATCAAATTTGAAAACAGCTGCGAAAGGTGTATCAGCTTTTGTAATTGGTGTAGTTTTCATAACAGCATTATGAAGACCAGGGAACTGAATGTTAAATACTAAGTTTGCTAACGCACCATCTGGAGCAAATAAAGCTTTAATCGGTTTTAAGTTAAAGATTGTTACAAATGCAGTTAAGAATACGAATGGAGACCAAGCGTATAAAATTTGATTGAATGTATGTGATACTTTAGTTTCTTGTTTTTCTTCTTTAGTAGAAGATTTTGGTTGCCAAACACGTAAGAATAATGCAAGAGCAATCATACTTACAACTGCTGCGAAAATATTAGTAAGTTCTGCACCTAAGAAGTAAGTCACAGCGAATTGAGTAATAGCGAAAGAAACACCACTTACAAGAATACCTTGCCAAGTTTCTTTAATACCTTTAATTCCATCGACCATTGAAACAAGTAAGAAAGGTAAAATAATACTAATGAAAGGTAAAATAAGAACAGTTTGACGACCAATAGTTAATGCGTCAAGTTGAGTTAATTGTGCTGGCACTGTAACTGGAATACCCATAGCACCCATAGCACCACCAGCAATATTAGCTACTAAACAAATACCTGCTGCTTTTAATGGATTAAAGCCCATACCTACAAGTAGTGCGGCTGTAATAGCAACTGGAACCCCTAGACCAGCTGCACCTTCTAAGAAAGCACCGAAAGAATAAGCGATTAATAATACTTGTAAACGTTGATCATTTGTAATGCTTGAAATACTATCGCGAATAATATTGAATTGCTCTGTTTTAACAGTTAATTTGTAAAGGAAAATTGCGGCGATAACGATAGTACAAATTGGATAAAATCCAGATAAAACACCGAATCCAGCAGATGCTACAGCTACTGTTGCTGGCATTTTATAAACAAATATTGCAAGGATAATAGCGACAATCACACTATAAAGACCAGCCATGTAACTTTTCATTTTGAATCCCATTAAACAAATGATGAAACAAAAGATTGGAAGTGCTGCGATTAGTGCAGATAACCAAATATTGTTTAATGGGTCATAAATTTGTGTCCAAGTACTCATAATAATGACAACTCCTATCTATTATATGTGAAGAAATTCACATTATTTGTGAAACTATTCACAATCAACTTACATGCTTAGTATATTCTCCTTCAACACTATTGTCAACGTAAAAAAGTATAATTATTCCATAATAGTGTTAAAAGAAAAGCTTTGTTCATAAAGTAGACAAAAAACACACTCAAATGAATTTAAGTGTGCTGTATAAACTATTTGCATATTATTTTGCTTATTCAGCTGGCATGTTTCCTATAAGTGTATATTAGATGCCATCTTTTATATCGAGTATAAAGTTTGATATATGAACTGATCTGTCCTATTTGATCTAGTGTGAGGGAGGATTGGTGAGTGGATTTAAATAGGAAGTTTTGCACAACAGTCCAACCGCTTGCAATACGAATAAAAAATTAGAAACAAATTTTTAATATCACATCATCTCTTTTTACTGAAAATTCCTTTTAGCGTAACAAAGAGGTTAATTATAGTTCAACTACATTACGATAGGTTATCAATTATAGACGGTATTTTACAATACCGTTACTGTGCGTTTCAATGAGGTGAAAATATAACAAAAAGCTTGATAAAACAACGTTTGCAAGCAAAGTATTCGTAGGCCATTATTTTGCTTTTTCGTTATATCATATAGTATAATATTCAAAATCAGCAAGGATTTTTTCCTGAATTTTTGCTGATAAAGATGGAAAAATTTTTCGGCTTTATAGGTTGATAAAGTTATGTCGTAACAGGAAATATAAGAACAGATATATAAATAAATAAAAAGAACATAAAAACGCAAATAAAAACGAAAATGAGGGGAACTTTATGAGCCAAAATCAATTCGAATGTCGTATTTCAGAAGAAGATGTACAAATGTTAAGAGCGTTAGCTCACCCACTTCGTCTACGTCTAGTAATGGAACTTATGCAAAGAGGAACATGTAATGTAACACAACTACAGGAAGTATTAGAAATTCCGCAATCAACGGTTTCACAACATTTAACGAAGTTAAAGCAAAATAAAGTAGTACGCTTTGAAAGACGAGGATTAGAAGTGTATTATCAAATCCATAATGATAAAGTAAGTGCGGTAGTAAAAACATTATTTTCTTAAAATTTGAATATTATGGAAAAAGACGTATGGAATATACGTCTTTTTTTATTTGTCAGAAAGGTAGCGAGAGAGTAAATATTAGCATGTGAGGAAGAAATGACTATCAATCAACATGCTGCCTTACGGAATATATTCTAAAAGGGAAAGAAAAAATAGAAAGGAGTGTAGTAAGCAAAAGGAGGGATAGTAGTATGGATGTGAAACGTGTGAAACAAATCTTATCTTCTTCAAGTAGAATTGACGTTACATATGAGGGCGTACCAGTATGGATTGAGAGCTGTGATGAGCAGAAGGGGAGTGCTCAAGTGTATGATGTATCTAATCCTGGTGAGAGCGTTCATGTGGACGTGACAGCTTTAGAGGAGAAGTAATAAAAAAGACGCTTCTAATTTTAGAAGCGTCTTTTTGTTATTCCATCATATGTGCAATTTTCTTAGAGAACATAAGAAGTACTAATCCCAGTACAATTACGATAATACCGATGCTTGCGAATACTTCTAAATATCCTAAAGATTGAGTGAAAGCGGCTAATTGTCCTGCTAATAAGTTTGCGAAGCCAGTACCAGCTAACCATACACCCATTAATAATGATGCTAATTTAACAGGAGCAATTGCACTTACCATAGATAATCCGATTGGTGATAAGAATAACTCACCGATTGTGTGGAACATGTAAGTGAATACAATGAATAGTAAGTTTGCTTTCATTGTAATGTTACCTTCATCGCTACCAGTTTTTAAAACAGCTAAAGTTAGAACTAAATATCCAATCCCTAGTAAAATCATGCCTAATGCCATTTTTGTTGGGATTTTCAAATCGCCATTTTTTGTTTTTGAAAGCTTAATCCATAACGCAGAAACAGGTAATGCTAGTAAGATAATGAATAGTGGGTTTACAGATTGGAACCAAGGTGTTGGAATTGTAAATCCACCAATTGTACGATCGACGAACTTATCTGTGTAAAGTGTTAAAGAACTACCAGCTTGCTCAAATCCTGCCCAGAAGAATACTACGAAACAAGTTAAAATTAAAATTGCAGCAGTACGTTTTTTCTCTTGTGTTGTTAAAGGTTTTTTCTCAATTGCTTTTGCATTTTTTTCTTTAGATTGTTTACCTACAACAGTTGTTCCGATAGACCCTAAGTAACGAGGTGCTAAGAAATTAAAGGCAAGCTGCCCAATAATCATACCGATACAAGCTGTTAAGAAACCGTATCTATAATCTGCAAAGTAACCGCAAATGAATGGAGCGATAAGAGCTCCTAAGTTAATCCCCATGTAGAAGATAGTGAAAGCACTATCACGACGAGAATCATTTTCGCTATATAATTGACCTAATAAAGTCGAAATATTTGGTTTGAAGAATCCGTTACCAATAACTAATAATCCTAATCCTAAGAAAAGTCCAGTTTTTGTGTTCATTGAGAATAATACAAAGTTACCAATTGCCATGATGATACCACCAATAGTAATGGCATGTCGCTTCGTAATGAAATGGTCAGTTAACCAACCACCAATAATAGGTGTGAAGTATACTAACATTGTGAAAATACCGTAAATTTGAACTGCAACTGCTTTATCAAATCCTAAACCGCCGCTTACTAAGCTCGTTGTTAAATAAAGAACTAATAAGCCACGCATTCCGTAATAACTAAATCTTTCCCATGCCTCTGTAAAGAACAACAAGTATAACCCTGGTGGATGTTTTTTTGGTGATTGTTGCTCTCCAGCTTTGTCTAATTTTAAAGCTGCATCCATTTTTGTTTCCCCCTAATCCTGTATAACGGATATTTATGTAATCATTTTAATTTACAAAATATTTAGAAGTCAATAGAATTATATGGAAATAGAAAGAAAATTTCTAAAAAAGTTCTATTTTTCTTCGACCGTTACTGTATTTTGCCCTGAAAACGAGATGATAAGCGTTTTCAAATGTAATAATTGAATTCTAAAAGAAAATAAAATAGTGATTAATCAGAAAATTTAGATTAAAACATTTATTCTGATATAAAGAAAATATATTCTATTTACTTTCTCAATATAACATATTGGGAATAAAAATACAAAACGAAATAATGTGACATTTAAGTGAATTGAAAAATAACCAGCTCCACAGAAGGGAGCTGGTTAAGGAAATATTATTTAACAAAGCGTTTTTCGATGTCATCTAGTAATAGGTTAGCAGCAATTACACCGCCAGCTGTATTCCAAATAACATCGTCGACTTTGTATGCTTTACCATTCTTTACGGCATTTAAATTTTTAAATAGAGGATCGTTTATATATTCTTTTTCTAGTTCAGATCCTTTTTTCTCATTTCCTTTATCGAATGTGAAGTAGAATAATACGTCACCATCCATAGCAGAAATACGCTCTTTAGATACGTTACGCTCTGCAAAATCATCTTTGTTTTGATCTCCAGGACGTTTAAATCCAAGTTCTTTTAAAATAACACCAGAGAATGTATCGCCATGATAAATACGAACATCACCAGGCATGAAACGAACCATAGAGATTTCTTGATTTACTTTATCGCCAAGTTTGCCTTTTAAATCTTTCATACGTGATTCGTAATCAGCTACAACTTTTTGACCTTCTTTTTCTTTATTTAATGCTTTTGCATAAAATTTGAAGTTATCTTTCCATTCACCACGTAATGTTTCTGAGAACACAGTAGGTGCAATTGCTTTTAATTGTTCGTACACTTTTTCGTGACGCATTTTGTTACCGATAATTAAGTCTGGTTTTAAAGAAGCGATTGTTTCAACGTTAACTTGTCCTTCATCACCAACAACTTTTACATCTTTCATTTTATCCTTAATATGTGGATACCATGGGTCACCAGTCCAAGACTTTACAGCACCAACTGGTTTCACACCTAATTCAAGTAAAGCTTCAGTTCCTTCATTTGTTAAGATAACTACACGTTTTGGATTAGCAGGAACTTCTGTTTTACCCATTGCATGTTCTACAGTAACCACTTCTTTTTTATTATCTTCTTTTGTAGATTCTTCTTTGTTATTTGATTTTCCACAAGCGCTTAAAAGCATTGAAAATGCTAGTAAAAATACAAATACTGTAAACGATTTCTTCCGCATGAAATTCATTATGTACCCCCTATATGTTGAGAATATTTTTCAATAGCAAGCATGATATTAAGCCTTTATCTTTTGATTGTCAATACATATGGGTGAAAATAATTCTCATTTCCGTTGACAATGAGAATTAAGTTGAAATACACTAACAACGTATCATTATACATTGAAGGGGAAACGCTGCATGTTATTAAAAACAAATCGAGCAAAATGGATTGGATTATTTGTTGGAATCATTGCAGTCGTTATTTGTATTTGGGGAAGTATTATTTTCGGATATACAAATACGAGTTGGAAACTAGCATTGGATGCTTTTTTCCATTTTAACGATTCCAATGAACATATTATTATTCAAAATGTACGTCTGCCTAGGGCGTTAATTGCAGCTAGTGTTGGTGCTAGTTTAGCCATTGCTGGTTGTCTTATGCAAACTTTAACTAAGAATCCACTTGCTTCTCCAGATTTTATTGGATTAAATTCAGGTGCTGCGTTCTTTATAGTTGTAGCAATTGTAATCTTTTCAGTAACATCATTATCAGCTTTCACATGGATTGCCTTTTTAGGAGCGGCGGTTGCAGCTGTACTTGTATTTGCTTCTAGTTCTTTAGGAAAAGAAGGGACTACTCCTCTTAAGTTAACGTTAGCAGGGGTCGCAATTAGTGCATTATTTTCATCATTAACACAAGGATTACTTGTGTTAAATGAAAAAGCACTTGAAGAGGTATTATTTTGGCTTGCTGGATCTGTGCAAGGGAGAAAGTTAGAAATTTTACAATCTGTATTCCCATATTTATTAATAGGATGGATTGCATCTCTTATGATGGCAGGGAAAGTAAATACATTGATGATGGGAGAAGACGTCGCGAAAGGACTTGGACAACGAACAATTTTAATGAAATCATTCGTGTTACTTATTATTGTACTGTTGTCTGGTGGTTCAGTTGCGGTTGCTGGCCCAATTGGATTTATTGGAATTATTACTCCGCATTTTGCGAGATTTCTTGTTGGAGTTGACCACAGATGGAGAGTGCCTTATAGCGGATTGTTAGGTGCAATACTACTAATATTGGCTGATATAGCAGCAAGATATGTCATTATGCCACAAGAAGTACCAGTAGGAGTTATGACAGCATTTATTGGAGCTCCATTCTTTATTTATATTGCACGTAAGAGAGGGCTTAGCAAATGAAGAAATATATTCCGTTTCGTATAGGAAAAGGTGAGCTCTCGTTTTTAATGTATAAACGAGCTTGTCTCGTCTTGTTAAGTTTACTAGTTGTTTTAATAGGATTATTCTTTGCGAGCGCAGGTATGGGGGACATGAAAATTGCTCCTTATGACGTATGGCAAGCAATTACTGGAAATGGCGATGCGATGTCAAATATGGTTGTAAATAAGTTTCGTATGCCACGTATTTTAATTGCTATCCTCGTAGGAATTGCGCTTGCAGTAGCGGGCTGTATTTTACAAGGGCTCGTTCGAAATCCACTTGCTTCTCCTGATATCATCGGGATTACGGGCGGGGCAAGTGTCGCAGTTGTATTATTTTTAGCGCTATTTAGTGATAAAAATAATGCGCTAACTGTAAGCATTCATTATATGCCGTTAGCAGCTTTTGCAGGAGCAACGATTGTAGCGGTTTTTGTATACTTATTTGCATGGAAAAATGATGGATTATCACCAATTATTCTCGTTTTAATTGGTGTTGGATTTTGGGCATTAACGAAGGCGGCAACAACATTATTTATGTTGTTAGCACCAATTTATCAAGCGAGCCAAGCGAATGTATGGATTACGGGTACCGTTTATGGCTCTTCTTGGCAAAATGTTATGGTACTTGCACCGTGGGTTCTCATTTTAACGGTAATATCATTTATAGCTGCTAGACATTTAAATGCGCAAGAGCTAGGGGATGATATTGCGGTAGGACTTGGTGTTCCTTTAACGAAGTCACGCGTATTCATGTTATTACTTAGTACGGCTTTAATTGGGGGAGCAGTTGCCTTCGCCGGAGGGATTGGATTTGTCGGTTTAATGGCACCTCATATTTCACGAAGGCTAGTTGGTTCTTTATACGGTGCGTTGCTCCCAGTTGCAGCTATTGTCGGTGCAATTCTAGTACTTGCTGCAGATTTAATAGGGCGTACAATTTTTACACCACTTGAAATTCCAGCAGGGGTATTTACATCAGCAATTGGTGCACCTTATTTTATTTATTTACTTTATAAAAGTCGGAATTCATAAAGGGAGATGAATATGCAAAAAGCATTGGAGACGAAACGCTTGACGTTGTCTTATGGTGAAACAATTATTATTGATGAGTTGAATTTAGAAATTCCAAAAGGTGAAATTACAATCTTTATCGGTTCCAACGGTTGCGGGAAATCAACTTTATTACGTTCACTAGCTAGATTATTAAAGCCAACAACTGGTGACATTTTGTTAGATAATCAAGCTATTCAAAGTATGCAAACGAAGCAAATTGCTCGTCAAATGGCAATTTTACCGCAAGGACCGCAAGCACCAGAAGGGCTTACAGTATTGCAACTTGTAAAACAAGGACGCTATCCATATCAAACATGGCTGAAACAGTGGTCAGAAAAAGATGAGGAAATGGTACAGAAGGCACTTGCAGCAACAGGTATGACAGAATTTGCTGAGCGTGATGTGCATGCTCTTTCAGGTGGGCAGCGTCAACGTGCTTGGATCGCAATGACACTTGCACAAGATACAGATATCATTTTACTGGATGAGCCAACTACATACTTAGATATGACTCACCAAATTGAAGTGCTAGATTTATTATTCGAATTAAATGAAACAGAACAAAGAACAATTGTTATGGTATTACATGATCTGAATTTAGCATGCCGCTATGCAGATAACATTGTAGCAATTCAAGATAAACAAATATATGCACAAGGTAAACCTGAAGAAGTGGTAGATGAGAAACTAGTACGTGATGTATTCCGAATGGAGTGTCAAATTAGTACGGATCCGTTGTTTGGAACACCGCTTTGTATCCCTCACGGAAGAGGAAGACGTGTAGTTAAAGAAGTTGCTCAGGCAATGAGATAAAAAAACGATGAGTGATTCATCGTTTTTTTTATTTGGTACAAGAAAATAAGAGGAAGAGAGGAATACGTAAGCGACGTTTATACTCTTCTTCATCTTGAAAATAGGTTGGATTTGGTGTAGCTTCTTTTAATGATGTAATGGTAAATCCGGCTTGCTGTAATAATGTGAAATACTCTTCCGTTGTACGATGATATTTAATAACTTCTTGCTCAATCCATGGTTCAACCCGTTTGCCTAGTTTAAAGTAATCATCGACGAGCCAACTCGTTCTTTTACCACTTGTTTGTAAGCTTTCAAATGAAGAAGTAATAACGGGATGTTGAACGCTAAAGGTAAAGGTGCCATTTGTTTTTAAAGTTTGAAATACATTTTTAAAAATAGTATCAAGATGTTCAATATAATGTAAGGCGAGTCTAGATGTTACTAAATCAAAAGTGGAAGAGGGGTAGGTATAATCTTTGAGGTTTAAAAAATGAACAGATCCATTTTTATTTTCTAGTTGTTTTTTAGCTTTTTCATACATAAGTTCGGAGCCTTCAATGCCGGTGTAAGAGTAGCATCCCTTCTCTAATAATTCCGCGCCAAACTTAGCATCACCACAGCCTAAATCGAGAATTTGTTTTCCTTGTACATGACCAATGAGCTGAAAGAATACTGGTTTTTCAATGGATTCATTTGGGCTATTTTCTCGGTATCTTCGTTTCATATATTGTTCGAAAAATGCTGTGTTATTGTATACATCAGATTCTGTAAATGCCATGTTTGAAACCTCCCGAAATATTTTTTTAATTCTATCAAATATGAAAAGTAAATGATAGATTTATTGTAATAAATCATATATAATCTAGAATTGTAAGCGGTTACTTTAAACTATTTTTCTATAATAAATTCTGAAAACGTGTTAAGCTAGTAGAGGGATTATTAGAACTATTAAGACAATAATCCGCTTACATGAACGATGGGAGGCTTCACGATGTCTAGTAAAACACTTGCGAAATTTTTAGAAGAAAATTTAGAGGATTTAAAATCAAAGGGGCTTTATAACGTAATTGATCCGCTTGAGAGTTCAAATGGACCGATCATTACAATTGGCGGAAAAGAATATATTAACTTATCTTCAAACAACTATCTGGGATTAGCAACAGATAGCCGTTTGCAAGAAGCAGCAATTGGTGCTATTCATAAGTACGGTGTTGGAGCAGGGGCTGTTCGTACAATTAACGGTACTTTAGATTTGCATATTAAGTTAGAAGAAACAATTGCAAAGTTTAAACATACAGAAGCAGCAATTGCTTATCAATCAGGATTTAACTGTAATATGGCAGCGATTTCAGCTGTTATGGATAAAAATGATGCGATTCTTTCAGACGAATTAAATCATGCATCTATTATTGACGGTAGTCGTCTATCAAAAGCAAAAATTATTGTTTATAAACATTCTGATATGGAAGATTTACGCCAAAAAGCAATCGCGGCGAAAGAATCAGGTCTTTACAATAAATTAATGGTAATTACCGACGGTGTCTTTTCGATGGATGGAGATGTTGCAAAACTACCAGAAATTGTTGAGATTGCAGAAGAGTTAGATTTAATGACATACGTAGATGATGCACACGGTTCAGGTGTACTTGGAAAAGGTGCAGGAACTGTAAAGCACTTCGGTCTTTCTGATAAAGTTGATTTCCAAATTGGTACATTATCAAAAGCAATTGGGGTAATTGGTGGATATGTAGCAGGGAAACAAAACTTAATTGACTGGTTAAAAGTTCGTTCACGTCCATTCTTATTCTCTACAGCATTAACACCAGCTGATGCAGCAGCTTGCATGAGATCAATTGAAATCTTAATGGAAAGCACAGAGTTACACGATCGCTTATGGGAAAATGGCCGCTACTTGAAACAAGGATTAAAAGAACTTGGCTTTAACATTGGGGAAAGTGAAACGCCAATTACACCTTGTATTATTGGGGACGAAGTATTAACACAAGAATTTAGTAAACGTCTAAATGAAGAAGGTGTATACGCAAAATCTATCGTGTTCCCAACTGTAGCAAAAGGAACAGGGCGCGTTCGTAATATGCCTACAGCAGCTCATACGAAAGAAATGTTAGATGAAGCAATTCTTAAGTATGAAAAAGTAGGAAAAGAAATGGGCATCATTTAAGTAACGACATCTTTTGAATAGCTTGCAAATGAGGAGTGGGGAAAATGAAAAAAATTCTAGTAACCGGTTCTTTAGGGCAAATTGGTTCTGAACTAGTAATGAAACTTCGTGATGTATACGGCGCATCAAATGTTATTGCAACAGATATTCGTGAAACAGATAGTGAAGTAGTAACGTCTGGTCCATTTGAAACGTTAGATGTAACAGATGGACAAAAACTACATGATATCGCAAAGCGTAATGAAGTAGATACAATTATTCATTTAGCAGCTTTACTTTCAGCAACAGCAGAAAAAAATCCGTTATTTGCATGGAATTTAAATATGGGTGGACTTGTAAATGCTCTAGAAGCAGCTCGTGAATTAAACTGTAAGTTCTTCACGCCAAGTTCTATCGGTGCATTCGGTCCATCGACGCCAAAAGATAATACACCGCAAGATACAATTCAGCGTCCTACTACGATGTATGGGGTAAACAAAGTAGCAGGAGAATTACTGTGTGATTATTATCATCAAAAATTTGGCGTAGATACGCGCGGTGTCCGTTTCCCAGGTTTAATTTCTTACGTAGCTCCTCCAGGAGGCGGAACAACTGATTATGCAGTTGAAATTTATTATGAGGCGATTAAAGAAGGTGCATACACCTCATACATTGCTGAAGGAACGTACATGGACATGATGTATATGCCTGATGCTTTACAAGCGATCATTTCATTAATGGAAGCTGATCCAAGTAAGCTAGTGCATAGAAATGCATTTAACATTACAGCAATGAGCTTCGAGCCAGAGCAAATTGCAGCGTCAATTCGTAAACACATTCCGACGTTTACAATGGATTATGCAGTAGATCCAGCTCGTCAAACAATCGCTGATAGCTGGCCAAACTCTATTGATGCAACAGCAGCAATGAAAGAGTGGTGCTTTAAAGCAGAATACGATTTAGACAAAATGACAACTGACATGCTGGCTAAGTTAAAAAAAAAGCTCACAGCTGAGTTAGTGATGAATTAATAGGAAGAGTCGATTCTTAGGAATCGGCTCTTTTTATTTGTATTTTGGTAATATACAAATAATTACAAATGTGATAGAATGAGTTAATTTGTGTGTAAAGGGGAGACAGGGAATGGAGAAATGGGAATTAGCAAAGGAAATTTACAGTACGTCACGTTTAACGGGAACATTTAAGCTTCGATCAGGACAAGTATCAAATCAATATTTTGATAAGTACTTATTTGAATCTAATCCAGTACTGTTATTAGAAATTACTAAACAGTTGAAAGAGCTCATTCCTCCTGATACAGAAGCACTCGCTGGTTTAGAGATGGGAGGAATTCCAGTAGCAACGGCATTATCTTTACAAACAGGTATACCGGTCGTATTTGTAAGAAAAGAAGCGAAGAAGTACGGCACATGTAAGTTAGCAGAAGGCGTTAATATTGCTGGGAAAAATATTTGTGTTGTTGAGGATGTTATTACGACAGGTGGTCAAATATTATTAAGCACGAAAGATTTAAGAGAACTAGGTGCGAAAGTACATCATGTTCTAGGTGTGATTGAACGAACGAAAGAGGGAAGAGAAAACTTATTAGCAGATGGTTTACAACTACATTCTTTATTTACAATGGATGAGTTAATTGAAGGAGAAAAGCAACATGCAAAGAGTTGATGTCGTATATGCACTAATACATGACGAAGAAACAGATAAAATATTAATGGTACATAATGTAGAACAAAACGTTTGGTCATTGCCAGGCGGGGCTGTGGAAAAAGGTGAAATATTAGAGGAAGCACTAATAAGAGAAGTGAAAGAAGAGACAGGTTTAACTGCTACGTTAGGTGGACTTGTTGCGATCAATGAAAAATTCTTTGAAGAATCAGGGAATCATGCACTATTTTTTACATTCCGAGCGAATGTAGAAAAAGGTGAACTTATTGCGGAAGATGAAGGTGAAATTTCTGCAGTAGAGTGGGTGGATCGAACAATTGCGAATGAGCGCTTCCCATACTATGACGGAGGATTTGAATATTTGTTAGAAATAGCCATTCCATACAAGTTTCAACCAGAAACAAAGTAATTGAACGAAAAAACAGGAGCCACAAGGCTCCTATTTTCTATTCAATCGTCTTCAGTAATAATTTTTTCAGTAATGGTTTAATCTTCAATCGTAAATCTTCAGCGTGATTTGCAACTAAGAAGTGATGGTTATAAATGTTTTTCATCAATTGATAAGTTGCTTCTTTCGCTTCGCCTTCTTCGATGAAGATACCGATTACTTCCATACCACTTTTACGCGCGAGTTTAACAGCTTCATGCGTATCTAAAATTCCGTCTTGTTGATAGTCTAGCGCAGAAGGCTCACCGTCTGTGAAGACTAGTAAGAATTTATGTTTCTCAGGTCTTTTGGCAAGCTTTTCAGAAACGATACGAATAATATATCCGTCGCGGTTATCTTCTTCTTCACGAAGTTGCATAATTTCTGGACCAACGTTTGGTAACGTTGAGTTTTTATAATTTACAACTTCATGGATAACGTTCGGCTTATCTTCAGGTTTAGCGCTAGAGGCATCTTCCCAAAATCCGCTAATAGCGTGCGGGATTTTTAAAGATTTTAAAGCTTCATGGAATAGTACAACACTCTTCTTCGTTTCTTCCATTTTGTTATACATAGAACCAGAACAGTCAACTAACAGTTGGAATGCAACGTCGAGCTCTTGTGATTCTTGCCCTTTTTTATAAAACATGCGAGGCTGCTTTTCAGTATAAATACGAAGGAATTTCTTACGAAGTCTTCCGTAATATTTATCACTATTTGCATTCGTTTTATTTTCAATCGTTTTTTCGATAATTTTCTTTAATTCTTTTACATCTTTATTAACGACTGATTTGATAGCTTGGTAATCCTTTTTCTCATCAGGATTTGGTTTACGTGCTTCTTTAAATGTATGAGAAGCGCCAGTGTTATATTTACCATATGCACCATCATTTTGACTAGAAGCGTGTGAAGCCCTTGCTTCTTCTGTATCAGCGCCATCAAAGTTGGATTGTGTACTTTTTTGAGAAGTACCTTGTACAGAACCAAGTGCTTGGTCGCCATCTTCTGATTCACGAGCAGTATCGCCCATCATGTTTGTTTTTGTTCCGCTTTCTAATTCAAAGCGTAAAAAGTTCTCGTTTTCGTTATTTTTATTTTCACGATGCCATGTGGAGAAACTTTCATCCATTTTGTTTTTATTTTCATCGTCATCTATAAGCTGCGTATCATCATTTGCTAAATCTTCGACGCGACAGTTCTTTTCGTCTGCAAGAACAGATAAATAAAGCGGTGCATGTCCGAAATAGTTGTTAAGCATATCACTTTCAAGAAGCTCCTCTAAGCGGTAGCGAATTTTCTCAACGATATACATAATATCTTCCGTATTACGAGCTTGGAATGTTTCATGCAAAATAGCTTCAATTTGTTCGAAATATTCATTATTAAACATTTCATATTTATCGCTCGTTAATGAAAGATAGCATAGGCAAAATAGACGATCACCGTGATAGTTACGAACGCGATTGATTTCATTTTGTGAGCTAAAGTAATTGCGATACATTTCTTTTCTTCTTTTAAAAACATGCTTCGTGCCAGGACGTAAGTTCTTTACAATTTCCTCAACGCGTAAATCTTCTAATAGAACAAATAATTGTGTTAAAAACTTTTTTAGGGGCGATTCTTGCAATTCAATCGCATAAGAACGAATTAAAGTCATGTCCGAGTAATGTTTATTACCAAGTGCTTTTAAGAACACTTCGCTTTTTAATCCGATTACTGTATCTTCTTCTTTTCGATCATCCCAAAAGTGACTAATGACAACTTTCTTTTCAATTTCGTCGTAGTATGCTTTATAGCCATATTCAAGATAGGCATCGTCTTCTTTTAGAAGGGCATACATTAAGTTTTCCATTTGTAGAAACAGCGACGCATCAATTTTTTTGTCACTAAAAATTTGTCTCATAAATTATCCCTCAAAGAAATAACTTTCTGCTAATTCACGGACAGTCATTTGTTCTGTTTCATCATTAAGTTTTGCAATTATGCTTCGTTCAATCGCTCGCATAACAGGAATATATACACCTAAATCACATGCGTCGATAATGCCACGAATACTTGCCGCTTCTTCACTTACACGTCCATCGCGAGCTAAAGGCATAAGGTCGCTTGCAAAGGCAACGAACTTTTCAATTGTTGCAACATCTTTTAATTTTGATTCTGCTAATAATAATTCTTTTAATGTATCACCTTGAATGTAAGGAACTTCAATAATAACGAAACGGTTTTTTAACGCTTCGTTTAGTTCACTTGTTCCAACGTAACCTTCGTTAATCGCAGCAATTACACGGTATTCGTCATCACCGTATACAACCTCTTGTGTAAATGGGTTTGTGATCATTTTACGGTAATCTAATGCGCCGTGAAGAAGTGGTAACGTTTCAGGTTTTGCCATATTGATTTCGTCAATATATAGGAAGTGACCGTTCTTCATTGCTTTCATAAGAGGACCGTTAACGAATGAAACTTCAGATGCACCATTTTTCTTTTGTAGTGTGTTGTATCCTAAAATACCCTCTACATCTAAGTCGACAGAGCAGTTAATGCTATGCATTGGTTTTTGGAATAAAGAAGAAAGAGTTTCCGCTAGTACTGTTTTACCACTACCAGTCGGTCCTTTTAATAGAATGTTCTTGCCAAGAAGAAGTGCTGTAATCGCATCTTCAATAATGCTATTATCAGACGCTTTATATATTTTCGTTCCGATTAAATGTGCGTTTTCACCAGCTTCTTGCTTATTCTTTTCATGAATCGTAGAAAGCTGTTGTTTTAAATCAGCATGTATATGAAATTGTTCTAACATGTATTTCCCACCTAACATTATTTTCATAAAGTAATACATCTTATGATAACTTGTTTTAATATGGTATGCAAAGAAAAGGAAGGAGGATAAAGGGAAAAGAAAAAGCAATCAAGATGAAGTTGATTGCCTACAGTAAAGGAGAAATGAGCCTCATGAAAGACTCCAATATGCGTTTTTTTATACTTCTTTTTTGGAAAGAGTTCCATTTAATTTCAGTTGAATGTTTAAAATCTTCTTCAAAATCACGTTTAATATCGTGAACTGTTTTTGATTCATAAAGTACACTAATAATTTCGTAATTCAATTCAAAGCTACGTACATCCATGTTCGCTGTTCCAATAGTTGCAATTGTATCATCAACGAGTACAATTTTTGCATGCATAAAACCATCTTTATAACTGTAAATAGAAGCACCAGCTTTTAAAAGCGGAGTGAAATAGGATTGAGATGCTTGATCACTAATGATGCTATCACTTTTACCTGGATATAAAATCCGTACATCTATTCCGGCAATTGCACTTAAGCGTAATAATGTTAAAGTTTCTTGATCTGGAATAAAGTAGGGTGTAGCGATCCAAATGGATTTTTTTGCAGAGCCCATAACAGCTAATAATGTATTACGAATACTTTTATCATCGGAGCTTGGTCCGCTTGCTACGATTTGAACAGCACCTTCTGCATTTGAAATCTCTTTACCTGGGAAGTATTGTCTATTCATGAATTGATCCCAGGAATAAGTATTTAAACCACTAGAGGCATAGAGCCAGTCTTCTAGAAAGATTGCTTGTAATTTATATAATGCTTTTCCTTCTATTTTTAAATGACTATCACGCCAAACAGGAAATTTCTTGGAACGGCCAAGATATTCATCACCGACATTGAGTCCTCCGGTAAAACCAATTTCGCCATCTACAATAACAATTTTTCGATGGTTACGATAATTGACAGTTTCAAGTAACCAAGCTGAAAAAATAGGGTCAAATTCTACAATTTCAATCCCAGCTTCTTTCATAGGTTGCAAAAATCGTCGTCTTAACGTATTACTTCCAAGGCCATCATAAAGGAAGCGTACAATAACACCATCTTTTGCTTTTTGTATTAAAGCATCTCGAACTTTTGTACCAATTTCATCAGATTTATAAATGTAGTATTGAATATGTATATGATGTTTTGCTTGCTCTATAGCTCGCAAAATTTCTGAAAATGTTTGATCTCCGTTTGTTAAAAGTTTTGTAGTTGTTTTATCTGCAGCAGGACCGCCTCCAAATTTTTGTATGACTTCTGTTAAATGTATGGAACGTTCATTTAGTGGGACTGTGAGTAATAACTCTAGTCTTCTTCCTTCTAATATTTCACGGAATAATTTTCTTTGTTCTTCTGAACGATGGAGATGTTTTTTTCTTCTCCAGCGGCTGCGCCCGAAAATAGCGTATAATAGCACACCTATAATAGGAAGAAGTGCTAATACTAAAAACCATGCTAATGTACTTTGTGGAGATCTATTTTCTATAAAAATAACGAATGAAATTCCTACGATTGTGATGGACCATAGAGCACCGACAAATGTATATAACGAGATATACGATGTATTTAATAGGAACAGAACGATAGATACAATTGTAAATATTAATAGTAATTGAACGATAGGCTTCTTCATTTCTATATAATTCCCCTAATCTTTTTTCAATATAGACTTCTTAAATAGAAGATGTAATATGACATCTTTATTATAAGGTGTTTTGCTTTTTTTACAAAATATAGACATTTCACCTATACTTTCCGCATTTGTCCTACATACAGTGTACTATCCCATTTTTTATCCCACTCTTAACGCATATGAAAATGAAAAAATCGAAAAGGAGCGGAGAAACATGAATTATATAGAAAATAATGGATTGTATTATCGAAATCATCATGGAGGACACAATCATGGTGGGCACAATCATAACGGTGGACATCATCACCATGGAGGACACAATCACTATGATCACCATCATCATCACGGAGGCGGATGGGGCTGGGGTGGTGGTAGTTCATGGGGAGGCGGATTTTTCCCTGGAAGCTTTGCAGGAGGAGTGTTAGGCGGACTAACAGCTGGTGCATTAACAGGTGCAACAAGTGGAGGGTATTATCCGGCTCCATATCCAGTAGCTTATCCGTCGCCATACCCTGTAACGTATCCAATGCCATACCCAGGTTATCAGCAAATACCATATTCGTATTAAACTAAAAAAGAGGCTATCCTCTTTTTTAGTTTAATACGGTATTTATTTATAAAATACTTCCAAAATTAAGGTGAAAATATGTTAATATTTTGTTATTGTAATTCAAAAACATATACATTGATGTAGAGTTTTATATTATTATTCGTGAATAGTTATGTAGTATGTTCTAATTTCTATTTCGTTATTAAAAACAAAGAGATCAGATGTGAGTGGTATTAGTTGGAAACAAGGCTTGCATAGAGCCACTTAAAGGGATTGCAGTATAATAAGGTACGAAATAATTAGGGAGATGAGAAGCTACTATTTATAATTAGAACGGTATAATATTGCTTTTTATTACAAATAATATTATGTTATTTTAATCGGTCTATTCAAAAAGATAATTTATGTAATGGGCTAGTATTAGAAAATGAAATATCTCTATTTCTATGAAGAGAAACAGGTTGTGTTTTAGTCAGATAGAAGCAAGGAGAGATGCGCATGCTAGAACAGAGAGGTCATGCATTATATGACTCTTCATTGCGAGATTTAAAGTTAGCATTAGATGAGTCTTCAATTGTTGCAATTACAGATCGAAAAGGTCTTATTACATATGTAAATGATAAATTTTGTGAAATCTCTAAATACAAAAGAGAAGAATTAATTGGAAAAGATCACCGTATTTTAAATTCAGGACATCATCCAAAAACCTTTTTTCAAGACTTATGGAAGCGTATTTTGAATGGGAAAGTATGGACAGGTGAGATTCGGAATCGAGCAAAAGATGGTACATATTATTGGGTCAAAACAACAATTGTTCCATTTTTAAATGAAAAAGGAGAGCCATACCAGTTTATCGCAATTCGAAATGATATTAGTAGTAGAAAAGAAGCGGAACATAGATTGCGGCTAAGTGAAAGTCGTTATAGGGAACTTGCCTATCATGATGCTTTAACGAGTTTGCCTAACCGTTTACAATTAATAACGACCGTTAACGAATTGATTGCAGATAAAAAAGAATTTGGTATGATTTACTTTGATTTGGACCGTTTTAAATTAGTAAATGATACATTAGGTCATATGATAGGGGATTTACTTTTAAGTGAAGTTGCTTCAAGGTTGCATTATGTACTAGGAGAGAAAGATGTTCTGGCTAGGCTAGGTGGCGACGAATTTGTGCTGTTAACAAAAAATCATAGACAAGATGATATGAGTCAGTTAGCGACATCTGTGTTGTCATGTTTTCAGGCACCATTTATGCTGGAAGGCCATGAAGTATACATTTCAGCTAGTCTAGGACTTTGTTCTTATCCACAAGACGGACAAGATGTGGAAACGTTATTGAAAAACTCTGACTTAGCTATGTATAGTGCAAAAGAACAGGGGAGAAACGCTGCGTGTTTCTTTACAGATGAGCTACGCGCGAAAATAAATCGTAGAATGAAAGTTGAGTTTGCTTTGCAAAAGGCAATTCGTGATGAAGAGTTAGATGTAGCATTGCAGCCTATTATTGATTTGAAAACGAAGAGATATTCTGGTATAGAAGCTCTAGTACGTTGTATGACAGAAGACGGACCTATTTCACCAAGCGAATTTATCCCTGTAGCTGAAGAGTCTGGACTTATTATAAAACTAGGAGACTGGGTATTAGAAAAATCATGTCGCTTGTTTAAAACATTGCCGAATTATCAAGAAGGACTAAAGTTATCTGTGAATTTATCCATACAACAATTAATGCAGAAACGTTTTATTTTATCAGTACGTAGCATTTTAAAGAGAACTGGTTTTCCTCCGAACCGTTTAATATTAGAAATAACGGAAAGTATTGCAGTCCGCCATTTTGATTATATTATTGCTACATTACAAGAATTAAGAAATATGGGTGTTTTAATTGCTTTGGATGATTTCGGAACTGGCTATTCTTCCTTATATTATTTAAAACAACTACCACTGGATATTGTAAAAATTGATCGTAATTTTATTCGTGAATTTCATTATGATCACGCACAACCAGAACGAACGATTGTAAAATCCGTTATTGAAATTGCTCATAGTTTAAATTTAGCAGTAGTTGCTGAAGGAGTAGAAACAGTAGAGCAAGAGAGTTTGTTACAATCAATGAGCTGTGATTATGTACAGGGATTTTATTATGCGAAACCTTTATCTGTAGGAGAGCTAAAAGAAAAGTTAATTACAGATTTTTAATAAAAAAGAGAAGCCAGCAGCTTCTCTTTATTTAATCCGTTTTTTGTGAGTCTTTCATTAGTACTGGATAAAGAATAAGACCTAATACGAACAATCCAATTCCTAAGAAGAATGTTTTTAAATCAGCAGTTCCCGTTTTGATAACCCAAATGGAGTATATCAACGCTAATGTAGTAATGATTCCATCTTTTACTCGAGATCCTGGCAGTATATCATACGTTTCTCCTGTAATAACTAATTTTAATTGGTACAAGGTAGAAACAAGGTATGGAATTAAATAGGCTAATGTTGCTACGACGATAGCGAAACTATACGCTTCTGAAACAGTACCAGAAATCGTTGAAAATAAGAAAATTTGCGTCATTACATTTGTAATCAATAATGATTTTGAAGGACTACCTTTTTTATTTGTTTTCCCGAAAAACTTAGGGAAAAGTCCATTTTTTGCTGCCTGGTAAGGTACCTCTGAACTAACAACAATCCAGCCAACTGTAGATCCAAATAAAGATATAAGAGCGAGTAAAGCCATTATATATGCACCTTTATTTCCAATTGCTAAATTTAATGCGTCTACTAATGGTTTTTGAGACTCTTTTAAAGCATCTTGCGGAAGAGCTCCCATTGTAAGTAAAGTAATTGACATGTAAATAAGAAGAGCGATAATTAATCCGAAAATCGTAGCTTTTTTTACATCGCGCTGTGATTTTGCACGATTAGAAAGCATAACTGCTGATTCAATACCGATAAATGCCCAGAGTGTTGCAATAGCAGCTGAATTGATTTGTCCACCTAATGAGATTGATTGTCCTGCTTCATTCATAAAGGTTTGACCGTCTCCGAAATTAGAGGCGTTAAAAATGAATAATGTAATTACAATAAACATTGTAAATCCAATAATTTTTGCAATGGTAGCAAGTAGATTCATGTTTCCAGCTCGATCAATATTTTGAGAAAGAATATATTGAATTCCCCACAGCATAAGGCTACATACGAGGAAAGTTAATCCTTTTCCGAGTTCCAGTGAAAATCCATTTATTGAAAAAAGAATTTGCTTACTTTGTAAAACTGGAAAGAATGTTGATAAATATCCAGCAAAGGAAATAATAACAGATGCTGTTGCAGCCCAGTTAGCAGCCCAATATCCCCATGCCATACTATATCCTGCAACTTTACCAGCTTTTTTTGAAGGAAACATCGCTTGAGCATAGCTTTGTGGTCCAGCTTTTAATTCTGGTTTCCGAACCGCTAAATTTCCAAATACAAGTGCAATCATAAATACGCCAAGGCCTGTAATACTCCATGCGAGTGTAGAACCCATTGGCCCTGATACTTGTGCTAAATTTGCTGGAAGCATAAATACGCCACCGCCAACCATATTCCCGATAACAAATGCTGTTAAAACCCATAATCCCCATTTTTTCGTTTCCATTTTTGTTAACTCCTTTGTAGTAAGTTTTGCTTAAACATCATTTTTTACTAGCTTTTTGACAATAAAAAAGAGCCATGTAGATAAAAAAATACCTACATGGCTCTTTCGCCAAAGCGTAGGTACAACGGGAATAACCCTTGTACCTACGCGTAATTTTTCCGCTAGGTTTCAAGGGTTACGTATGATGATGATGTTTTTGTGCAAATGTAACTACAGTTGTTGTATAAGTAAGCATAGTTCTTTGCTCCCTTTCTCCTCTGATTTTGAAGTTAGTATACTACATGTTTTTTTGAATGAAAAGAAAAATATAAAAATTTTTATAAAAATACGTTTTAAAGATTAAATATTTACCTATATTTTTCTTGTACTGGAAAATAAGTGAGAGATTGGCAGAAGAGTGAAGCATGTTATAATACATATAGAATTAGAAGGTGACAAGGGGCTATTGTAGATGATGAGTAAGTATGAACAAATTTATACAGAAATCAGTAAATCTATTGATAATAAACAATTAAAAGAGGGATGCAAAATCCCATCAGAAACAGAATTAATGAAGCAGTATGAGGCAAGCCGAGGCACGGTAAGAAAAGCTGTAGATTTACTGCAAGAGCGTGGATATGTGCAAAAAATTCATGGAAAAGGTGTTTTTGTTTTAAAGCGAAAAAATATTGAATTTAATTTTGGCGGTATTGTAAGTTTCCAAGAAGAAAATGAACGTTTAGGACGTCATTGTATTACGGAAGTTGTGGAAATGGACAAAGAAAAAGCCACAAAAGACATTGCGAAATTATTAAATGTAAAAGAAAAAACAGAGATTGACCATATTAAACGTGTACGAAATATTGATGGAGAAAAAGTAATTTTAGATATAAATCATTTTGTATCTGAGTTTATTCCAGGATTAACGAAAGAAATTGCAACTGCATCGATTTATAAATACATCGAGAAAGAGCTTGGGCTACATATTAGTTATTCGCAGAGGGTAATAGAAGTACAGCCATGTACAGAGGATGACAGAAAGTATTTAGATTTAAATGGAACAGACTATGTTGTCGTTGTGAAAAACTTTACACATTTGTATGATGGAAGTCAGTTTGAATATACAGAATCACGCCACCGTTTAGATATTTTTCACTTTTCGGATGTGGCACGCAGGAAGTAAAGAGGTGGAACAAAATATTGTTTCATCTCTTTTTTTTATAAAAAAAACACAAACTCGTATATACGAGTGTTGACTAACTTATATATACGAGTTAATATGTAATTGTAAACGGTATCAAAAAAAGAAAAGAGGGACGGGAATATGGGGAAAGACTATCGTAAAACAGCAGAGGAAGTGTTGCAGTATATTGGTGGGAAAGACAATATTGAACAAGCTGCACATTGTGTGACGAGGCTCCGTATCGCTTTAAAAGATGAAAGTAAAATAGATAATGATAAATTACAGTCTGTTTCATTAGTGAAAGGAGCGTTTCATAACGCTGGTATATTTCAAGTTGTAATTGGTCCAGGGGATGTAGATCGTGTTTACGCTGAATTGATAACGCTTGCAGGTATGAAAGAATCGACTGTAGCGGACGTAAAAGACTCTGGAAATCAGAAGTTAAATCCAGCTCAAAAGTTTGTGAAAATATTTTCGGATGTATTTATGCCGATATTACCAGCGATCGTAACAGCTGGTTTACTAATGGGTATTAACAATCTATTAGGCGCAAAGGACTTATTTTTTGATGGGAAAAATTTATTAGATGTTTATCCGAACTTAGGCGGGCTTTGGGATTTAATTAATATGATGGCCAATACAGCATTCGTATTCTTACCAGCACTTGTCGGTTGGTCAGCAACGAAGCGTTTTGGTGGTAGTCCAATACTAGGGATTGTTATGGGATTAATGCTTGTGCACCCGGCCTTATTAAACGCTTGGGACTACGGAAAAGCAGCGACTGGTTTAGAGGGTCAAAAGATTGAGTACTTCAATATTTTAGGACTATTCCAAATTGAGAAGGTAGGATATCAAGGACAAATTTTACCTGTTTTAGTAGCAGCATTTGTATTAAGTAAAGTGGAAATTTTCTTAAAGAAACATGTACCAAATGCAATTCAATTATTAGTTGTACCAATTACAACAATCGTTGTGACAGGTGTGTTAGCACTAGGAATTATCGGTCCGGTTACACGTCATATTGGAGATTTATTAACAGTAGGATTAGTAGGTGTATATGAAACAGTACCAGTAGTTGGAGCAGTATTATTTGGAGCGTTATATGCACCGCTTGTAATTACAGGTATGCATCATATGTTTATTGCAATTGATTTACAATTGATTGCACAACATGGCGGGACATTTATTTGGCCGATGATCGCTCTTTCTAACATTGCGCAAGGTAGTGCGGCACTTGCGATGTTCTGGATTTCTAAAAATCAAAATGATAAAAGTATGGCATCAACATCAGCCATTTCAGCATACTTCGGTATTACAGAACCAGCGATGTTTGGGGTGAATTTACGAAATAAGTTCCCGTTCTATGCAGCGATTATAGGATCTGCTGTGGCAGCGATATTCATTACATTAAATGGTGTATTAGCGCCTGCTATCGGAATTGGCGGATTGCCAGCATTTATTTCTATCATTCCGAAATCGATTCCAATATTTATTGTAGGAATGATTATTGCAGTTGTAATCCCGTTTACTTTAACATGGTTATTTGCAAAAAGAGTCAAACAGAAGTAGGAGGAAGTTAAACATGAAGGATTGGCATAAAAGTGTAGTCTATCAAATTTATCCGAAGAGCTTTAATAGTTATTACAATAGAGAAACCGGGGATATAAAAGGTGTTACAGAGAAACTAGATTATTTAAAAGAACTCGGAGTGGATTATATATGGTTAACACCGATATACCAATCACCACAAAATGATAATGGATATGATGTAAGTGATTACTACAGCATTGATCCATCTTACGGAACGATGGAAGAGTTTGAAGAACTTTTAGCAGAAGCGAAAGTACGTAACATTAAGATTATGCTTGATATTGTTGTAAATCATAGTTCGACTGAACATAAGTGGTTTAAAGAAGCGAAGGAAGATAAAAATAGTCCATATCGTAATTACTATATTTGGCGTGATGAAAAAAATAATTGGCAGTCTAAGTTTGGTGGATCTGCTTGGAAATATGATGAGAAGACGGAGCAATATTATTTACATTTATTTGATGAAACACAAGCTGATTTAAATTGGGAAAATGAAAAACTTCGTGAAGAAGTATATGATATGATGCGTTTTTGGCTGGATAAAGGAGTAACAGGATTCCGATTAGATGTCATTAACTTAATTTCAAAAGACCAATGTTTCTTAAACGATGAAGGTAGTACTGCGACAAGTGATGGACGCAAGTATTATACAGATGGTCCGCGTGTTCATGAATATTTACAAGAGATGAACCGAAATGTTTTTGCAGGAAAAGATGTAATTACAGTTGGAGAAATGTCATCTACGACAATTGATAATTGTATTAAATATTCTAATCCTGAGCGTAATGAATTAAGCATGACGTTTAGTTTCCATCATTTAAAAGTAGATTATCCGAATGGTGATAAGTGGACGAAAGCAGAGTTTGATTTTATTAAATTAAAAGAGATTATGTCTAGCTGGCAAATTGAAATGCAAAAGGGCGGAGGATGGAATGCGTTATTTTGGTGTAATCATGACCAGCCTCGCATCGTGTCACGCTTTGGTGATGATGGAAAGTACCGAAACGAATCTGCAAAAATGTTAGCGACAGCCATGCACATGCTGCAAGGAACGCCTTATATTTATCAAGGGGAAGAAATCGGTATGACGAATCCTAAATTTGAGTCCATCGAGCAATATCGTGATGTGGAATCGTTAAATATATACGATATAAAGCTAAAAGAAGGGCTATCAAAAGAAGAGATTATCGGGATTTTAAAGCAAAAATCTCGTGACAACTCTCGCACTCCGATGCAGTGGAATGAAGAGATGAACAGTGGTTTTACAACAAGTACACCTTGGATTTCAGCGGCTGAAAACTTTAAAGAAATAAACGTAGAGAAGGCATTAGAAGATAAAGAGTCCGTATTTTATCATTATAAAAAGTTAATAGAACTTAGGAAAACGTATGATGTAATTACAGAAGGAGAATATGCTATTTTGGATAAAAATGATCCTAAGATTTGGGCATATACTCGTACTACAGAAAGTGAAGTGCTGCTTGTTATAAATAACTTCTATGGAGAAGAAATAACGTACTCTGTACCAGCGCACGTTCAATTAGATGGAATGAAACAAGAAATACTACTGTCGAATTATAAAGATGCTAGCAAGGATGTTACAAAACTTAGCTTAAGACCATATGAATCAATTGTGTATCGATATACGAAATAAAAGGTTGTATGCCGCATGGGCATACAACCTTTTATTTTAGGACACCACTGTACAAAATGTTTACCTCTACCTCAGGTTTGAATTTTACTTTTGCATAATCTTTATTCCAATTTTTCTTCTTCCATAAGTCAGGGTGATAGGCGATAAGGTGTCTGCCGATACCGAAAGCATCACAGTTTGCTTTTTGTAACTTTTTCGTTATCTTTTTAGCTTCTTTCGTAAGTTGTGTAGACAATTCTTTATTTAGTTTTTTTCTTTCATCCATTTTGTAAAGATTATCTCTCGGAGCTTCAAGCGCTATAACTTTTAGTTGGAGCTTAATGTGAGCATAAACATTTCCTTTTTTATCTGTTGTTATTTTTAAGTCGCGTTTTAACTTTCGATTGCTAATTTCCATTGTTAAATAATCAGATGTTTTCTCTGATTCATCGCTAGTAAGCTTTTGGGTTATACGGGCACTTGTTCCCATTTTTCCAGTTAATAATACGAATAAAACAGATTGTTTCAAAGGTAAATGCCCAGTTAATTTATCATTATTAAATAAAGCTAGACCGTTTGTAATCACTTCTTTTCCTTTTATTTTTATAGAAGGGAGGGTAAAGTCTTTACCGGGATCTAACATTTTTGTAGCAGCTGTTTCTAAAGTTTCTTTTGGAAACACACTCATATCTTCTAAACTTTTCACTTTTTTCTTTAGAAAATCTCCAATTAGTAAATTTCCTACTTTCTTTTTTTCTAGTATCTCGGATGTTTCACCATCTACTGCAATAAGTTTTACTAAAGCAGTTGGGTTTGTTGGGTCCCGAAAGCTGACATCTAAATAAGGTAATATACCTTTTTTTAGAATTTTGGTTCCTAGTAATTGAACACCATATTTAAAATAACGAATATTCCCAGTCACATTTTTTTTTAGGGCATCGCTTGTATCCCTTATGTTATGCCCCGTTGCTGAATGTATTTCATTTTCGAATGAAGATTGCTCTCCGCTTGAACTTTTTACGAGCTCGATTGTTTGCTGGAGTTTATTCTCTTCCGTAATATCAGATCCAATACTATAAGCTAACCTTGCTTCCCTTAATGGTTCTTGATCCCAACAGCCAGAAAGGACGGAACTAGCACATAATATAGAAAGTAATTTAACTTTTCTTGTGAACATACTGTTCTCCTTTCTTATTTCGTATCACAGAATAAAGTAGAAATAAAAGAGGGAGGACAACAATAAAAATATACGTGAACTTATCAGTGAAAGTTGAGATTACTTTTAATTCTTCAGGTGTATCTATAAATAAGGCTACACTAAAAGCAATAATACCAATGATTGGAACAGCTTTTTTATGATTAGCAAGATTGAATATATGTCCCACTCCGATTGAAGCAGCGCAATAATAACTAGCAATAGAAGCTGCAACTGTTATCATCCATATTGGTATGAATAGTAAATCCGTCCGGTCTATAATCCCAATATGTAAGGAACGTAATAAGTAAGCAACTGGTTCTGGAATAAGCTCAATTTGTTTTGGACTAAATACGATAAAGCAAATCCAAACAGTAAAAGTATAAAAAAGTGTTACAAATCCATTAGCGATAGAAATTGCCTTCAGTTTTGCCACAGAACTCCCGTTTACTTTTGGGAAAGCGATAAGAATGATTTCAAAACCATACATGGCTGTAATTGTTTCCTTGGATGCTTGAATTATATTCCACCAGCCGGCTTCTGTAATTGGAAAAATATAAGAGAAATCAGCTCGGGAAAGCCCTAGGGCAATTAAAAGGGCCATTGGAATAATGAGGATAGAGGCCATGACATAAAATCGTACGATGACTTTAAATGTATTATAGGCTATATAGCAGCAAGCTATCGTAAATAGTAAGAGAATTGCGTACCAAGGGGTCGCTTGCAAAACCCACACTTTAATGACATTACAAGCATTTAACATAACTGTCATACCGATAAGAGTAAAATAAAAAACATAAGCAAAGCCTAATAGTTTTCCAAACTTATTACCAAATAGCATACAAACACTTTCATACATATCTGCATCAGGGAATCGTTTTAAGAAAAGCCACATTAGTAAAATAATAAGCTGAATCGCAAGCCCGGCGATGAGCGCGGAAATCCATCCACCACCTTTTGCTATTGGGTGAAGACGGTTAGGCAGGGAAAGTATACCCACTCCAATTTGGCATTGAATAACGAAAAAGGTAAATTGAACGAGCGAAATTTTACTTTGCGTGTTTGTCACCGTCCTCATCCTCTCTCGTTACATGTTGGCGCTGCATTTTTTTCGGTTTTGGATCATGTGGTCGTTCCCAAAATGACCAAATTGGTAGTCTTACAAAAGAATCTTTCATATCTTTAATCCGCATTGGTGCAACAGGAGAAAGATATGGTGTATGAAAAGAATGAAGCTGACATAGGTGAACGAAAGTTATAATTAGACCGAATGATATTCCGACGTATCCGAATATAGCAGCAAGAATCATTAATGGAAAACGAAGAATTCGAACTGCTGAACTCATATCGTTTGATGGAACGAGAAAAGATGAGATGGCAGTTAAAGCTACAACGATAATCATTGTGTAAGAAACGAGTCCAGCTTTTACAATCGCATCACCAATTACTAAACCACCTACAATACCGATTGTTTGTCCAACTCGGCTTGGCAAGCGAATACCAGCTTCCCGTAATAACTCGAAAATTAGCTCCATTAAGAGAGCTTCAAAAATAGGAGGAAGTGGTACTTTCTCTAATGAAGCTTTAATTGTATACACAAGTTCAAGCGGCAATACATCAGGATGAAAGGCTACGGTTGCGATATATATAGCTGGTAAGAGAAAAGCAATTAAGAAACTCACTAAGCGAATCATTCGGACGAAAGATCCAACAATCCAGCGGTTATTATAATCATCTGGTGATTGATAGAAAGCGAATAACGTAACAGGAACGATAAGCGCTGTGGGATCTCCATCAGATAAAATAGCAACTCGTCCTTCCATTAAATTTGCAGCGGTCCTATCTGGACGCTCTGTATTTAATTGCTGCGGAAATGGTGAGAAAGACGTATCCTCTATAAATTCTTGTATATATCCTGGAGGCATAAGTGCATCTGTCTTAATCGTTTCTAACCTTCTTTTTACTTCTGTAACTAAATCGTCATTCGCTATGTTTTGCATATAAGCAATTGCCACTTTCGTATGCATTTCTTCACCAAGTGTGAAATATTTAACGACGATATTTGGACTTTTTATGAGCTTACGAATGGAAGCTAAATTAGTTGCTAGATCCTCTACAAAACCAGTATGTGGACCGCGCACAATCCCTTCATTATCAGGCTCTGCTATATCTCGCTTTAAAGATAAAGCTGTTTCGAAAATAAAAAAACTGTCGACGTGTTCATGAAAATATAAGGATTTACCTTGTAATAAAAGCTGCACACCATAATTTAAATTCGTTTCTTTTTTCATATTTAATGTGGCAAAAGCTTTATCTAAAGCCAAATCCGACCGAGTTAATAAAGGCTCAAGAGCTAATTGGTGAATCAAATTTGGGTCTGCTAAAGATTCGATATATAAGATTGTTCCTTTTCCGTTTTGAAATGGGACATCTAATTTTTTTATATCATCTGAGTGACATAGCTTATTTTCAATGTAATTAATATTTTCCGGAAGTGATGGAAACATATGCTTTTGGCCCGTACTCTCTTGTTGTTCTTTTTTCTCTGTCATAATTTCCACCTCTTTTAGATAAAGTTACTTCTGTTAATTTTTGCTTTTTGTGAGAAATTTATGCTTGGATTATTTTTGACAAAGTAGCTTGAAAGTTACGTTACGTCATCTTTTATACTATAGAAAATAGGGTATAGGGGATGATATAAATGACTTTGAGGGATATGTGGGGATGGAAAGAAATTTTATATTTATTTATGTTTGTATTTGTTATTGTTCCAGTAACTGTTGAATCTCTTTTTTATAAATATATTTTAGAAATAATAGGTAACTCACTATATGCTGGAGTATTAATGGGCTTTATAATGGCAGTGATATTTACTACTGTAGTTTATCTTTTTTGTATCAAAAGATATAAACTCTCGTGGAAAGATATTGGAATTCGGAAGCTTTCATGGAAAGATCTTTTATGGACAGTTGGAGCGGTTATTTTCTTAATTGTAGCTAGTATTGCTGTATTAGTGATAATGGAGAAAATGGGTATTTCCTTTGAAAATAGTAAGACGGAGACGGTCCAAAATGATAAATCAATCTATTCATTCTGTATCGTGGTAATTGGAGCAGCAATTATATCACCAATCTATGAAGAGATTTTATATCGAGGTGTTTTTTATACATTTTTTCGTGATAGATATGGCATGTGGGGCGGTATGTTTATTAGTTCCATAATATTTACCGTTGTCCATATCCCTACATATAACACATTACTGGTGAATTTTTTGAGTGGGGTAGTATTTGCATGGTTATATGAGAAAACAAATTCTATTTTATCAGCTATGATTGCCCACGCATTATTCAATTTCATAGCAGTACTTCTAACATTTGTGTCGAATTAAGAAGATATATAGGAGGGATATATATGGAAATAGCTGTAGAACGTGTTTTTACGAAAGAGATTTTAAAAAGAGCAGCGAATTTGTTTCATGTAACAGTAGAAGAAAAGCCACTTGGAGATTTTGAGAATTATATTTTTAAGGCGAAGGGTGATAATGATGAAGATTATGTATTACGTTTAACACATTCTTCTCATCGTTCTAAACAAGAGGTAGAGGCTGAACTAGATTTTTTACGATATGTTGCGGAGAATGGGGCAAAGGTAGCAGGACCTCTTTATTCAACGTCTCGAAATCTCGTAGAAGAAATCGTAGCAGAGGATGGGACTTTCTTTTTCGCTTCTTTATTTATATATGCAAAAGGTGAGCAAGTAAAAGGAGAGGAATCACCATATTGGGGAGAGGCTTACTTTGAAGCATGGGGAAAAGCGATTGGACAACTGCATCGTCTAACAATGAACTATCCTAAAACGGATCATCGTGATATGTGGGAAGAAGATGAGAGTGGGATTGTTAATGAATTAGAGGATAATCAAGTGAAAAAGATTGCTGCGGTATTAATGGATGAGATAAAGGCTCTTCCAATTGAAAGAGAAACATTCGGCCTTATGCATGGTGATATTCATCCAGGTAATTTTCATTATGATGGAAAAGAGCTAACAATCTTTGATTTTGATGATGCGGCTTATAATTACTTTATACACGATTTAGCAATGGTTCTTTATTACTCTGTTCTATTTACAACGTGGACAGCGGAAGAGAAGACAGACTTTGCTCGTAAACAGTTACAAGTGTTACGGAAAGGCTATGAGTATGAGCACAGACTGGCGGATAGCTGGTATGAATCATTACCACTATTTTTACGTTTGCGTGACATAGGTCTATACGGCACGCTCCAAAAGAAATTTAAAGGGAAAGATATGCCAGATAACTTCTTGAAATTATCAGAAGAGCTATACGAAAGAATTATAAAAAGAGAAGCAATTGTGAATATATAATACATTTAGTTCAAAACAAAGTATATAAAACAAATATATACTTTGTTTTTTTATACAAAAATATGTTTACTTTATTAAAATAATATTGTCCTAGATTCGGTATACACTTATAATTTTATATATATTCTGAATATTCTTTATAAAAGAGGAGGGGGAATGTTGGAAGCTTTCGTAAATTGGTTAAATAATATTGTTTGGAGTCCAGCACTTGTTTATTTATGTTTAGGAGTAGGTTTATATTTTTCTATTCGAACGAAGTTTTTACAAGTAAGACATGTAGGAGAAATGGTGAAGCTGACATTTCAAGGAGAAAAATCAGAAGCTGGTGTTTCTTCATTCCAAGCGTTAGCACTTTCGTTATCAGGACGTGTTGGAACAGGGAATATCGCTGGGGTAGCAACAGCGGTTGCATTCGGTGGACCAGGAGCTGTATTTTGGATGTGGGCAGTAGCCTTTTTAGGAGCAGGATCAGCTTATGTAGAATCAACACTCGCGCAAATATATAAGACGAAACATCAAGGGCAGTTTCGTGGTGGACCTGCTTATTACATTGAAAAAGGTTTAGGTGTGAAATGGTATGCTTTAGTATTCGTTGCAGCGACAATTCTTGCAACAGGACTTTTACTACCAGGTGTACAAGCAAATAGTATTGCTGTAAGTTTAGAAACTGCTTTTGGTATTAATACTACCGTATCAGGGGCTATATTAGTTGTCGTATTAGCTCTTATCATTTTCGGTGGAGTAAAGCGAATTGTTAACGTAGCGCAAGTTGTCGTACCGTTTATGGCAATAGGCTATATTTTAGTAGCTTGCGTCATTGTTGCTATGAATATTGAAAAATTGCCAGAAGCATTTATGTTAATTATAAGAAGTGCATTTGCATTAGAAGCTGCTTTCGGTGGTATTATCGGTTTAGCAATCTCTTGGGGGGTAAAACGTGGTATTTATTCCAATGAAGCAGGACAAGGGACTGGACCACACGCAGCAGCTGCAGCCGAAGTATCACATCCAGCTAAGCAAGGTTTAGTACAAGCATTTTCCGTTTACATTGATACATTATTTGTTTGTTCAGCAACAGCATTTATGATGATTATTACAGGCATGTATAACGTATTTGATGCAAGCGGAAAAAACTTTATCGTTAATAAACTAAACGGCGCTCAGCCAGGACCAGGATATACACAGGCGGCGGTAGAATCTGTTTTCCCTGGATTTGGAAACGGTTTCGTTGCAATCTCGTTATTATTCTTCGCGTTTACAACAATTATGGCGTATTACTACATTGCAGAAACGAATATCGCGTACTTAAATCGTGATAAAGATCGCCCTTGGATGTCCATGGTACTAAAGTTTGTATTTTTAGGAGCTGTATTCTACGGCTGTATAAAAACAGCAGCAACGGCTTGGGCTTTAGGCGACATTGGGGTAGGAATTATGGCATGGGTAAATATCATTGCGATTTTATTGTTACAAAAACCTGCATTAGTCGCATTAAAGGATTATGAAAAACAGAAAAAAGAAGGAAAAGATCCAGTATTCGATCCAGGGCCATTAGGAATTAAAAATGCTGATTTTTGGGAGCATGAATACGGGAAAGATAAGAAAGAAGAAGTATCTTAACTTAATAGAATAGAAATGAAAAAGCAAAGGGAAAATGCCTTTGCTTTTTTTTATGGACAAAATGAGGCTGGAAGTTATTTTTTTGCCTATTTTTGAATATAAAAAGAATGTACATGCATTGTTAGGGGAAGGGGGAGTATGTTGATAGAATTTCGTAATGTAAATAAATATTATGGTAGCTTTCAAGTTTTGAAAAATATTAATATGCAAGTGAAAAAAGGCGAAGTGGTGGTAGTTGTCGGGCCTTCAGGATCAGGAAAAAGTACATTGCTTCGATGTATAAATCAATTAGAGGCAATTACAGATGGAGAATTAATTGTACAAAATACAGAGGTACACAATAAAAAAACGGACATGAATGAATTGCGGCGAAATATTGGGATGGTCTTTCAACATTTTTATTTATATCCACATAAAACGGTTCTTCAAAATATTACATTAGCACCGATTAAAGTAAATAAAGTTTCCAAAGAAGAAGCAGAGAAAACAGCAATGTTTTATTTAGAGAAAGTAGGAATCCCGGAGAAGGCTAACGTATATCCACATCAATTATCCGGAGGACAACAGCAACGGGTGGCAATTGCTAGAGGACTTGCAATGCAGCCGGAAATTATGCTATTCGATGAGCCTACGTCTGCTCTTGATCCAGAGATGATTGGAGAGGTACTTGATGTTATGAAAGCACTGGCTAAAGAAGGGATGACAATGGTCGTTGTCACGCATGAAATGGGATTTGCGCGAGAAGTAGCAGATCGGATTTTATTTATGGATGATGGTCAAATTATTGAAGATACAACACCAGCGCACTTTTTTGCAAACCCTGAACAAGAAAGAGCTCGTTTATTTTTAAGTCGGGTGCTAAATCATTAGAGGAGGAATTTCATGCTTAAAATGAAAAAGTTATTTACTTTAATCGTATTTTCATGTTTATTCGTGCTTGTTGTTGCTGGATGCGGAAGTAAGAAAGATGAGGCAAAGGAAACAAATACGAAGCAAGGCGGGGCTGTTGAGCAAATTAAGAAACGAGGGAAATTAGTAGTTGGGGTGAAGAATGATACGAATTTATTTGGATTAAAAAATCCTTCAACAGGGCAGGTAGAAGGATTCGATGTTGATGTCGCGAAGGCACTGGCGAAAAAGATTCTTGGAGATGAAAAGAAGCTAGAGCTGAAAGAAGTAACGTCTAAAACACGCATTCCAATGCTGAAAAATGGTGATATTGATGCAATTATTGCAACAATGACAATTACGGAAGAACGCAAAAAAGAAGTGGATTTTTCAGATGTATATTTTAAAGCAGGACAATCGTTACTTGTGAAAAAAGGAAGCAATATTAAGAGCGTCGATGATATAAAACAAGGCATTAAAGTATTAGCTGTAAAAGGATCAACATCTACAAATAACATTCGTCAAAAGTCACCAGAAGCGACTGTATTAGAGTTTGAAAATTATAGTGAGGCATTTACAGCGTTAAAGGCAGGTAAAGGTGATGTGTTAACGACAGATAATGCGATCCTTTACGGAATGGCAAAACAAGATTCTAATTATGAAGTAGTAGGAAAAATTTTCACAGATGAACCGTATGGAATTGCAGTGCAAAAAGGGGCAGATGATTTAACGAAAGAGATTAATACTTTAATTAAAGACATGAAAGCAAGCGGGGAGTATGACAAATTATATGAGAAGTGGATTGGACAAAAACCAGAAAAGTAGATAGTAAAAGTGAGAGGATGAGAGTACTCATCCTCTTCTTGTAAAGAAAGAGGGGAGAATATGTGCCTGATTTTTCTATATTAACGAATAACATTGATATGTATTTAGAAGGGTTTAAATATACAGTTATGTCTAGTGTAATTGCATTGATAGGTAGTTTTATTTTAGGAGTAATTTTGGCAGTAATGCGTATTGCACCTATTCGCATTTTAAATTGGATAGGATCAGCTTTTGTGGAGTTTGTAAGAAATATTCCACTTGTATTAATTGCATTTATATTCTATTTTGCTTTACCTGTAATAGGAATTACTTTAAATGGTTTTATAGCAGGAACAGTTACGCTTACGGTATACACGGCAGCTTTTATTGCAGAAGTAATTCGCGCTGGTATTTTATCAGTTGCGAAAGGGCAGATGGAAGCTGCTCGCTCTTCAGGGCTAACGTATGTGCAGGCGATGTATTATGTTGTCTTACCCCAAGCAGTGAAAATTGTAATTCCCCCTTTAGGAAACCAGTTTCTCAATTTAGTTAAAAACTCCTCAATACTTGGAATTATTGCTGGTGCTGATTTAATGTATCAAGGAGATTTAATTTCAACGAAGACGTTTGTTACGTTTGATGTTTATATATTTGTCGGGATGTTTTATTTAATATTAACAATTCCGCTCAGTATGCTAGTGCGTTATTTAGAAAAACGCTTGGCAAAGGAGGCGGTGTAAATGGATTTCAAGGGAGCAATTACAGGAGATCATATTCTATTTTTATTAAAAGGATTACTTATAACATTAGAGGTAGCGCTCATAGCAATTGTACTTAGTTTTATTATTGGAAGTGTAATCGGTATATTGCGCTACACGAAAATACCTGTCGTCTCACAAGTATTAGGAGTTATAGTTGAAGTGATTCGAAACTTACCACTACTGTTAATTATATTTTTTACGTATTTTGCACTTCCAGAAGCAGGCTTGAAATTAGAAATTATAACAGCTGCAATTGTTGCTTTAACAATATTTGAGGCAGCAATGATATCTGAAATTGTTAGAAGTGGTCTATTGTCTATTGAAAAAGGGCAGGTTGAAGCTGCAAGATCTTCGGGATTAACGTATGTTCAAGCGCTTTGGCATATTATTTTGCCACAAGCATTAAGGAGAATGGTTCCGCCGCTTGTCAGTCAATTTATTTCATTGCTGAAGGATACGTCGCTAGCGGTTGTTATATCACTCCCTGAGCTTATGCATAATGCTCAAATTATTAGCGGGCAAAATGTGAATTACATGATTCCGACGTTTATAGTAGTAGCTTGTATGTACTTTATCGTAAATTATAGTTTATCAATTTTATCGAGAAGATTAGAACTCCGTTGACTCTTACAATATATGTAAGGGTTTTTTCCTTGTTTCTCCTTATTTTCCTCTAAATAGAATCTAAATCTTGCAATAATTCGATTTTTATATTGTTTTATCAGAAAAGTTTTAATTTTATATAGAAAATGTAATCGCTTTCGTGTATATTTTTATTATCAGAAAATTTTAACAGGATATAGGGGTATGGTAGGGGGAGGATTTAGATGCAGCAACCAACGAATGAGAAATTACATCGTACGATGAAGAGTAGACATTTATTTATGATCGCACTTGGTGGTGTAATCGGAACTGGTTTCTTCTTAGGTTCAGGTTACACCATTAATCAGGCTGGACCAGGGGGAGCCATCCTTTCATATTTAGTAGGCGGATTTATTATGTATTTAACAATGCTTTGTCTTGGAGAGTTAACGGTAGCGATGCCGGTTTCAGGATCTTTCCAAAAGTATGCGACGAAGTTTATTGGACCAGGAACGGGCTTTATGATTGGCTGGTTATACTGGCTCGGCTGGGCAGTAACAGTGGGTCTAGAATTAACGTCAATCGGTTTAATGATGAAAAGATGGTTTCCAAATGTTGATGTTTGGGTATGGTGCCTTGTATTCGGCGTTATTTTATATGCTTCAAACGCAATTTCGGCGAAAAGTTATGCTGAATTAGAATTTTGGTTCTCTAGTATTAAAGTAATTACAATTCTTGCATTTGTTGTGCTTGGTGGTAGTGCATTATTAGGATTTATATCATATGACGGAAAAGAAGCAGCACCTCTTTTCTCTAACTTTGTAAGCGATGGTGGACTTTTCCCGAATGGACTAGCTGCCGTATTACTTACAATGATTACAGTTAACTTCTCGTTCCAAGGAACAGAGTTAATCGGAATTGCAGCGGGAGAAAGTGAAAATCCAGAAAAAACAATTCCACGTGCGATTCGTAATACAGTATGGCGCATTATGTTATTCTTCATTTTAACAATGACGATTTTAGTAGGATTAATTTCTTGGAAAGAAGCAGGCGTAATTGAAAGTCCATTCGTAGTCGTATTTGATAAAATTGGTATTCCATACGCAGCTGATATTATGAACTTCGTTATTATTACTGCGTTATTATCTGTAGCGAACTCTGGATTATATGCAGCGACGCGTATACTATGGTCACTTGCAAATGAGGGAATGGCACCAACTTCCTTCCAGAAAGTAAATAAGCGTGGTATTCCAATTACAGCGCTAGTCGTAACGATTGCGGTAGCTGGATTATCTCTATTCACAAGTTTCCTTGCAGAAGATACAGTATACATGTATTTATTATCGATAGCTGGTTTATCGGCTGTTTCAAGTTGGATCATTATTGCTCTATCGCAACTTCGCTTTAGAAGTCAGTATATAAAAGGCGGAGGAAAGTTAGAGGACTTAAAGTATAGAACACCACTATACCCAATTGTCCCGATTTTAGCCTTAATTACAAATAGCATTGTTGTTATTAGTTTAGCGTTTATTCCTGAACAAAGAATGGCGTTATACTGTGGTATTCCATTTATCATTTTCTGCTATATATATTATTATATTAGTAAGAAACGGCAGAAACCGATGAAAGTGGAGATGGAAAAAACAAATGAAACTAACAATCAAACACGATGATATAGAAGCAGATTTATCGTATGGTCAATTAGCGATTGGAAAAGAAAACGGGTATTCACCGTTACAATTACTCATTTCTTCTATCGCAGGATGTAGTGCAATTGTCTTTCGAACAATTTTAGAAAAGAAACGTATTACATATGATACGTTTACAATCGAAACTGAAATTGGTAGAAGTGAAGCTTTATCGAAGCCAGTTGAAAGTGTTCATTTGCACTATAAAATTAAAGCAGAAAACATTACAGAAGAGCAGCTGGACAAGGCGCTGCAACTTGCAGTGAAAAATTGTACGATTGTTCAATCTGTAAAAGATAGTATAAAGGTTACGGAAACAATTGAACTAATAAAATGAAACATAAAAACGTGAGAATACGGCTCTCACGTTTTTATGTTTTTAATAAAGGGAGAAAGTATGATGGAATGTTTAGGTTGTAAATTAGCAAATGAAGAGGAAAAAATATATAAAATATATGAAGATGACTATGTAACATGTTTTTTAGATCATGAACCTTTCTATACAGGACATACTTTAATTGTGCCAAAGCAACATGTTGTAGAAGTAGACGAATTAGATGATGTTGTAGCAAAATCCATTATGGATGCTTCTAAGCTGATTGCAAAAGCGATTAAGGTATTATATAAACCTGACGGAATTACGATTTGTCAAAATGGTGGAATCTTTAATGAACTTACGCACTATCATATGCATGTTGTACCGAGATATAAAGAGCGTTCATTTGCTGAGTTTTATACGGTACAATCGGGAGAAAAGAAGAATCATAATTTGGAAGAAATAAAGACGTTGTTAAAAGAAGAGATAGAGCAAGTGTTGCTGACTGAAAAGGCATAAGAGGAATGTTCTTTATGAAACAGTCAGGAAAATTCGAATAAACAAAAGCCCGATTTCTTAGTTAAAATAGAGAAATTGGGCTTTTGCTTATTCTATTATTAAATTTTATCTATAAAAAGATTTTGCAGTGTCACAAAGTATAGCGCTCATTCGTTATATAGAGTGAGAGGAGGAATTATATGAAAGTTACAAACAACGATTATGAAAAGATGGAAGAGCTATATGAGTTGTATGAACAAAAGATTTATTATGTAGCGTATTCTATTTTAAATAATATTCAGCAGGCCGAAGATTCGGTTCAAGAGACGTTTATTACTCTTTATAAGAACTTGGAAAAGCTCTATAGCTTGAGTACTGAAGAGCTTAAACGCTACATTTTGAGGGTTGCGAAAAACAAGGCGATTGATAGTTACCGGAAAAATAAACGACATGAAACGTTTTTAGAAGAATATGAAAGAGAATCAACAGAAACAGTAGATGAAAATATTGAAGAGTGGGAAAAACGTGTAATGTCCGAGTTTCAAATTGATGCATTGTTAAAAGAGTTAAATGAGTCTAATAGACAGGTGTTTAAGTATAAAGTCTTCTATAACTTAACGTATCAAGAAATTTCAAGTGTCATGGGGATAACGGAGGCCAATGTCCGCAAGCAGTTTGAGCGTGCTCGAAAACGAGTCCAAAATATGATAGGAGGTATACAACATGACGAATTCAAAGAACTCCAAAGAAATATATGAACTTGCTGAAAAAATTGCTTTAGATGATTTTGATAAACTCGAAGAACAACATGAATTTTCACATACATATACGCGCAAAAAGAAATTGTTTATGGAAGAAATGAAGCTGAGAGGCGAGCGACCACAGAAAAAGCGTAAAAGACATCGTATGTTAATCGCTGCTGCCTGTTTATTAATTGGTATGCCAACAACTGTTTTTGGTGCAGTAAAAGTCTATAATATGATTGTTCAAAAACAAAATTACGAAGTAAATGTTTCCTTAACAAATAAGGATTCGAAAAAGAGTGATCAGTGGTATAAGTTGAAGATTGGTAAATTGCCAGAAAATATGGAAGCAATTGATGATAGTGCTATGAAATATTCATTTAAAGATAACTATGCAAATGGAGGCTTTTCATTCGTTCTTTGGAGAGTAGGGGGAAATTCAGATTTTCCAACTCTGTACTCGAAAAGTTATGAAGAAAAAGAGATAAATGGTAAGAAGGCAGTAATTGTCCATAGAGAAAATGGTAATAAAGATTTAATGTTTAATAGAGTAATTTTTCTCTATTTTGAGGAAGAAGGAATTATGTTACAAAGTTATATTGGAAATGATATAAACGAAGAACAAATGATAGATGTGCTAGGGAGCATTTCACTTGAGCCCACGTCAAAAGAAAAGTCATCATATATAAGCGATTATGATAAAAAGTATTTTAGCCAAGAAAGTAAAACAACTAAGGTAATTCCTTTGAAGAAGGATAGCAAACGACTATTTCATATAGGGCAAAAGGTTCCAGTAACGATATCTATGGATAACAGTCAAATTGAATATGTGATAGAAAAAGTTGAAGCCTTTGATTCAATCAAAGATTTTAAACAAGAGAACTTTAATGAAATGGGCTTAGGAATACTAAGCAGGAATCAAGCTTTGGATCAAGCTGGACAATTGATACCATATAGAAGGGATAAATATAAAATTGGAAATGGTAAAGATTCAATTGATCAATTAGTAGAATCAAAATTAATTCATCCTAAATTTGTCTACCTGACAACAAAAGTGAAAAATATAGGTAAACAGGCGACAGAAGAAATCTATATGACTCCATCTATAAAAGTTCTTGAAGATAAAGGAAATGCATGGCAGTATGCTGGGAAAGATGGAATCGCAGAAAAAAATATTATGACAGGCGAAGTTGATTATCTAGAGCCTCATGGAGATGGAAAAAGCTTTTACAATATTGGCAGTATCACACCAGGAGAAACGGTAAAAGTTAATTTAGGTTATTTTGTAGATGAAGATAAATTAGATTCAATCTTTTTGGATGCTTTCAATTACAGAGGGATTGGTGACACTGAAAATATGAATTCGAAAAATCGTTGGTGGTTTGATATTCGTCAATAATAAAACAATAGGAACAACAGGACAAAGAAGCTGCTTATATTTAGCAGCTTTTTTCGTCTTCATACATATGTAAAATTTCTTTCGCACGCATACGTAAACCATCTATCAATTCTTTCGGTTCTAAAACTTTTGCATCTTTTCCGAGTCTATAAAATAAAGGCGTAATAAAATTAATTTCACCTTTATCAATTGTTGAATTTATATATCCTGTCCCATCCTCGTTTACTATAACGAATTCCTCAAGATAAGGAACGCTTTTACATTGGCGTACGCCTTCTGTTGTCAGTAAAACATGTAACTGAGTAGGGATGTGTACTACGTTAGAGTTAGAGGCAAACCACTCTTCTAAATTCATGAATGTATCCTCATTTTCTTCCGTTGATAATATGGAAAGAATACGATCGATGCGATACAGTAATACTTTTTTCCTGCCATAGTCATAGGACGGTAAGTACCATAGCCCGTCATGAGCATATACACCGATAGGATGAACATGTTTTGTTTTTATCCCCGTTTTAGATTCGTATTGAAAGTGTAAATTTTTATTTTCAATAGCCGCTGTTAACACTTCGTTTAAAAGAGGTGTATCAATTGTGCGCTTCGGATTCCAAAAAGCGATGTAAGAACGTATTTTATCAACTTTCGTTTTTGCATCATGTTGTAGGGAGCTATACAGTTTATGTGTAACGGAATTGATTTCTGTGTTAAAAGGTAAGTCGCGATAGTAACTTAAAGATTGAAAAGCAAAAAAGATAGAGACTGCTTCTTCTTCCGTAAATAAAATAGGCGGAATTACTCTATTCGTTAATACTTTATAGCCGCCGTTACGACCTTGTTCTGCGTAAATGGGCAACCCCATATCACTTAAATCTAAAATGTATCTATGGACAGTACGAACGGAGATATTAAATTCATCAGCTATTTCTTGCGCTGTAAATGTCTTTTTGGCAGAAGCAAATATAAGAATATCTAATAAGCGTTTAGCTTTTGACAAATGTATCACCTTTTTTCTTTTTAAACATGACATAAATTGTCGTGTTTTATTGTTAGTATATTGTTTACATCATATGTTATCAAGATGAGATGCAAGGAGGAAAAGATATGTCACGTGAAATAGTTTTATTTATTGCGGCGAGCTTAGATGGATATATTGCGAAAGAAAATGATGATTTAGAGTGGTTAATGGAAACGGAAGGAGAGGGAGATAACGGTTATACAGAAATGTACGAAACGATTGATACAATAATTATGGGAAAAAGAACGTACGATTATGTAGTAGAGCATACGGAAACATTCCCGTACTTAGATAAAGCATGTTATGTTTTTTCTCGTTCAGAAAAAGGTTCAGACGGAAACGTAGAATTTGTAAATGAAGAGGTAGTGGAGTTTACGAAAAGGTTGAAAGAGCAAGAAGGATCTAAAATATGGATGGTCGGTGGAGGGAGTCTACTGAGAGAATTCTTTAAGAATAATCTAATTGATGAATATGTTGTCACGATTACCCCTCACATATTAGGTTCTGGAGTCCCATTATTTCAAGACAAGAACCCAGAAATTAATTTAACTTTAACGGATACGAAACGTTTTGGGCAATTTGTAAATTTATATTATAAAGTAAAATGATAAAGTGAAACTTTAATCAGTGGGGGTTTTGTTCATCTCCCACTGATTATTAGTTGAACCAATCGGGCTTTTACGGGCAGTTGATCCCCCACCTAACTTCTTTGCTTCCGCTGAATTTTGATGTAGGGGTCTTACTGCCCGTTAATGCGGGATAAAGAAACACGACTACTGATGGTAGTCGTGTTTCTTTACAGATGGTAATGAAATGATAAAACAAGATCCATGATCAACTTCACTCGTGACAGTAATCGTCCCGCCGTGTAGCTCTACAATTTCTTTCACGATAGATAGTCCTAAACCAGTTCCACCTGTAGCTCGTGATCTTGCTTTATCAACTCGATAAAAGCGTTCGAAAATGTGAGGGAGGTCTTCAAGCGGAATACCTTCGCCTTCATCTTCAATTGCAATGGAAATATGTTTATGTTCTTCTGTAACAGAAATGTTTATATGAGAATGCTCTTTTGAATGTCTATAAGCGTTATTTAAAATATTCACAACAACTTGTTCGAATCGTTGTTCATCTAAGTTTACTAGCAGTGTAGGAGGACAAGAGAAAGAAACTTTAATGTACCTTTCTTTATACATGGCGTTTACTTTTTCACATATACGCGTAAGGAAGGTGTGTAAATGCACTTCCTTTACTTGAATAGAAAAGTTATGTTGTTCCATTTGTGCAAGTGAAAATAAATCTTGAACTAAGTTTGTAATGTAATCAGACTCATCTTTTATAATTGATAAATATCGCAAACGTTGTTCAGAAGGGGTGCTTTCTTTTAATGCAATGTCAGCATAACCTCTTACGTATGTTAACGGTGTTCGTAATTCGTGAGCAACACTTGCTAGAAATTCACTTCGCTCTGTTTTCATATAATGTAGATCATTTGCGAGCGTCTGAATAGATGATGCTAGTTCACCAATTTCATCATTTCGAGTAGTTGTTAATGAAACAGATAAATCACCTTTACTCATTTTTTCAGTGGCATGTTTCATGTGTAACAATGGTTTTGTTAATAATCGAGATAATAGGAAAATTGTGATGACTGTGAGTAGAAACGTGATGGCACCAGCAATAATGAATTGTTTCGTTAATCCATTAACTAACTTTTCAATTGATTCTGTTCCAAGAAACATGTACACATAGCCTTCATGTTTTCCATCTACTACAATGGGGCTAACTGTACATATATAATTAGATGTTTTCCAATGATTTTCTATAATCGCTCCATTATGGTCTGTTCGAGTTTGCATTTTACTAATATGATCGTTTATAGTCGTGTTTATTTCGTTAGATTTAGCTAGTATTTCTTTATTTGCATTTGTAATAACGACAGTTGTTTCAGCTTCAGATTCCATTAATGCTACGTGAGAGATGGTTTGCTCATCGTAATATTTTTCAAGTACATCTCGATGACTATTTCCTCGCTTTAATAAAGCTGTCATTTCTTCATTTACTCTAGTGTTTACAAGACTATAATAGAGCAAAATAAAGAGAACACTTTCAATTAAAAGTGTAACAATTAAAAAATAAAATCCGAATTGAATTGAAATTCGTTTCATCGTTTTGCCCCTTACTGTTCAGTATTAATCCATCGATAACCTACTCCATACACGGTTTTTAAATGATGATCAATAGGGAAATTTGCTTTTCGCAATTTATCACGTAAATTACGAATATGTGAATCGACTGTGCGATCTTCTGTATTTGTGTTTAACCCCCAAATTCGTTCGATGAGCTGATCACGGTTTAATACGTAGTTCACATGGCGTAAAAATAATCCGAGTAAAGAAAATTCAATTGGTGTGAGAAGGAGTTCTTCATTATGGACAGAAACGAAGTGTTTTGTTTCATCCCATACAATACCGTGATATTGGATTTGTTTATGTTCATTTGTACGTCTTAAAACGGCTTCAATTCTTGCGAAAAGTTCTTCTTCATGGAAAGGTTTCGTTACGTAATCATCGGCTCCAATTTTTAATCCTTGAACGACATCTACTGTTTGATCACGAGCTGTAACCATAATAATAGGAATGTTACTAAAAGATCGGATTTTTTTGCACGTTTCCCATCCGTCCATCTTTGGCATCATAATATCGAGTAAAACAAATTTAAAGTTTCGATTTTCTATATGTAAAATAGCTTCTTCTCCTGAAGTCGCACATACGCAGTTATATCCAATTGGTGTAAGATAAAGCGTTAATAATTCAAGCATTCTCGGTTCATCGTCTACGAGCAGTATATCAATCATAGAGAGCCCTCCATATTTATAATCGTTACTTAAAGTGTAATGCAAAATCATGAAGAAATGGTGCAGATTATGATGTGTCTGCATAATTTCTTCAGAATTGCTTGTTATTGTGGAGTTGAAATTACATTTTAGGTAATCATATTGGCTCAAAAATGATTAATACGGAGGCGGTATAGTGAAAAAAATGACCCGAATTTTTGGGATAACAATAATTACAGCAGTTGGTCTTGCTGCATGCGGACAAACGAATACAGACCATAAAAACCATGAATCTACAAAAGAGAAGAAAATAGAGCAAAAGGAAATGAAAATGAATCAGGAGGTAACGGCGCCAAAAGAAATGAACCAAGGTGCATCTAATGATTTATTAACGACAAGTTTAAAAAATGTAACGAGATTAAACACAAACGACCCTTTGCAAATGGCAGTATTAACTTCACAAACGATATGGCCAGCAACTCATAAGGAGAACCAGCCAGGTGCTGTTATTTTAGTACCAGCAAGCGAGTGGCAATTAGGTATTGCGAGTGCAGACCTTATTCATCATCCGAATAACGGGCCGATTTTATTTATAGAAAAAGAAAAGATACCGGAAATGACGTTAAAAGAAATAAAACGATTAAATCCAATCGGAACGAAAGATGGAACACAAATTATGGTGATGGGGGATGTAGGTACTAGCGCGCTTGAGCAATTAAAAGGTTATAAAGTAAAACAAATAAAAGAAACAGATCCAGCTATATTTGCGAAGGATGTTGATAAGGAGTATGCCGATATAACAGGAAGCTACCCAAATAGTGTTATTATCGGTTCGTCTGAAGAAGAAGGACGTTTATATACAACACCAGCTGTAAACTGGATTTCTCATATGCCAGAACCGCTTTTATATACAGAAAAAGATAAGGTGTCAGAAGCGACAATAGAGGCATTAAAAATGAGAAAAGATAAAGCAAATATATATGTATTAGGGCCAGAAAAAATTGTTTCAAAAGAAGTAGAAAAAGAGCTCAGCAAATACGGGAAAGTAACGCGTATTAGTGGAGAGACCCCTACAGAAAACTCGATTGTGTTCGCTAAGTTTAAAGATGAAAAAACAAAATTTGGCTGGGGATTCACAAAACCTGGTCACGGTTTATCATTTGTTTCAAGCAAAACACCAGATTTAGCAGTTGCTGGGGCACCTTTTTCACATATGGGTAAACATGCACCTGTTGTATTATTAGAAGAAGGTAAAGCTTCACAACCAGTGTATGACTTCCTTGCAAGCATTCAGCCGAAGTTCAAAGATGATCCAACACTTGGACCATATAATCACGGTTTCTTATTAGGAAGTACGAGTGATATTTCATTTGAAACACAAGGAATACTAGATGAGAGGTTAGAAATTGTTCAGGAAAGTGGTCAAGGACACGGTGGACATTAATGAAATGAGAAAAGATGCTACTGATATAGCGTCTTTTTTTATTTTCCTCGACAAAATATGACAAAAAAGTTGTAACTGTTTCTGTTATGATAGTTTCGAAAATCTTACATTTTACATAATCGGAGGAAAAAGAATGTATAAAAAATTGGGTACTATTGCTTTAACAGGTGCACTTGCTTTTAGTTTATCTGCTTGTGGTGAAACTGAAGTTAAAGAAGTGAGTAAAAACGATGCTCCTAAACAGGCTGAAAAGAAAGATAAAAAGGAAAAAGCTGAAAGCAAGATTTATAAAATTGGAGATACTGTAGAAGTTAATGGTCTACAACTTACTTTCAGTTCAGCTAAATTCGTTGAGCCTAACGAATACGTAAAAGCTGAAAAAGGGAAAGTACTAGAAATCGCTTTTAACGCTAAAAATAATGGCAAAAAAGATATATATTTTGGAACTTCTGAATTAAAAATTGCTGATACTAACGGCAACCAATTCAAAGAGTACTTTGGTGGGGAAAATACGTTTATAAATGAAAATATTGCGCCAGGTAACCAAATTACAAACAAAATGTTATTTGATGTACCAGAAGGCGATAAGTTTGTTGGTACATTTAAACCTACATTTACATTTGACGAGAAATCAGTGAAATTTGAATTTGAAGTTGCTAAATAAGGAGAGATTGAAATGAAAAGAACAGCTGAATTTGTATTAGGTCTTATTGGAGGTATTTTTGGTATTATTTGTGCATTTGTTGCTTTATTGATCGGCGGTATGGGAGCTGCTTTTGAAGCTGATGGAGCAAATACTGTTATTGGTTTAGGTTGGGGAGCTGTGGCTCTATCAATCTTAGGAATTGTTGGATCTGTTATGGTAAGAAGTAAAGCGAAGGTTGGCGGTATTATGATGACTGTGGCTGCTATCGGTGGATTTATTTGTATTTCTATAATTTACTTATTACCAGGCGTATTACTATTAATCGGTGGGTTAATGGGTATATTCCGTAAGGATAAAGCAACTGTATCTGCATAAAATGAGCACTCGAAAGAGTGCTCTTACTATTTTCATTAAATTAGTATAAACTCCTCTAACCCTAAACTATCCAAACTAAACCTCATATATGAAGTGGAAATATCTATAGAACTTTAAATGAACTAAATTACATGTGCATTTTTCATCCATCCAAACAAAGTTTTCTTCATTTGACATACTGTAGAATCCGAAATCATTGTACGTTAAATCAACAATAGGTGATAGTATATTTAAAGTTTCCTAAAAAAGAAGCTACGAAGGTAACATCATTTTTAGGAAACTTTTACATAGCAAAAAATCTTCTACTCGTTATATAATAGCTTTCGTGCAGTCGGCTAGATTTTCTTATGGAGAAAATCAAATTATAAAGGAGTAGAGGAGTGATATTTTGTTTCAAACGATAAAAAATGACTGGTTTTCTAATGTGAAAGGGGACGTGTTATCAGGAATTGTCGTTGCTTTAGCGTTAATCCCTGAAGCGATAGCCTTCTCTGTTATTGCAGGCGTGGATCCGACAGTTGGACTATACGCAGCCTTTTGTATTGCAGTTACCATTTCATTTGTTGGCGGAAGAACTGGAATGATTTCAGCTGCAACAGGTGCAATGGCATTATTAATGGTAACGCTTGTTAAAGATCATGGTTTGCAATATTTATTTGCTACAACAATATTAACAGGTATTGTCCAGATTATTTTTGGCGTGTTCAAACTGAGCTCATTTATGAAGTTTGTTCCGAAATCTGTTATGAGTGGTTTTTTAAATTCACTTGGAATTTTAGTTTTTACAGCGCAATTGCCACATTTTAAAAATGCAACTTGGCAAATGTATGCACTCGTTGTATTAGGACTTGCAATTATATATTTATTTCCACGTATTACAACGGCTGTACCTTCTACGCTTATTTCAATTATTATTGTGACGAGTATTGCACTTATGAGCGGATTACAGTTGAAAACAGTAGGAGATATGGGAAGCCTGCCGAAAGAATTACCGTTCTTTAGTATTCCTGACGTGCCTTTTACACTTGAGACATTAGGGATTATTTTACCTTATGCAGTTATGCTTGCAATTATCGGTTTACTAGAATCATTATTAACAGCTTCAGTTTTAGATGATATGACGCATACGGAAAGTAATAAGCATAAAGAGGCACGCGGACAAGGGATCGCAAACATTGTTGCTGGTTTCTTCGGAGGAATGGCAGGTTGTGCAATGATCGGTCAATCTGTTATTAATATTAAATCAGGTGGACGAGGTCGCCTATCAACATTTGTAGCGGGCGGATTTTTAATCGTATTACTATTCGTTTTAGGAGATTATGTCGTTCATATTCCGATGGCAGCTTTAGTTGCAGTTATGATTATGGTTTCAATCGGAACGTTTGATTGGAACTCTGTAACAACAATTCATAAAGTACCAAAAGGAAACTCATTTGTTATGATCGTAACAGTTGTGATTGTCCTAATTACACATAATTTAGCATTAGGTGTAATTATCGGAACAGTAATTAGTGCGGTGTTATTTGCATTCAATATGGCAAAGATTCACGTGAAACATTTATATATTGAAAATAAGAAAATATACGAAATTCACGGTCAACTTTTCTTTGCATCTACAGCCGATTTCATAACTAATTTTTCATTTAATGAAGATGTAAAAGAAATCGAAATGAACTTTACTCATGCGCACGTATGGGATGATTCGGCAGTGGCATCAATTGATAAAGTTATTATGAAATATGAACAAAGTGGCGTGAAAGTAAGTATAACAGGATTAAATGAACGTAGCTCAAAACTTGTTGCAAATTTAGCTACTTATAATAAAAGAATTGCTAGTTAAAAGCCTCCTTTTTAGGGGGCTTTATTATATAATACGAGTAGGATAACGAAAAGGGGATTCAGCATATGTACAAACAAATTATATTAGCATGTGACGGTTCTGAACATGCACTTCGAGCAGCGGAACATGCAACATATATTGCAAAATGTAGCGAAGAAACAAATGTTGAAGTTGTGTACGTAGTAGATAATAGAACGGCAAAATCAGATATTATACAAGGTCAAACAGATTTAGAAACAATATCAGCTAGTCGAAAAGATAAATTAAAAGAGATTGAAGGTTTATTAAAGAAAGAGAACATTTCTTATACAATTACGATATTACATGGTGATCCTGGAGATACAATTGTTCAATATGTGAATACAGGAGATATAGATCTTGTCATTGCTGGAAGTAGAGGGCTCAATACACTGCAAGAAATGGTGCTGGGAAGTGTAAGTCATAAAATAGCAAAGCGTGTGAAATGTCCAGTGATGATTGTAAAATGAAATAGAATGTAACGAAGACCTTAGTATAACTGAGGTCTTTTTTTATGTATAAATGACTCTTATTTGTGGAAATACTAGATATATAAGTTGAAAAGATGTTAACTTACAAATTTGTAAGTTAGTTGTTAGAGAAATCGATGTTATGAAATTTTTCCCATTGGTAAAATAAAAGTATCAAAGGGGAGATAGGGAGGATGGAAGTAATGAAATCATTTCAAAATTTGTCATATAGCCAAGGTGTCAGTCTTATTTGTTTAGGGGGATTTGCTGCATCTGTTACGTTAGCCGTTTTAATAAAGGTGTTTCATCAAATCTTTTAATCTTATAGTAGGGAAGGAATGGGTTGTTATCATTAGTAGGAACAGCAATGAAAATAAAAAATAGCTCTTAGCATGTATGTAAATGCTAAGAGCTATTTTTATGCTTGTTATATATTATTTAAGCTTGTTTTGATTTTACTGACCCTGTATTTAAAGTAAGAGCAAGGAAGAACATTGCAAGTATGCAAGATGCAAGTAATAAGATAAATCCGCCATCCCATCCGAATGCATCTACGATAAAGCCCATAGCGGCACTAGCGAAAGCAGCTCCGCCTAAGTAACCGAAGAATCCAGTTAAGCCTGCTGCAGTTCCAGCAGCTTTCTTTGGTGCTAAATCTAGAGCGTGTAGACCAATTAACATAACCGGTCCGTAAATTAAAAATCCAATTGCGACAAGTGCGATACTATCAACCATTGGATTACCAGGAGGGTTTAACCAGTAAACAAGAACTGCGATAAATACACCAACCATAAATAAAATACCAGCAGGTGCACGACGTCCTTTAAATAGTTTATCACTCATCCATCCGCAAAGAAGTGTACCTGGAATACCAGCCCATTCATATAGAGCGTAAGCAGTACGTGAGCTACTATGAGTAAAGCTTTTTTCTTCTACTAAATAAGTAGGAGCCCAGTCTACAACGCCGTAACGTACGAAATATACGAAAACGTTCGCAATAGCGATGTACCATAAAAACTTATTGTTTAGTACGTATTTAAATAAAATTTCTTTTGCCGAAAGTTCGCGTTCGCGATCTTTTATTTTCTCATCTGGTGGATATTCTCCAGTATGCTCTTCAATAGAAGGTAGTCCACAAGATTGAGGCGTATCTTTCATCGTAATTAATACATAAATACCAACTAAAATTGAAAGAATACCTGGGAAGTAAAAAATACTTTTCCAGTCATTTGCAAAGAAGTATAAGCCTAATGTTACAAGAGAAGGCATAAGCGCGCCGCCGACATTATGAGCGACGTTCCAAATAGACATTTTTGTACCACGTTCGCTAATAGAGAACCAGTGAACCATCGTACGACCACAAGGAGGCCATCCCATACCTTGTACCCATCCATTTAAAAACTGAAGTACAAACATAAGTATAATGCTCGTTGTAATGAAAGAAAATGAGCCGAAAATAATATTAATGATACCTGATAAAAATAGCCCAGCTGCTAAAAAGTAGCGAGGATTACAACGATCGGATACGATACCCATCAAGAATTTACTTAATCCGTAAGCGATAGATACTGCTGAAAGGATAACCCCAAGTTCCCCTTTACTAAAGCCTTGTTCGATTAAGTATGGCATTGCTAGTGAAAAGTTTTTTCGAACAAAGTAGTAACCTGCATAACCGATGAAGATACCTAAGAATACTTGTAAACGTAATTTACGGTATTCGCTATCAACGCGATCAGCTGGTAAGCGTTCCGCGTGGGGCGCAGGTTTAAATAATTGTGTGAAAAACATAAAATGAAAATCCTCCCCTAATTAATTCGAAGCGTTTTAAGACAGAGAATATAAAAAGGCCATGAAATATAAAAAAGTTTCCTTTTTTATGATTCATAGCCGTGTACTCCGTTTCTCCGTGACTGTCAATATTAACTTCGTCGAAAATTATACAACTTTGTGACAAAAATGTAAACGTTTTTATGAATAAAAGTATTGACGGATTTTGTTCGTGGGATTAATATTTAAATACGTTAAATATTTTATTGTTTAAATAAGAGGTGGATAACATGCCAAATGATATGACGCATATCGATAAAATTCAAGCTCTTGCCTTTTCGATTGGAAAGAAAATGCAGACGGAGTTATTAGAACAAATGCAAGCAACAGGACTTACACCACCGCAGTTTTATATTTTAAAGATTTTAGATCATTATGGGGCTTCAAGAGCGACAACATTAGCAAAAAAGATGTATGTGAAGCCTAGCGCGATTACAGTGATGATTGATCGGCTAATCGATCAAGAACTTGTAGAACGCTATCACGACAAAGATGACCGTCGCGTTGTCATCATCGAGTTAACGAAAAAGGGGAAAGCTAGAGTAGAAGAGGCAATGACAGCTCGCAACGAGCATATTGCAAAATACTTTTCACATTTAGAGTTGCAAGAAAGAGAAGATTTATTACGTCTCTTTGAGAAGTTAGAAACCATTATTTGCGGGACACAAGAGAAAAAAGAGAATAACTAAGAGGAATTGAGGAGATTACATGGAGCAACAAGAAAATCAAAATAGAAAGTTGTTGTTAATCGGTTTAGTAATCGCGATGCTATTTGCTGCATTAGATGGAACAATTGTTGGTACAGCAATGCCACGTATCGTCGGTGACCTAGGCGGATTAAGTTTAATGACATGGTTAACGACAGCTTATATGTTAACATCAACGACAGTTGTACCAATTGCAGGTAAATTAGCGGATTTACTTGGTCGTCGTAACGTATATATAACAGGGCTAGTTATTTTCATGATTGGTTCGGCGTTATGTGGTATGGCGAATGGTATGACAGAATTAATTATTTTCCGTGGTATTCAAGGTCTTGGTGGCGGTATTATGATGCCAATGGCTATGATTATTATTGGAGATATGTTCACGGGAAAAGAACGTGCGAAATGGCAAGGTATTTTTGGTGCGTTATACGGTCTTGCTTCTGTAATTGGACCGCAAGTTGGTGGTTGGATTGTAGATGCAGTGAACTGGAGATGGGTATTCTACATTAACTTACCGGTTGGTATTTTAGCAACAATCTTTATTGCAATGGGATTAAAATCACATAAACAAACAGGACCAATTAAAATTGATATCGCTGGAATCTTTACGATGATTCTAGGTGTTGTAAGTTTATTACTTGCGCTAACGTTTGGCGGAAAAGATTATGCATGGGATTCTTGGCAAATTATCGGTTTATTCGCACTAGCTGTAATTGGTATCGTTAGCTTTGTTATTGTTGAAACGAAAGCTGAAGAGCCGATTTTACCAATGCATTTCTTTAAAAATCGCACATTTACAATACTGAATGCGATTGGATTCTTTATGAGTATTGGAATGTTCGGCGCGATTATGTTCGTACCATTCTTCATGCAAGGTATTGTAGGAGTAAGTGCTGCTGAATCAGGAACAATTATGACTCCAATGATGATTACAATGATTGTAATGAGTATTATCGGTGGGCAACTTGTATTAAAAGTTGGTGTAAAACCACAAATTATCGCAGGTATGCTTATTATGGCCGGTGGTTTCTGGTTATTAACAACGATGGATATGCACACAACGAAGCTTACAGCTACTTCTTATATGATGGTTATCGGTTTAGGAATGGGTCTTGTAATGCCGACATTAACATTAGCGTTACAAGAAAGCTTCCCGAAAAAAGACCTTGGTGTCGTAACGTCATCAAGTCAGTTCTTCCGTCAAATTGGTGGAACATTTGGTATTACAATTTTAGGATCAATTATGAATAACACTTCAGGTACAACGTTAACAAATAAATTAGTACCTGTATTAGATACATTCCCGAAAGAAGCGGGACAAATGGTAACGAAATTTAAAGATATGATTCACACAGATCCACAAGGTTTATATTCGATGCTATTTAGCCCAGAGGCATTAAAACAAATGCCAGAAGCGTTTGCTAACAGCATTGTACCTATTTTGAAAAACTCTTTAGTAGACTCGCTTCATACTGTATTCTTAACAGGATTAGTATTTATCGTAGTAGGTGCCATCTTTACGATTTTCTTACAAAAAATTAAACTATCAGATCGTAAAAAAGATGCTGAAGAGCCTGCTGTTGAAGAAAAAGAAAAAACTGTATCATACTCGTAATGAAGAAGCATCGCCTTATGGCGGTGCTTTTTTGAGTATAACCTTAAAAGCTTTTTAGTGAGAAATGATTGACGTATTTTTAGAAATACGTTATATTATTTTCTGTAAACGGTTACATTAAATGAGGAGAAAAGAGAATGAGTACGATTAAAGACGTTGCGAAATTAGCGGGAGTATCTGTTGCGACCGTTTCCAGAGTTCTAAATAAAAATGGATATGTTCATGAAGATACATTAAAAAAGGTAGAGCGTGCAATAGAGATGTTAGATTATAAGCCTAGTACAGTAGCGCGTTCACTGTATAATAAAAAGTCTCGTTTAATTGGCTTAGTTGTTCCGAATATCGTGAATCCGTTCTTTCCAGAAGTTGCACGTGCCGTAGAAGATGTAGCACATAAACAAGGTTACACAGTTGTTCTTTGTAACTCTGATGAAAGTTTAGAAAAAGAGAAACAATACATTGATGTACTTAGACAAAATAATGTAGATGGATTTATTGTAGCAACGAATCCACAAAATAGTGTTAATTACATGAATTTATCTGTTCCGGTTGTTGCGATTGACCGTATGTTTAATGAGCGTATTCCTACTGTATATGCAGATAACTATGCAGGAAGTCAGGCTGCGACAAAGTTGTTACTAGATAAAGGATGTAAACATATTGCACATATTCGCGGACCACGTGATGTGAGTACTGCAAATGAACGTTTTGAAGGTTTTGTAGACGTTATTACGCAAAATAATCTTTCGTATATGATTGCGGAGAGTACGTTTGAGCCAGCAAATAGTGAGCGTGTAGCGATGGAATTATTAGAAGAATACCCGCATATTGATGGTATTGTTGCTGGGAATGATTTAATTGCGATTGGTATTGTAAAGGCTGCACTTCAAAAGGGGATTGCCATTCCAGATGATTTACAAATTATCGGATTTGATGGCATTTCTTTAACGGAAATGATGTATCCATCTATTACAACAGTTGCACAACCGATATATGAAATGGGGAAAATTGCAACAGAGTTGTTGTTAGAGCAAATGGAAGGAAATACATTAGAAGAGAAACACTATCGTTTGCCAATTGAAATTATAGAACGAAATACAACGAAGTAAGGAGATGAAACAGATGCCAAATATTGCAGTAGTAGGAAGCATTTCAATGGACTTAGTGGCTGTTTCAAAAAAACGGCCGAAAGCAGGAGAAACAGTAATTGGTGAAGCGTTTCATACAATCCCAGGAGGGAAAGGGGCAAACCAAGCAGTTGCTGCAGCTAGGTTAGGAGCAAATGTAGCAATGGTTGGAGCGGTAGGAAATGATGATTATGGAACAGTAGTTAGAAAAAATTTAGAGAACGAACGCATTTTTATCGATTATGTGGTACCGGTTACAGATAGAACGACAGGAATTGCTCATATCGTTTTAGCAGAAGAAGATAACAGTATTGTTGTCGTACAAGGGGCAAATGCTCTTGTAAATAAGTCAGTTGTAGATCGCTCCAAAGACCTTCTTGTAAAAGCGGATATGGTTGTTCTTCAACTAGAAATTCCACTTGAAACAGTAAAATATGTATTGGCTATTTGTGAGGAACATAATATTCCTGTTATGTTGAATCCAGCGCCAGCACAAGTTTTATCAGAAGAAATTTTAGAAAAAGCAACTTATATTACGCCAAATGAACATGAGTGCCGCATCGTATTAGATGATTTTACATCACCAATTGAAGATTTATTGGCGAAGTATCCAAATAAATTATTGATGACAGAAGGTTCTAACGGTGTTCGTTTCCATAATGGAACAGAGATTGTACATGTTCCTAGCATTGCTGTTGATGTAGTGGATACAACTGGAGCTGGTGATACATTTAATGGTGCGTTAGCAGTTGCACTTTCTGAAGGAGAGACACTTCAAAAAGCAATTCGTTTCGCGAATATTGCCGGTGGTCTTTCTGTAACGAAACTTGGGGCACAGGGCGGTATGCCAACGAGAGATCGAGTACGTGAAGTGCAGGTGATTGTTGGATGAAAAAGCATGGTGTATTAAACAGTGAAATCGCGGCAGTCCTTGCTTCACTTGGGCATACAGATACGGTTGTAATTGCTGATTGCGGTTTACCAATTCCTGACGGAGTAAAACGAATTGATTTAGCTGTTGAGATTGGAAAACCGAGTTTTTTAGAGGTGTTACAAGTTGTAGCTGATGATATGGCAATCGAAAAAGTGACGTTAGCAGAAGAAGTCATTATAAATAATGCGGAAGTAAATAAAGAGATCGAACGGAAATTAATAGAGCCAGCATTTGAGTATGTATCTCATGAACAATTTAAAGAGCATACAAAGAAAGCGAAGGCAATTATTCGTACAGGCGAGGCTACGCCTTATGCAAATGTAATTTTACATGCAGGCGTGATTTTTTAATAAAGGGAAGTGATGGGAATGCATATTGAAATGAAAAACATTTCAAAGGCGTTCAATGGCAATCCTGTTTTGAAGAATGCACAGTTTATGATTGAAACAGGAGAAGTCCATGCATTGATGGGGGAAAATGGAGCGGGTAAATCAACGCTCATGAAGATTTTAACAGGTGTATACAAAAAAGATGGTGGGACAATCAAGATTGATGGGCAAGAGCGCACCTTTAAAAATGCGAAAGAAGCTGAAGAGTACGGCATCGCATTTATACATCAAGAACTAAACATATTGCCGAATTTAACAGTAGCTGAAAATATGTTTCTCGGTAAAGAGTTAATGTATGGGAAAACAGGTATTTTACGCACTCGACAAATGAACGCGATTGCGCAGCAGCAACTAGCAGAGCTAGGGCTGCATGTAAGAGGCGCTATGTTAGCAGAGGAATTATCGGTTGGACAACAGCAAATTATCGAAATTGCGAAAGCATTAATGACAAACGCGAGCGTTATTATTATGGATGAACCTACTGCGGCACTGACGGATCGTGAAATCGAAACGCTCTTTACAGTAATCAATAAGTTACGTAAAGAAGGTGTTTCATTCGTGTACATTTCGCATCGTATGGAAGAGATTTTCTCAATATGTGATGCTATTACGATTTTGCGTGATGGAGAATACGTAGGAAAGAGATTAATTCCAGAAACATCATTTGATGAAGTAGTGAGTATGATGGTGGGGCGCAGCATTGGTGAACGTTACCCAGAGCGAAATAGTCAAATTGGTGATGTCATTTTTGAAATGCGTAATGGAACGAAGAAAGGGAAATTTGAAAATGTTTCGTTTCAAGTGAGGAAAGGTGAAATCCTTGGTGTAGCTGGTTTGATGGGGGCTGGTCGCACTGATATTATGAAAGCGATATTTGGTTATGAACCTTTAGACTCTGGACAAATTTTTATAAATAGACAAGAAGTAAAGATTGATAGTCCAATAGATGCAATTAGACAAAGAATTGCTTTCATTACAGAAGATAGAAAGTCTGAAGGATTAGTGTTAGATTTTTCAATTCGAGAAAATTTAGCTTTACCGAATTTAGAAAATCTTTCAAAGGGAAGTGTTCTAAGCAATGAGCTAGAACAACAGTTTACAGAGGATATGATGAAGCTTCTTAATGTGAAAGCATCTAGCGGAGAGCAGGCAGTGAAATCTCTTTCTGGTGGAAATCAGCAAAAGATTGTAATCGCAAAATGGCTAGGCATTCATCCGCAATTACTCATTTTAGATGAGCCAACAAGAGGTGTCGATGTTGGAGCGAAAAAAGAAATTTACTCTATTATGAATAAGCTTACAGAGCAAGGCGATGCCGTTATTATGGTATCATCTGAGCTTCCGGAAGTTTTAGGGATGAGTGATCGAGTTCTTGTTATTCATGAAGGAAAAGTCGGCGGAATTTTAGGGAAAGATGAGGCATCACAAGAGTCTATTATGGCACTAGCTACAGGGGGAGAGTAAGGATGGCTAAGAAGGGGAATGTATTACAACAACTCGGTTCTTTAATCGGTTTAGTATTAATTATCGTCGTAATTACAGCTTTAAATCCAGCGTTCATTGAAATTCCAAATTTATTTAATATACTGCGTCAAGTATCGATTAATGCGCTTATTGCATTTGGAATGACCTTCGTAATTTTAACAGGGGGTATTGACTTATCGGTAGGTTCTATTTTAGCATTATCAAGTGCACTTGTTGCTGGAATGATGGCAAGTGGCATGGATCCGTTCCTTGCAATGGTAGTTGGACTATTAGCAGGTCTTGTAATGGGAATTGTAAACGGTATCATCATTGCGAAAGGAAAAGTAGCTCCATTTATTGCAACTTTAGCAACAATGACTATTTTTCGTGGGTTGACGCTTGTTTATATGGACGGACGTCCGATCACTGGTCTTGGTGATCATTTAATGTTCCAAATGTTTGGCCGCGGTTATTTTCTTGGTATTCCGGTACCCGCTGTTACAATGATGATCGCTTTCGCAGTACTGTACTTCATTTTGAAGAAAACGACATTTGGTCGCCGTACATTTGCAATTGGTGGAAATGAAGAAGCAGCAGCACTATCAGGTATTAATGTTACGAGAATTAAAGTAATGATTTACGGTCTTTCCGGAATTTTGGCAGCGCTTGCAGGTATTGTCTTAACATCACGATTAGATTCTGCACAGCCGACTGCAGGTACTTCTTATGAATTAGATGCAATTGCAGCAGTTGTATTAGGTGGAACAAGTCTTTCTGGGGGAAGAGGATGGATTGTTGGTACATTCATCGGTGTACTTATTATCGGTGTACTAAATAACGGTTTAAATTTATTAGGTGTATCTTCTTTCTTCCAACAAGTTGTAAAAGGACTTGTAATCTTATTAGCTGTATTAATTGATCGTAGAAAAGAAGCGTAATGGAGGGACAGTTCATGAAGAAATGGTTACTTATACTCGTTGCATGTATTATGGTCATTACTGCTGGTTGTTCAATGGAACCGCCAGAATGGGCAAAGGATTCTAGCGATAAAGGTCGAAATAAAACTATTAAAGTTGGATTCTCTGTTTCAACTTTAAATAATCCCTTCTTTGTAACTTTGAAAAAGGGGGCAGAAAAGAAAGCGAAAGATAGTGGCATCGAATTGATTGCTGTTGATGCGCAAAATGATGCAGCAAAGCAAACGAACGATGTTGAAGATTTAATTCAAAAGGGTGTCGATGTAGTTGTTATTAATCCGACCGATTCAGATGCTGTTGCTTCAGCAGTAAGTGCAGCAAACGCAGCAAATGTTCCTGTTATTACAGTAGACCGCGTTGCGAATTCAGGTAAGGTTGTTTCTCACATTGCATCTAATAATATCGAAGGTGGTCAAATGGCTAGTGATTACATTCGTGAATTAGTCGGCGAAGGAGCAAACGTTGCTGAGTTAGAAGGAATCCCTGGATCGTCTGCTGCTCGTGAACGTGGGAAAGGATTCCATAACGTAGCCGATAAGTCTTTAAAAGTAGTTGCCAAACAAGCGGCTGATTTTGATAGAGCGAAAGGATTATCTGTTATGGAAAACATTTTGCAAGCAAATAGCGATATTAAAGCCGTGTTTGCTCATAACGACGAGATGGCATTAGGTGCACTTGAAGCATTGAAGTCTGCTGGAAAAACAGATGTAGTAGTTGTTGGATTTGATGCAACAGAAGATGCTGTGAAAGCGGTTAACGATGGGCGTATGGCTGCAACAGTCGCTCAAAAACCAGAATTAATCGGAGAGAAGGCGATGCAAACAGCAAAAGAGATAACACAAGGTAAAAAAGTGGACAAATCTATTCCGATTGAATTAGAGCTTATTAAGAAAAATAAATAAATATAAAATGAAAATTAGGAAGGAAGAACAACAAATGAAATTCTTTATTGATACAGCAAACATTAACGAAATTAAAGAGGCAAATGAATTAGGCGTATTAGCTGGAGTAACGACAAATCCATCACTTGTAGCAAAAGAAGGCGTAGATTTCCACGAGCGCATTCGTGAAATTTGCAACGTTGTAGAAGGACCTGTAAGTGCAGAAGTAATTAGCTTAGAAGCTGATAAAATGATTGAAGAAGGAAAAGAATTAGCGAAGATTGCTCCAAACGTTGTTGTAAAAGTTCCAATGACAACAGAAGGTTTAAAAGCAGTAAAAGCGTTCTCTGATTTAGGAATTCGTACAAACGTTACATTAGTATTCTCAGCAGTTCAAGCATTACTTGCTGCTCGTGCTGGTGCAACGTACGTTTCACCATTCTTAGGTCGTTTAGATGATATCGGTCATAACGGTATGGATTTAATTCGTCAAATCGCAGAAATCTTTGCAATTCATGGTATCGAAACAGAAATCATCGCAGCATCTGTACGTCACAGCGTTCACGTAACTGACGCAGCATTAAACGGTGCACATATTGCAACAATCCCAGCAAACGTAATTGCTTCATTAGTGAAGCACCCATTAACAGATCAAGGAATTGAGAAATTCTTAGCTGATTGGGAAAAAACACAAGAGAAATAATAGAAAAGCAAGAATCCTAGTTTAATTGACTAGGATTCTTTTTTATTTAAAAGAATTTTCATGCAATTTTGCATATTGTCTTTTAAATTTGTTATATAAGATATTTAATATATATCACATAACTCTTTATTTTTAATATTTCGACATAAAGTGAAACTTTAATCAGTGGGGGCTTTGTTCATCCCCCCACTGATTATTAATTGAACCAAGGGATAAAAAGATAGAGGGTCTGACCAGAAAACTGGAGGGCATGATTCTATAACAAAAAGCTTAATGTTTATAGAATTATGTCTTTTTATATAGGGAGGGTAGTAAACAGAGATTTGGACAAAAATGCACCGATTTATCTGAATTTTAAGTTTTATAAAGGGGAGAAATGGAATGAGAAGAAAAGCACCATTTAAAGTGTTGTCATCATTAGCAATTGCGGCAATTATCGGATGTACATCTGTAATGAGTGCTCCGTTAGCATATGCAGAAACGGTAGCAAAAGAGAAAGATAGTGTATCTACAACACCAATTGATTACAATTTAATTCAAGAAGATCGTTTAGCGGAAGCTCTGAAAGAAAGAGGAACAATTAATCCAGCATCTTCTAAAGAAGAGACGAAAAAAGCTGTTGAGCAATATATTGAAAAGAAACAAGGAGATCAGGCGAATAAAGAAATTCTTCCAGATGCTCACTCACAAGAAACATCTGATTTCACAAAAAAAGTAAAAGAGAAAAAGATGGAAGAAAAGGAAAATGTAAAAAAGGCTGAAAAAAATGTTAGCCTTGAGCAAAAGCCAGAACCAAATAAAAAGCAATTGAATGGGCAAGTTCCAACTTCAAAAGCAAAGCAAGCTCCATATAAGGGATCTGTTCGATCGGATAAAGTATTAGTGTTACTCGTTGAATTTAGTGATTATAAACATAATAATATTGATCAAACACCAGGTTATATGTATTCGAAAGACTTTAGTAGAGAACATTATCAAAAGATGTTGTTCGGTAATGAGCCGTATACTTTATTTGATGGTTCAAAAGTAAAAACGTTTAAACAATACTATGAAGAGCAGTCTGGTGGTAGTTATACGACAGATGGATATGTAACGGAGTGGCTAACTGTTCCAGGAAAAGCATCTGATTATGGAGCTGATGGTAGCAGTGGTCACGATAATAAAGGTCCAAAGGGTGCACGTGATTTAGTGAAAGAAGCTTTGCATGCAGCTGCTGAGAAAGGACTAGATTTATCTCAGTTTGATCAATTTGATAGATATGATACAAACGGGGACGGGAATCAAAATGAACCTGACGGTGTAATTGATCATTTAATGGTAATCCATGCTGGTGTTGGTCAAGAAGCTGGTGGCGGTAAATTAGGTGATGATGCGATCTGGTCACATCGTTCAAAATTAGCAGTAGATCCAGTAGCGATTGAAGGTACGAAATCAAAGGTAGATTACTTTGGTGGTAAAGTAGCAGCACATGATTACACAATTGAACCAGAAGATGGAGCTGTAGGTGTGTTTGCACATGAATTTGGACATGATCTTGGATTACCAGATGAATATGACACGAAATATACTGGAAATGGTTCACCAGTCGAAGCTTGGTCATTAATGAGTGGAGGTAGTTGGACAGGGAAAATCGCAGGAACAGAGCCGACTAGTTTTTCACCACAAAATAAAGACTTCTTACAAAAGAATATGGGTGGCAACTGGGCAAAAATATTAGAAGTAGATTACGATAAAATTAAGAGTGGTGTGGGAGTTCCTACCTATATTGATCAAAGTGTTACGAAATCAAATCGTCCAGGCGTTGTACGTGTTAACTTACCAGGTAAAAGTGTTGAAACGATTAAACCGGAGTTTGGAAAGCATGCATATTATAGTACAAGAGGCGATGATATGCATACAACGTTAGAGACACCATTCTTTGATTTAACAAAGGGAACAAATGCAAAATTCGATTATAAAGCAAATTATGAGTTAGAAGCAGAGTGCGATTTCGTCGAAGTACATGCAGTAACAGAAGATGGAACGAAAACATTAATTGATAGACTTGGGGAAAAAGTAGTCCAAGGAGATAAAGATACAACAGATGGGAAATGGATTGATAAATCATATGATTTAAGTCAATTTAAAGGCAAAAAAGTGAAACTACAATTCGACTATATTACAGATCCGGCTGTAACATATAAAGGTTTTGCGATGGACAATGTAAATGTAACTGTTGATGGACAAGTTGTATTTTCTGATGATGCAGAAGGACAGTCTAAAATGAATTTAAATGGTTTTGTTGTTTCTGATGGGACAGAGAAGAAAGCTCATTATTACTACTTAGAGTGGAGAAATTATGCGGGATCAGATAATGGTTTAAAAGCAGGAAAAGGTCCAGTGTATAATACAGGTCTTGTCGTTTGGTATGCAGATGATAGTTTCAAAGATAACTGGGTTGGGGTGCATCCAGGTGAAGGATTCCTTGGTGTTGTAGATTCTCATCCAGAAGCGCTAGTTGGTAATTTAAACGGAAAACCAGCATACGGTAATACAGGCATGCAAATTGCAGATGCAGCATTTTCATTTGATAAAACACCAGCATGGAGTGTAAATTCATTAACACGTGGTCAGTTTAACTATTCTGGATTACAAGGTGTTACAACTTTTGATGATTCAAAAGTATATAGTAACAAGCAAATTGCAGACGCAGGAAGAAAAGTTCCAAACCTTGGACTTAAATTCCAAGTTGTTGGACAGGCAGAAGATAAATCGGCAGGCGCTGTTTGGATTAAACGTTAATAACATAAAAGCACATTCTTCATATGAAGAGTGTGCTTTTTAATTTGTACAGTAAGTTATTATTTTAGTTTATCCCGCATTAACGGTCAGTAAGATCCCCACCTCAAAATTCAGTGGAAGTAAAGAAGTTAGTTGGGAGATCAACTGCCCGTAAAAGCCCGATTGGTTCAACTAATAATCAGTGGGGAGGAACAAAACCCCCACTGATTAAAGTTTCACTTTATGTAATACAAGTGTTTATTCATGTGTAGTGTATCAAATTATGTGGGGAAAGGAAATATTTCCGAGGAAATTGTCGAAGTATCGTCAGTATTTATAAACTTTCTGTTTAAAAGAAGAGATCTATTATTGCCTTTACGGCTCAATTTATTTACATTGTTATTTGGTTATACACAAAAGTAATATATTGGGCAAAAAGAGTTCTATTCGATAGGGGTCTTTGGTTTTGTATTTGATATACAAATATTAACCTCAATTGTTTGGAAATGTATCTTCTTGTTTAGCATCATTTGGACTTTAACTGCAGTTTTTGTTTTTCGTTTATATGAAGAGCGAGATGAGCCATTACCTTTTATATTTAAATTAATTGGCATTATTCCAACGCTTCCATTGTATTATGGATTATATAAATATGCATTTTAAAAAAGACAACGATGGATTATCCCATCATTGTCTTTTTTACTTTGCTTCTTACATAAATCATCCCAGCAAATGTTAATAAAAATGCTGTCCCGATAATGAAGCTGATGCTAGGTGATGCTCCAATTGCGCCGACTGTAAAGGAGCCAGCAACAACTCCTAATGAGAAGAAGGCATAAAATAATCCGAATGCCTTTCCGCGATTATCGTCTGTAGTATTTTCAACAAGTAAAGCGTTAATAGACGGAAAGAGGATTGCGAATCCAATTCCATAAATCATCATTACGATAAAGAGCATACCTTTTGTAGCAAATAATCCGAGTAAAGATAATGCGAATGCCATAACTGCAATTCCGATTAGCATTAGTTTCGAACGATTAAATCGATCATAAATACGATTTGTTGGAAGCAAGAAGAAGAGGATAGCAGTTATACCAAATACACTTAACATCATGCCTGTTGTAGATGCTTTAAGCGCTAATGCCTCAACTTTTACTGGTAACATATAAGTGACAATTCCTTGTGAAAACATTAATGTGAAAGCACCAATATATGCTTGTAATAACGGTTCTGATTTTAAAAGTTCAACCATATCTTCTTTGTTCATCATTTGCGTTCTTGATGTATCTTTTCTTGATACGTTATTTGGTAAGAAGAATAGAGATACGATCGTACCAAGAGCCATTAAAATAGAAATAGTAATGAAGACCCACTCTACGCCAGCTGTTGCTTTCATAATACCGCTGAAAGCAGGTCCTACGATTGCGGCTGTTCCAACAGCAGCACCAGATAGAGCCATTGCTTTTCCTTGTCTTTTTGCATTTGTTTGTTTTGATAAAAATGTAAAGGCAGCAGGAATTAAAAAGCCATCACTAAATCCATGCATAAAGCGCACAACTAATAGTTGTTCACCACTTTGAACAACGGTGTATAACAAGACTATGAAACTCGTAATTCCCATGCTTATATAAAGGATTTTTTTTGCACCAAATTTATCGACAGCGGCTCCAGCAATAATATTACCGATCATATTAGCAAATGAGTACATACCGACAACTAGCCCGATAATAAGAGGAGTTCCTCCAAGGCTTTGAGCGAAAGTACTCATAATAGGTAATTGTGAAAATGTATCTAAAAATGCCACGATAACGATAAAGTAAATAAAATATTTCAAGCGATATTCACCTCTCCTATGCTATTATGGCACAATGCTAATTTCACCTGCAATGAAATTGAATTAACAGATGTGGAAAAAAGTACAAAGTGACAAAATATTGAACGTTATTTGTAAAAAATTAGTGGGGATGTGATTGTTTTTTTGAAATATATGGATAGAAGTATTATAATAGAATTGTAAACTTCACCAGGTTAAGTATATACATAGAGAGGGATGTATAAAATGAAAGCACTACTTTGGCATAATCAACGTGATGTACGAGTAGAAGAAGTACCAGAACCAACAGTAAAACCAGGAACAGTGAAAATCAAAGTTAAATGGTGTGGTATTTGTGGGACAGACTTGCATGAATATTTAGCAGGGCCTATTTTTATTCCAACAGAAGAACATCCATTAACACATGTGAAAGCACCTGTTATTTTAGGTCATGAGTTTAGTGGTGAGGTAATAGAGATTGGTGAAGGAGTTACATCTCATAAAGTGGGAGACCGCGTTGTTGTAGAGCCAATTTATTCTTGTGGTAAATGTGAAGCTTGTAAACATGGACATTACAATGTTTGTGAACAACTTGTTTTCCACGGTCTTGGCGGAGAAGGCGGCGGTTTCTCTGAATATACAGTAGTACCAGAAGATATGGTTCATCACATTCCAGATGAAATGACGTATGAACAAGGTGCGCTTGTAGAACCAGCAGCAGTAGCGGTTCATGCAGTACGTCAAAGTAAATTAAAAGAAGGGGAAGCTGTAGCGGTATTTGGTTGCGGTCCAATTGGACTTCTTGTTATCCAAGCAGCTAAAGCAGCAGGAGCAACTCCTGTTATTGCAGTTGAACTTTCTAAAGAACGTCAAGAGTTAGCGAAATTAGCAGGTGCGGATTATGTATTAAATCCAGCAACTCAAGATGTGTTAGCTGAAATTCGTAACTTAACAAATGGTTTAGGGGTAAATGTTAGCTTTGAAGTAACAGGTGTTGAAGTTGTACTACGTCAAGCGATTGAAAGTACAAGCTTCGAAGGACAAACTGTAATTGTTAGTGTATGGGAAAAAGACGCAACAATTACTCCAAATAATTTAGTATTAAAAGAAAAAGAAGTTATTGGTATTTTAGGATACCGTCACATCTTCCCAGCCGTTATTAAATTAATTAGCTCTGGTCAAATTCAAGCAGAGAAATTAATTACGAAAAAAATTACAGTCGATCAAGTTGTTGAAGAAGGATTTGAAGCACTTGTAAAAGATAAAACACAAGTGAAAATTCTTGTTTCACCTAAATAAGATAGAATCGAATAAAGTAGCCCTTTTCTAGAAATAGAAGAGGGCTACTTTTTTTCTATACTGAAAGGTGATAGACTTTCCTTTGACTCAATGTATTTTTGTTTGGAAGGGAGAATCTAATGCTTTCATTTTTGTTAACTTTAAAGCGAATGTTAAGAGCCTGTTTACGAGCGTGGAAAGATAAAGAATTTCAAGTATTATTTGTATTAACAATTTTGACTTTAATATCGGGTACGATTTTTTATAGTACAGTTGAAGGATTACGTCCTATTGACGCTTTATATTTTAGTGTGGTCACGTTGACGACTGTCGGTGATGGGAATTTTAGTCCGCAAACTGATTTCGGAAAGATATTTACAATCTTATACATATTTATTGGGATTGGACTAGTGTTTGGATTTATTCATAAGTTAGCAGTTAATGTACAATTGCCAAGTATATTATCGAATAGAAAAAAAGAGTAAAGCATTCAGATGCTTTACTTTTTTTTTACATTAGTTTAGACAAGCCTTAATAATAGTTTATTAAAATGAAAGTGTATTCATTCATTATATTCACTGTGTATAAAGTTATAATGATATGAACATTTGCATATTTTAATTTAGTGATAGAAATTTCGTGAAAGGTGGGATATTCTAGTCATAGGTTAACCGGACGACATCATAGGATCCTAACAAAATGTTTACAATAATTCAATTATAAAATGGAGGATTTTATATGAAAAAGAAAGTACTTGCTTTAGCAGCAGCTATTACATTAGTTGCTCCATTACAAAGTGTTGCATTTGCTCATGAAAATGATGGGGCACAGAGATTTGGAGTTATTCCGCGCTGGTCTGCTGAAGATAAACATAAAGAAGGCGTGAATTCTCATTTATGGATTGTAAACCGTGCAATTGATATTATGTCTCGTAATACAACACTTGTAAAACAAGATCGAGTTGCACTATTAAATGAATGGCGTACTGAGTTAGAGAACGGTATTTATGCTGCTGACTATGAAAATCCTTATTATGATAATAGCACATTTGCTTCACATTTCTATGACCCTGACAATGGGAAAACTTATATTCCGTATGCAAAGCAAGCAAAGGAAACAGGAGCTAAATATTTTAAATTAGCTGGTGAGTCTTATAAAAATAAAGATATGAAACAAGCGTTCTTCTATTTAGGATTATCTCTTCATTATTTAGGGGATGTAAACCAACCGATGCATGCGGCAAACTTTACGAATCTATCGTATCCACAAGGATTCCATTCTAAATATGAAAACTTTGTAGATACGATAAAAGATAATTATAAAGTAACGGATGGAAATGGATATTGGAACTGGAAAGGTACGAATCCAGAAGATTGGATTCATGGAGCGGCAGTAGTTGCGAAACAAGATTACGCTGGCATTGTAAATGATAATACGAAAGATTGGTTCGTGAGAGCTGCTGTATCACAAGAATATGCAGATAAATGGCGCGCTGAAGTTACACCAATGACAGGTAAGCGTTTAATGGATGCACAACGTGTTACTGCTGGATATATTCAGCTTTGGTTTGATACGTACGGAAATCGTTAAGTATTTAAAAAAGGTCAAATCTCAGAATAGAGTATTTGGCCTTTTTATCACTATACAATACATGGAGGTATGAAACGTGAAAGGTAAATTGCTAAAAGGTGTACTTAGCTTAGGTGTTGGTTTAGGAGCTTTATATAGCGGAACGTCAGCTCAAGCAGAAGTGCCTACAAATCAAAATGATACATTAAAAGTGATGACGCATAATGTATATATGCTATCAACAAACTTATATCCGAACTGGGGACAAACTGAGCGTGCTGATTTAATCGGGGCGGCAGATTATATAAAGAATCAAGATGTAGTTATATTAAATGAAGTGTTTGATAATAGCGCTTCAGATCGTTTATTAGGGAATTTGAAGAAAGAATATCCAAATCAAACAGCAGTATTAGGTCGTAGTAGTGGAAGTGAATGGGATAAAACGTTAGGAAACTATTCATCTTCAACTCCTGAAGATGGTGGCGTTGCGATTGTGAGCAAATGGCCAATCGCTGAAAAGATTCAATATGTATTTGCAAAAGGATGCGGGCCAGATAATTTATCGAATAAAGGATTTGTATACACGAAAATTAAGAAAAATGATCGTTTCGTTCACGTGATTGGGACGCATTTGCAGGCTGAAGATAGTATGTGCGGAAAAACTTCACCAGCATCTGTACGTACGAACCAATTAAAAGAAATTCAAGATTTTATTAAAAATAAAAATATACCAAATAATGAGTATGTGTTAATTGGTGGTGATATGAACGTAAATAAGATAAATGCAGAGAACAATAATGATTCAGAGTATGCATCTATGTTTAAAACATTGAACGCTTCTGTACCATCTTATACTGGACATACAGCGACTTGGGATGCAACGACAAACAGTATTGCAAAATATAATTTCCCTGATAGTCCTGCCGAATATTTAGATTATATTATTGCAAGCAAAGACCATGCGAACCCATCGTATATAGAGAATAAGGTGTTACAGCCGAAATCTCCACAATGGACTGTTACATCGTGGTTCCAAAAATATACGTATAATGATTACTCTGATCATTATCCAGTAGAGGCGACTATTTCTATGAAGTAGTTTCAAAAAGTTTCTTCGTAAAGAAGAAACTTTTTTTATTTGCAAACAGGAAAATCATACTTTCTTTCCAATATGTATAAGACATATTGAAAAGAGGAGAGAAAAATGTGGATCGAGGAATTTTTAAAGAAGTTCCATTACCGTGTGCATTTTTGGATGAAATGGCTTTAGATAGAAATATTCAATCGATTATAGAGTTAAGTGGAAATAAGAAGATTCGTATAGCGAGTAAATCGTTACGCTCTGTTCCGATTATGCAAAAGATTTTAGCTGCAAATGATCGATTTCAAGGTGTTATGTGCTTTTCACCTAGAGAGATTTTATTTTTAATAGAACAAGGATTTAATGATTTATTGCTTGGATATCCTGCTTATGATGAGAGAGCTTTGTATGAAATTAGTTTGTTAACAAAGAAAGGTTTCATTATAACTTGTATGGTGGATTGTGAAGAGCATATTGTGTATTTAGAAAGCATTGCTGAGAAATCTAAAGGATGTTTTCGTGTTTGTTTGGATGTTGATATGAGTAGTCGTTTCTTTCAATTTCATTTTGGTGTACAAAGATCCCCAGTAAAAAATGTGCAGGATGCGTTGAAAGTAGTAGAAAAGGTGAGAAGGTCATCATATTTAATGTTAGATGGTGTAATGGGTTATGAAGCTCAAATTGCTGGGGTGGGAGATCATATACCGAATCAATGGTTGAAAAGTAAAGTAATTTCGTATTTAAAGCAGAAATCAGTGCTAGAAGTGAAAGAAAGAAGAGAACATATTGTAAAAGCAATACAAAAACTTGGTATTGAGCTAAGGTTTGTAAATGGAGGCGGAACAGGAAGCATAAAAACAACTGAGAAAGATAATTCAGTTTCAGAGATTACAATAGGTTCTGCTTTTTATTCTCCGAAGCTGTTTGATTATTATAAAGAGGTGAAATTTCATCCAGCGGTCGGATTTGCTTTACCAGTTGTGCGTAAACCAGTCCCGTTTATTTACACTTGCCTAGGTGGTGGATATATTGCTTCAGGAGCAGTTGGAAAAGATAAAGAGCCTGAAGTTTGGAGACCGAAGGGTGCAAAACTATTAGCTTTAGAAGGTGCTGGCGAGGTACAAACGCCAATTTTTTATAACGGCGAGGAACGAGTGGATATAGGAGAGTCCATTTTGTTTCGTCATAGTAAGGCTGGTGAATTATGTGAGCGCTTTCCTTTTTTGTATCGTGTTAAAAAAGGAGAGATTGTTGGGGAGTATTCAACATATCGGGGGGATGGCCAATGCTTTCTATAAAGGGGAAAAAGTGGAGAAATTGGACAGGGAATGTAGAAGGAACGCCGCATTATACGATGTATCCAGAAAGTATACAAGATGTAGTAGAAGTTGTGGGGCTTGTGCGAAAAAAGGGAAAGAAAATTCGTGTTGTTGGTTCAGGACACTCGTTTACACCCCTTGTGCAAACCGAAGAAGTTTTAGTTTCTTTAGATGAATTGAAGGGCATTGTGAATATTGATGAAGAGAAGATGGTCGCTGAAGTGTGGGCAGGAACAAAGTTATATGATTTAGGGAAGTTACTTGAGGAAAAAGGCTATGCGCAAGAAAATTTAGGGGATATTGATTCGCAATCTATTGCAGGAGCGATTAGTACGGGGACTCATGGAACGGGTATTACCTTTGGGAGCTTATCAACACAAGTTATAGAGATTACGGCAGTTCTATCTAATGGTGAGAGTATAGTTTGTTCGGAAGCTGAGAACGTAGAATATTGGAGAGCGTTTCAGTTGTCACTTGGAATGTTAGGTATCATTGTAAAGATAAAATTGAAGGTTATTCCAGCGTATTCACTCGTTTATGAAAGTGAAAAACAGTCATTATCCACTGTAATGAACAAACTAGAAGAATATAAGAAGCATCGTCATTTTGAATTTTTCGTTTTTCCTTATTCTGATGAAGTACAAGTAAAACTTACGAACGAAACAACGAATCAAGGCAGTGATTTGAAATGGCATAAACTAAAGGTGGAGTTACTTGAAAATAGGATGTTCTCTTTACTATCTAAAGGGTGTAAATGGTTTCCTTCTATAAGTAAAGGAGTGAGTCGATTATCAGCTAAAGCTGTACCAAACACAAAAATAATTGGCCCGAGCTATGAAGTATTTGCTACATCACGTACGGTACCATTTTATGAAATGGAGTATAGCATTCCTTCAAAGTATATGAGGACGGTGGTAGAAGAAATCTCAAATCTTATTGAAAAGAAAAAGTATAAGGTGCACTTCCCGATCGAATGCCGCTATGTGAAAGGTGATGATATATGGCTTAGTCCAGCCTATGGAAGAGATTCAGCGTATATTGCTGTTCATATGTATAAAGGTATGAAATATGCTGCTTACTTTGGCGAAGTGGAAAAAATTTTTCTGAAGTATGAAGGGCGTCCGCATTGGGGGAAAATGCATACATTATCATATGAGCAATTACAAGATATATATCCAGAGTTTCATTCGTTTTTACAGGTGAGGAAATCTCTAGATGAACTTGGAATGTTTTTTAATCCTTATGCAGAAAAGTTATTTATCCCGCTATTTGCCGGGCAGTAAGACCCCCACTGATTAAAGTTTCACATTATGTATATAAAAAAGCTGACAAATAATTATTTGTCAGCTTTTTTTAGTGTAATTGCATTTCTTGTATGACTAATATGTTCATAAAATAGTAGTTTATCACGGCTAAATACATGCAGTAAAACATGAATAATGAATAGGCCGTTAATGATAAATAGGAATAACAATGTAACGAGTAATACTAAAGGTTCTGTATGATTTAACATAGAGCTACTAGAAAGAATATAATTGATTCCGCCTAACGCAAAATAAAATATACCGTAGCGAATAAATAGTTCTTTTAATGTAATACGATCTGATTTTCCTTTTAGATGAATGCGAAGCAATGCTTTCCCAATTGTTTTTCCATTTGTAAAGTATGGAATAAGAATAAAATAAATAAGGATTGAACACGTAATGAAAATGAGTTCATACATATTCGTGTAAGATTGCATATTAGAAACGAAAAAAGAATTTCCTTTGTTTTTAACGACAGGTACGACGATAGATAAGAAAATCCAATCAATTTGCATCGCGATAAGGCGACGAATGAATCCGACTGGTTTCGTTTCCAAATCAATATGACTATCTAACTCGTTTGTCTTCGGAAGGAAGTACGTAAATATTGGTGCAATGATAAAACCAATTACGCCACCTAATGTATTTAAAAACAAATCATCGATATCAAATAATCGGTATGCACAATTGTATATACCGTATAATCCAGTCACTTGTGTTAGCTCGAAAAATAGTGAAAGGAAAAAGGAAATGCAAATTGTTTGTAAGAAACTACGTCGGAAATAATAACGTAAGTAAATACCGAATGGAACAGTTAATAGAACATTAAATGCAACTTGTAAAAACGCAGACTCTTTTAATAAGTAGAAATAAGTAGCTGGTTTCGTTAAAACTGCCGATGTATGACTACTAATCTCTTGTATGAAATAAAATGGTGAGAGTTGCATGTGTTGTGTATTAGCTGGTTGTAGGCTACAAGTATCAAACGTTTGTGGTAACGGCAAAATAACAAGAAAATAGGCATTTAATAAGTAAAGTAATAATGAGTATAAAATAAATGAGCGCCATTTATTTAAATAACCGTATTTTCGATAATTAAATATTAAAAAAGGGATTAAAAGAAACATTGCTAAAAAGGGGAATAAAATAAATGCTGTTTTTACTGGAAATAAATATGCAGTCAAAGTAAAACTCCTTTCAATGAAAATTCGTTTATCATTATAGCGCTAAAAATATTTAAATACAAAGTTAAAATCTTTCGAAATAGAAATAATTACTAATTTTATAGGAATTAAGTTATAATAAATTTAATATGAGGATATTATGATTATGTAAGTTGAGAGAGGGTACAAGAGATGCGATATGAACTTTTTTCTGTAAGTGGGGATCATATTACGACTTTTGAAAGTGCATGGCGTTTTCAGGAGGGAGAACAGATTTTTGTTCATGATGATCAAACAAAAAGAAACTTTATTATTATTCGTCTGACGCATGATGTATTTCAACAAAATAAACATGTTATTCGTTTGTATTGTCAAGAGAAGAAAGTGTATGCATAAGAGAAGCCCTCTTACAGTATGAAAAGTAAGAGGGTCCTTATCTTGTTATTTGTGAACAGCCCGATTGATGAGGGCTGATTAAAGTTTCACTTTATCATTTTGCCCCTCGTAAGGAATAAAAAGAGAAGGGTTAATGCACATAGGTAGCATTTGATTTGGAAGAAAGAATATAGCCTTGTATTTTGTGCTTCAAAGTTTCATTGCCTTCTCTTTGAGAAAGCCATGTATGGTAATCTTGTTGTGTTTTCCATAACATACGAATCATATATTCTGCCTTATCATTTGTACGATGAACATGTGAAAACTCTATGTTAATACAACCGTTCGTTCCAGGGGAAGGATAATATTGTTTAAGCCCATAAAGTAGCTCATTTTCATATTCGTACTTAATGTGAATGAGTTTAGTAACTATAAACATATAAACACCTCTTTTACGATAATAGTAGGAAAGATAGAATTACTGTAATAGTGAACTTAAATAATATTATACTATTCAGAAAATTCTAAGTAAATAATAGGTTTTAACTTAATAGAGGTATAAAAAAGCGAGTCATTCTATTACACTAGATGACTCGCTTTCAATTTGTAAGTTTTACTTTATAAGAAAATAAGAGTAAGTACACCTACGATAATACAATAGAAAGAGAAATATTTTAAATTTCCTTTTGCCATAATGTTCATAAACCATTTTAGTGAAATATACGTCATGATAAATGTTGCGATGAATGCAACGACATATGGTACGAATAATGTGTCTAGGTTTGGATCATTTGCAATGTCTGTAATGCTTAACAATAAGCCACCTAAGCTAACAGGAATGTATAGTAAGAATGAGAAGCGAAGAGCTGTTTCTTGCTTCATACCAAGTAACATTGCTGCTACGATTGTGGCACCAGATCGGCTTATTCCGGGAATCAGTGCGCAAGCTTGTGCTAATCCGACGATGATTGCATCTTTCATAGAAAGGTCGCCATCATTTTTACGACCGCGTAAATTTCTAATAATCCAAAGGCCGACAGCAGTAATAAGAAGGGAAATCCCAACCATCTTCACACCTTTTAAGTACTGATCGATGTAATCTTTAAATAAAACACCAATAACACCTGCTGGAATGGTTGCAATAACAAGATAAATAATAAAGAAGAAATCTGATTTTGCGTCTTCTGCTCTTGTAAATATATAAGAGAGACCATTCTTCGTTAGACGAATTAAATCATTTCTATAAATAAGTAATACAGCTAATAATGAAGCTGAATTAACAAGTAGTTCGAAGCTAAACCCTTCTATTTTTAGTCCTAGCAAATGTTGTGCTAAAACGAGATGACCACTTGAAGAAATCGGAATTGGTTCTGTTAGTCCTTGGAACAGACCGAGAATTAAATATTTTAAAACGTAGTAAAATTGTTCCATAATAACCTCCTTGTTTATTAGTTGAAAGAAACAACTTTTCCATTATAACAAAGATATGGATGAATATTGAAAAGAAATAAATATTCGAAATAAAATAAAAATCCCTTATAGCAGTATAAGGGATTTTTATTTTTAATTAAGAAGTTACTGTTCCTTGAAGACTTTTAGACAATTGAACATCGACTTTTTCAGCATCATGAATATGATTCATAATAGTAGTATTTAATTTTTTGAACATTTGTTGCGTGTTAGCGAATTCTCGTAATATGTCATCATTACAAGATTTTTGGTTTTCGATAGCTTTAATAACATTTGTAGCACCATTTTGTAACGTTTGAATCATAACTAAAATATTTTCAATTCTAGCATTTGTATCGGCGCTCATTTCTACACCTTCATCAACTAAATGTAAATTATCTTTTGTGTTATCATATGCTTTTTCAATTTCTTCTTGAATTTTTTTCGTTAAGTTGCCGATGTTTTTTGTACTTTCTGCTGTACTTTCCGCTAGTTTTCTTACTTCATTGGCAACGACAGCGAATCCCTTACCATGCTCTCCAGCACGCGCGGCTTCAATACTCGCATTTAAAGCAAGTAAATTTGTTTGTGCTGCAATGTTTTGAATGACTTCTACAATTTGCTCGATTTCCTTTGAGCGTTCGCTTAGATGATTCATACTATTAGACGTGCGTTGAGATTGTTCACCTAATTTATTAATTACAATAAGTAAGCGGTGAACGGATTCTTTTCCTTCATTAGAGCAGTCAATAATTTCTGCAATAGACTGAATTAAGCTTTGTTCCTTTTGTAACATTTCATTATTTAACTCATTGGAATGTGTCGTACGTGTTGAAACATTTTCGAAACATGAACTTAATTGTTGAACTAAGCTTTGAAGTGTATTGTGTTGGTTATTTACAAGTTGATGCTCTTGGACAACGCTTTGTACACGATCGTGGATAGTAGAAATAGTCTCTTGTTTTTCAATATCTTTTTGTTTTAATTCTAATTCTAATTCTTGTATACGCTCTTCTAATTGAGAAATTGTATGTTGGAGTGATTTTTTTTGAGTAAACATGTATTTATTTCAACCGCCTTCGAAAGTTATATTTTCTCTATATTTGGATTTTAGCATCTTTTGTATTTTTTAAATATAGGAATTGTTAAATATTTAAGAATCTATTACATTTTATTCATAATTCTCTTTTTTTCGTCACGAAAAATAAACTGTATTTAATCGTTTTGTAAACAAACTGTAAAATAAATCATGTATAACTGTATAAGAAGGGAGTCGGATTATGAACTATTTTAAGCGAATCAGCTGTCTAGTATTAGCAGGAATTATCGGTCTTTCTAGTACAGTCGCTGTTAAAGCAGAGTCAAACGACGAGAAACTTAACAACATGCAACAGCAATTGCAACAAAACGATGCAGAAATGCAAAAGAAAGAGCAAGAAAAGCAAGCTGTTAGTAAAGAAATTAAAGGTATCGAAAACGAACTACATAATTTAAATAATACAATTGCAAAAAATAAAGAGGATCAAGCTGCTATTCAACGTAAAATTGATGAAACACATAAGCAGATTGAACAAAAAAAGGAAGAAATTGTCGTTTTAGAGGATAAAGTCCTTGCTCGTAAAGATATTATGAGAAAACGTATGGTTTCTGTTCAAAACAGTTCAAATACAAGTTTAGTAGTAGAAGTTGTAGTAGAGTCAAAAAACTTTGCAGACTTCTTACAACGTATGAACGCAGTTTCTACTATTCTAGAAGCTGATAAAGAAATTTTACGTCTACAAGAACAAGATCTTCGTCAAATTGAAGAGGACAAGAAAACAATTGACGAAAAAGAAGCATCTTTAGTAGTAGACAAACAAAAATTAGCAAAAGCGCAAGCTGAACTGCAAGATAACTTGAAAAAACGTCAAGATAACTTGCAAACAGTTCAAGCTAAATATAATGAAGTGGCAAGCCAACTTAATTTAGCAGCGGAAGAGAAAGCTAAAATTGAATCAAATATGAAGGCAGTACAAGAAACAATTGCTCGTGAACAAGAAGCAGCAAGAATTGCGGCAGAAGAGCGTGCAAAAGCAGAAGCGGCTGCAAAAGCAGAGCAAGAAGCTTTAGCGAAAGCGCAAGCGGAAATTGCTGAAAAGCAAAAGCAAGAAAAAGCTAGTAAACCGGCTGAACCAGTTGCTAATAATAATTCGAAGGTAGAACCTGCACAACCTGCACAACCTGAACCATCTTCTAAGCCAACTGTTGGTGGGAAAGAAATTTATGTAGAAGCTACAGCTTATACAGCTGATCCAGCGGAAAATGGTTATGCACCAGGTCAACAAGTATTTTCTGCATGGGGACACTATAACTTAACTGCAAACCCAGGAATGAAATTAATTGCTGTAGATCCAAAAGTTATTCCATTAGGCAAAACTGTAAATGTTGAAGGGTATGGAGTCGCAATTGCAGCAGATACTGGTGGAGCGATTAAAGGTAACAGAATTGATGTGTTAATGCCTGATAAAGGGTCTTCTAGTCAATGGGGAAGAAAAATTGTTAAAGTTACAATTTTAAACTAAAACGTAATCCAACTTTACAATACGTAGAGTTGGATTTTTTTATAATAATAATGTTAAGTTGAGTTTACATTTTGTTAAGGATAGCATACAATAATGGTGAGAGGTGGTAAATTTGACCATTTTAAACAGAGTAAAAGAATTAAGAGCTCGTTTTAACTTTACGCAAAGTGTATTAGCAGAAAAGGTTGGAGTAACGAGACAAACAATTGCTGCAATTGAAAAAGGGGATTACGTTCCTTCTTTGTTATTAGCACTTACGATTTGTGATGTGTTCCAGTTAAAGATGGAAGACGTGTTTGTTTTAAATAAGGAGGGGGAAGAGGATGAATAGAATTGTTTTTTCTTATATCATAAACGTGCTTTATACTGCTTTAGCATGCTGGACATTTGTTGAATTTTATAGTGTTATTACAGAGTTAGCAGATATAATTAAAAACGAGAAATTCCCATTTGAAGTATGGTTTAATGGAGTACCATTCATTTTATTATTTATTGGAGCAATTATAGTTACAATTTTTTATAGAATTCAAAAGAAAAAATATAAGAATTTATCTTTTTGGATGTATCCATTATTATTTCCGCTAGAAGATGAACGTGAAAAAGCGATTACGGATAAAGCTTGTCGAACAACATTTGTATCGTTATGGTTTGTGTTACCTTGTGCAGTTGGATTTTTAACTTTTTCGCCTATTATTAATGAATATCTTCCTGGATACCCATTATATATTCTATTTTCTATTTTCTTTATTCAAATGACAGTATTTCACGTATCACTATACAGAAATAAATTAGCTTAAAAAGAAACCTTCTTGCATCGGCAAGAAGGTTTCTTTTTAAGCTAATACTTGTACATATAGCGATATTATTTTATCATTTTATATAGAGTAAGATTTTGTAAGGGAAAGGAACTGTGTATGAATAAGCAAAGAATTTATAGTATAGTAGCAATTCTGCTATTTGTTGTAGGTGGCGTGTTAATTGGAAAGCCATTTTATGATGGATATCAGGCTGAAAAGAAACAGACTGAAAATGTGCAGGCTGTTCAAAAGATGGATTATGAAAAGCATGAGACGGAATTTGTAGATGCTTCCAAAATTAATCAACCAGACTTGGCGGAAGTAGCGAATGCATCATTAGATAAGAAACAAGTAATTGGTCGTATTTCGATTCCAAGTGTTTCAGTAGAACTGCCTGTTTTAAAAGCTTCTACTGAAAAAAACTTATTATCAGGTGCAGCGACAGTAAAAGAGAATCAAGTTATGGGAAAAGGAAATTACGCATTAGCAGGACATAACATGTCTAAAAAAGGTGTTTTATTTAGTGATATAGCTTCTTTGAAAAAAGGCGATAAAATTTATTTGTATGACAATGAAAATGAATATGAGTATGCGGTTACTGGTGTATCTGAAGTGACTCCTGATAAGTGGGAAGTTGTAGAGGATCATGGGAAAGATGAGATAACGCTTATTACATGTGTATCTGTAAAGGATAATTCTAAGCGTTATGTTGTTGCTGGTGATTTAGTAGGAACGAAGGCGAAGAAGTAAAAAAGAAGGTGAACTCTTTAAAGAGTTCACCTTCTTTTTTACTAATGTTGAGAAATAATAGAATATTTTGGTTTGTATTCAAATATTATTCTATTTATGTATAATAAAGTTAGGATTCTATATTTTGGGAGGAACAAGAGTGAGACAACAGGTGAAGAAACTTCTTTTAACAACGAGTATAGCGTTATTGGTAGCTCCGATTTCAGCTTATGCACATCCAGGGCGTACAGATGCTAATGGAGGACATACGTGTCGTACAAATTGTGAGAAATGGGGATTACAGTACGGGGAATATCATTATCATAATAAACCAGCTTCTAGTAGTGGTGCAACGAGCCCAGCTCCTAGCCAGAATAATAATAGTGCTGTAGAAGCTGAGAGACAAGCAGAAGCACAGCGCAATACCGAGGCGGAAAAACAACGTGCTGCAGAAGCACAGCGTAAAGCTGAAGAAGAGAGACAACGTGTAGCCGAGGAACAAAGAAAAGCTGAAGAGGCACGTAAACAAGAGGAAGCGCAGCGCCAAGCTGATATGGAAAAAGGTCAACTTGAAGGTCAAAAGAATGGAGAAACTGATTTTAAGGCAGGAAAAAATGATGTAGAAGTGCATGTAGCTGGAAAATCTGATGCATATAAACAAGCGTTTAAAGCGACTTATGCAGCCACATGGTCTTTAGAAGAGCAGAAGAAAACGCATTTTGAAAAAGGAAAAGCACAAGGTTTAGCACAAGAGACGATGGACGATAGTCAAGTTGCTTCAGAGTTTAAGGTAAACTTTGCAGACGGATTCAAAGTAGGGAATAAAGAAAGAACAGAAAAAATTGAAAAAGAGCAAGCTGAGTTAGGGGAAAAGACAGGGAAAGAACTAGCTGAAAAGAATCCTGGAAATAGAGAGAAAGAAGTATACGTGAAGGCATATGAAACAGCGTATGAAAAAGGCTATAAATCTACAAAAAAGGCAGTAGAAAAAGCTGGCTATAAGTATGCATTTGAAAACTATGATTTAAAAGTTCCTGCTAAGTATGAAAGAAATGAATTGTTAAAGAAATGGTTTACTGAAGGATTTAAATCGAATAAAAAAGCAGCGAAAATTCGAGAAGAAGGGTATAAAAAGGGAGACAGCTGGTTCTCATTCTTCTATAAGAGTTTCGTACCAAGTGAATATAAAGAACATAAAGAGCTGTACGAACAAGCAATAGAACAAGGGAAAACAGCATAAAAAAAGATGAGGAGAAATTCCTCATCTTTTTTAATCCATCCATTTCACTAATTTCTTAGAAATTAATAATAAAACACAACCTAGTACAATTGCCACAGCGCCAATAACTGTGAATACTTCAGCGTATCCAAGTGAAGTTGTGAAGCTTGCAAGTTGTCCGCCTAAAATGTTGGCGATACCTGAACTTGCTAGCCATACACCCATTAGTAAAGATGCTAATTTTACCGGTGCAAGCGCACTAACCATTGATAGTCCGACAGGTGATAAGAATAGCTCACCTAACGTATGGAAAAGATACGTAAAGACGATAAACAGTAAGTTTGCTTTTTCTGTAATGTTATGTTCATCACTACCTGTTTTTAATGTAGCGATAACGAGAATGATATAACCAATACCGAGCAAAATCATACCAAGTCCCATTTTAGTTGGGATTTTTAAATCACCCTGCTTGCGAGTTGCAAGTTTTGCCCATAATGCAGAAATGACTGGAGCAAGTAAAATAATAAATAATGGATTGACCGATTGGAACCAAGATGTTGGAACTTCCCATCCGAACACAGAGCGGTCTACAAATTTGTTTGTATATAATGTTAATGAGCTACCGGCTTGTTCAAAGCCAGCCCAGAAGAAGACAACGAAGCATGTTAAAATGACGATAACTGCGGTACGTTGTTTTTCTTTTTTTGTTAACGGTGTATCTCCTACTGATGGTTGTCCAGCAGCTGTTTGTAAATCGCGAGTTGGTTTTTTACCGATATTACCAAGGAAGCGATTTGATAGTGTTGTAAATAAAATTTGTCCAATGATCATTCCGATTGAAGCGGCTAAGAAACCGTAACGGAATCCGTAATGTACAACGCCATCAACTGTTGTTTTGAATAAATTTTCTGATAAAAATCCGCAAACGAGTGGAGCTAAAAATGAACCGACGTTAATACCCATATAGAAAATGGTAAATGCACTATCACGTTTTGGATCGTTCTCTTCGTATAATTCTCCAACCAGTGTAGAGATGTTCGGTTTGAAGAATCCGTTACCGATAATAATAAGCGCTAATCCGAGGTATAGGCCTAATTGGTTTTGCAAGGCAAATAGTGTAAGGTTACCGATTGCCATTGTTATACCACCAATTGTGATTGCTTTTCGTCTACCTAGAAAACGGTCTGTTAAGTATCCACCAATCATTGGTGTGAAATAACAGGCTCCAGTATAAAATCCGTAAATAGAGAGTGCCCATGCGGGACTAAACCCAAGACCACCGCTTACTAAAGCTGTCGTTAAATATAATGTTAATAATCCTCGTAATCCATAGTAACTAAATCTTTCCCACATTTCTGTAAAGAAGAGTAAGTATAAACCTGGAGGATGTTTCTTTTTTCTTTGTTGTTCTCTTTCTAGTTGTATCGCTGATTCCATGTTATTTTCCTCCTGACACAAACAAAAACAAAGTTAATAATTTTGTACATTTAATATTTTACTTTATTAACTATTATAAGTCAATAAAGGTTGATTTTTCAGAAGAAATTGGAAAAGAGGAATAGCTATAGAATGGGTGTTTCTTTTGTGATAGACTATGGACTATGTTTTCTTTGTAAGGAAGCGGGTTATTGTACTTTTTTATATGTGAAATTGATTTCATAAAAGATGAAATTAAAGAAGGAGAAAGAAATGAAATTGTTACAGAAAAAAGAAATTTTACTTATTAGTCTTATGTTATTCTCTATGTTCTTTGGAGCAGGGAATCTTATATTTCCACCTTTCCTTGGGTATGAAGCAGGAGAACATGTTTGGATTTCATTAGTAGGGTTTATTATATCAGCAACAGGTCTTCCTATATTAGGTGTTATCTCCATTGCAAAAGCAGGAAGTTTTCAAACGTTAGCGGGTAGGGTTCATTCTTCATTTGCAATTATTTTTCCATGTAGCGTGTATGTATTTATTGGACCTGGGCTTGGTATACCACGTGCGGGAAGTTTAGCTTTTGAAATGGGGCCAGGTCAGTTATTCCCTGAAGCAGGAAACGGATTATTATTGTTTTACACAGTTATTTTCTTTAGTATTGTTTACTGGTTAAGCTTATCCCCATCTAAATTAATGGGGTTGTTTGGAAAAGTATTGACGCCGTTATTATTATGTATGATTGCACTCATTTTTATAAAGAGTATGTTTACAACAGTAGGAGATATGAAAGAACCAATAGGGAACTATGGCCAAGCTCCTATGTTTCAAGGATTTTTAGATGGATATTTAACAATGGATGCGTTAGCTGCTTTAATCTTTGGAATTGTTATTGCAAATGCATTACGTGCAAAGGGTATTGAAGATGATAAAGGTTTAGCGAAATATATGAGTATTGCTGGAATTGGGGCAGGACTATTATTATCTATTATTTATGTCATCCTTGGATATGTGGGGGCAATTAGTGGCTCATTAGGAACATTTGATAACGGTGCGAAAGTGTTAGCACAAGTTATGATTACATTATTTGGACAGGGCGGAGTCGTTTTATTAGGCCTTATTTTTACTATCGCGTGTTTATGTGTTTCAATTGGACTTGTTACGTCTTGTAGTCAATTTTTTGCGAGTGCATTTCCGAAAGTATCTTATAAATTGTGGGCATTTATAGTAAGCGTTGTTAGTATGATTTTAGCTAATTTAGGGTTAACGCAAATTTTAAAAGTATCAGTACCAATTCTTGGATTTATTTATCCAATTGCGTTAACGCTTATTATTCTAGGGTTATTCCATCAGTATATTGGAAAGTATACATACGTATATGCAGTAACTGTTTTGGTTGTAGCGATATTTAGTGCAATTGACATTTTAAATAAAAATGTAATGATGAATCAGTGGACGTCAGCATTAAAATACATCCCGTTTTATACAGAAGGTGTTGGGTGGATTGTTCCAGCTATTGTAGGCATGTGTCTTGGTTTTATCATTAGCATTTTTCTAAATAAGAATAAATGAGTAAAAAGGTGTTTTCCTATTTTGGGAAGACACCTTTCTTTTTTTGGAAAAATACTATTGAAAATGAATAGACTAAGAGTATGATAAAGATAATTGGTAATATATAGGTTCAATGAGAGTTACGAATAAGGGGGGAGCGTATGAAGAAGGATTTGGATAAGAAAATAGAAGCACTCGAAACGGCAATTGAAACAATTCAAGAAGCACTTGCTGAATTAAAAGTAAAGCAAAGGGAAATAGAAGTAGAAAACGCTCAGCAACATGTTAGTAAGAACAAGAAAGAATATATTGAAACGGTAATGGAGGAAAAGCCAAAAGAAGAAATAGTTAAGATAAAAGAGCCTTTGCAAGAACCTGAGGTAAAACAAGTAGATATATCGGCTTTTAAACCAGAGCCATTTAATATTATTAAGTTTTGTCAGACGTGGTTACCGCGTGTATTTGTCGGTATTATGTTGCTTGGAGTGATCTGGTTATTTAAAGCAGGGGTAGATGCTGGTTTATTAACACCAGCGATACGAATTGTGTTTGGTATCGCATTATCTATCGGGTTGTATTATATAGGAGATATTCAAATTAAAAGAGAGCGGCAAGCGTTAGGATTAGTATTAGCTGGAGGAAGTATTACCGGGATTGTTCTAACGACGTTTGCAGCACATTATTTATATGGATTTATTCCGGCAAGTGTCGCGTTTCTCTGTAATATTGCATGGGTTATTTTAGGTATTTATTTAGCGAAAAGATATCAATCGGAATATCTCACTATTTTCGTAGCGGTCGGTGCGTTCTTCGTACCATTCTTGTTAAATAGTACGACTCCTAATCCTTATATTTTCTTTGGATATGAGACAGTATTAACACTTAGTTTATTATGGTATGCGTTGAAAAATCGTTATAAATACTTATATATGATTTCTTACGCTGTTGCTGCCATTGTCCTTTTCGTTTTCTTTGCTGTTATGTCAATGTTAGTAGAGAACTTGCAAATACAGTTAACGATTGTATATGGTTTGATTCATTTACTATTATTTTGGCATATGTTTACGGAGAGAAGTTTTATACTAGAACCACGTTTGGCGATATTTAGTGCGAATGCAGTGTTCTTTATACTAGCTATTTCAAAAATACCTGATTTTACAACATGGGGATTAATTATTAGTGCACTCGTGCATGCCGCTATGTTCGTATGTGAATATAGGAAAAATAGACATTCTACATTTACAAATCTCTTATTTGGTTTCGCAATGGGAGCATTTAGTTTAGCAATTTTATATGAGTATAGTTTAGTGAATGCAGCGATTGTACTATTGTTACAAGGTTTCCTCGGCATGGTCACTTCTATTAAAGTAAAACAACAGATAAAATTGTATGTTAGTGCGACGGTTTACGCAATTGGAATGATACAGACTATTTTTAGCCCGTTTGATCAATTTATTTCGGCAGGCTTTGTTGCTCATCTTATTTTAATAGGAACGTTCTATTATTGCATGAGAGAAGCGAAAGAAGTATTAGCGAGCTTCGGCAAATATATGTATTCTATAGTGCTCTATTGGTTTATGATAATTGTATTTATTACAATTACGAGAATCGGTGAAGTTTTATCTACAGATGGAAGCGTAATTAGTGTATCAGTATCGTTATTATGGATGGTATATGCATTATTTGCGGTTTGGTTTGGAAGAAATAGAAATATGAATGAAATATTATATGCTGGTTTAGTCGTTTTAGTCGTAACGGTAGGGAAGTTATTCTTACTTGACTTACCAGAGGTATCGATGATGATTAGGGCAGTGTTATTCCTAATCGTCGGTAGTATAGGTATCGTTATTTCAAGAATGTTTTTCTCGAAGGAAGAGAAGTGAGAAGAAGGCAATCCATGTATGGATTGCCTTTTTTATTATTTCTTATTAATCGTTACAGTTTCATTATATTTCGTTGTTGTATTTTGGCGTAGACGAAGCGTTGCTTGTCCAGTTGTATTTGAATCAATCTGTACATTTACAACTTTCTCAGCAGAGCCTAAGCTGTTTGTTGTGAAAGAAAATGCACTACTATATCCGAAAGTAGATGGCCAAGTGCCGTTTGCATTTTGTACTTTAGCCACTTGTGTTCCACCAGTAGTGAAGATACCTAAAGAATAGTTGTTATACGTTGTATTAGGTAGTAAGTTATTTACTTGAATCTTCATTTGGAAAATTTCATTGTTTGGTAGAATGCTAGGGTGTGTAACGACGTAGTCGCTTGTTGTTACCGCACCGTTATAACCGTATGAACCTGGTTTAAAAGTATTTGTATTAAACCATTGATAACCTGCATTTGGTGCACTCCAAGGTTCAGGTTGTGGTTCTGTTGATAAGCTTGGCTGTTCAAATGTTTGTAGAGCTGTAGGTGAATCAAGTTGTAAACCATTTACTTGATCTAAACTTGTAAATGTCTCTTTATTTGATAACCAATTTACGATGTTTTCTAATAAAATCGCATCGTTTTCTTCTTTATAACCATCGTAAGTTTTCTTTGTTTGGCCAGAATCTTCACGAACGTATTTTGGCGTAGCATCTTCAACAGGAGAAGAGTCACCAATAAAGGCAGCTTTTCCAAGTCCTACTTTTGCGATAGCAGCATATGGGCCTTCTGCAATACCACCGCCATTATAAACGCCACTATCAACAGCGTTATTCCATTTTGATGGATTTTCTGGAAGGTAAACAAGTCCTTTTGCTAGTTTTGGGTTTGTAATTGCTAGAGTAGAACCAGCATGCATTGCTACAGACGAAACACCTTTTGTAATTCCGAAAGATTGTTCAGGCGATACAATTGTTTTCGCTGAAACATCACCAAGTGCATTGTAGCGGAAGCGAATACCGAAGTTGTCAGAGAGCCAATCAGAGCTTTCTACTCCTTGCATAGCTTGTGAATTAGCTTCTTCATTAGACATTCCTTTTGCTGGATTATCCCAAGCACCGCGTCTATATCCATTAAATACTTCAGAAGAGTCCCAGCGATTTTTATTACGATCTGCATTGTAATGATCAGCAATAAAGAAGATACTACCGCCATTTTTTACATATTGTAACATAGCGTCCTGCTCAGATTTTTTGTAAGGAATATTAGCTTCTGGAACGATAAATACATTGTAATCTTTTAAGTCTTCGTACGTAATAGGTGTTGATTTACGAAGTTCCTTTACGTGATATCCGTTTTTTGCAATGCCGTTTCCGAAGTCAGAAAAGCCGCCGTCAATAACCCAGTCAGCTGTCCCAGCAGTTTGACCGTGTGTATTATCGAATAATACTTTCTTCCCATTGTTTTGATTTACAACTTTTGCAGCAATTTCAGGAGCTGGGTCTACAGAGCTTTCGGCATAAGTAGACGGTATGAACGAGGTCCCTATACTTAGTGTAATTGCTGTTGCTAAAGAAAATGTAATCCATTTTTTATTCTTCATAGAAGAATCCCCCTAATAATAAATATATGTGCTTTAATAATGTAATTTATTTTTCTGTAAAAATAAAGACGGAAAACATAAAAAATATTAAAAAATTGTAAAAATACCGTGAATTTTGTTGAGAAATATTTATATAGATATAAAAACATCCCTTCCAAGTAATAAGGAAGGGATGTTTTGCTTAACTAATTTTTGAGTTAGGTGTTTCATCAATCTTATGAAACCCTTTCATGTAATATACGATTGCTAAGCCGATAAGCCAAATTGGGCCGACAATCAATGCAATTCGTGTATCTTCTGAATACGCCATTATACCTAATACTAATACAAGGAAAACGAGTGAGAAATATGAGCTTAATGGGTATAAAGGCATTTTATACGATAACTTTTGTTTATTTTGAGTAGGCAAGCTTTTACGGAATTTAATTTGAGCGACTAATATAACTCCCCAAGTCCAAATTGCACCGAAAGTTGAAATGCTAGTAAGCCATGTAAATACCTTTGCAGGTACGAGATAGTTTAATATAACACCAATTAGTAAAACGATAGCAGTTGCTACAATTCCTTGGCTTGGAATGCCATTTTTATTTAAACGACCAAATCTTTCAGGAGCTTTTTTCTGCTGAGCTAATGTATATAGCATACGGCCTGTACTAAATAAACCACCGTTACAAGAAGAAAGAGCTGCTGTTAATACGACAAAGTTAATAATACCTGCTGCTTTTGCGATACCAATTTGTTGGAATGTTAATACGAATGGACTGCCTTTCTCACCAAGTTCGTTCCATGGATAAATTGCCATCATAACGAATAATGCCCCAACGTAAAAGAGTAGAATTCTCCAAAATACGTTATCGATTGCCTTTGCGAGTGTTTTCTTCGGATTTTGAGCCTCACCAGCTGTAACACCGATTAATTCAACGCCTAAATAAGCGAATAGTACCATCTGCATGGAGAGTAGTAACCCAGAAAATCCATTTGGGAACCAGCCACCATGTGACCAAAGATTTGAAATACCAGTAGCGATACCACCGTTTCCGAATCCGAATAAAATAATACCAGCTCCGACTACTATCATACAGATAATTGTGACAATTTTAATGAGAGCAAACCAAAACTCAAGTTCTCCAAATACTTTTACCGATAAGAAGTTAAAAGCGCTCATTAATAATAGAGCAAGTAATGCCCAAGTCCAGCGCGGGATATCTGGGAACCAGTACTGCATGTAAATACCAGCTGCTGTAATTTCAGCCATACAAGTAACAACCCATAAGAACCAGTAATTCCAACCAGTAATATAACCAGCGAGTGGTCCAATATAATCATATGCATATTTACTAAAAGAACCAGCAACAGGTTGTTCAATTGCCATTTCCCCAAGCGCTCGCATAATGAAAAAAATAACGAGACCGGCAATCATATAGCCTAGCAAAATAGAAGGACCTGCTAGTTTAATGGCGGAAGCGGATCCTAAAAATAGCCCAACGCCAATAGCTGAGCCCAGTGACATTAAAGTAATATGTCGTTCTTTTAAACCACGATTTAAAGTTCCAGATTTGTTTGTGTGCTGCATAAGAAGAATCCCCCTTGTAGAGTGAACGATATTTGAATGCGTTTACTAAATATTTAACTATTTCAAATTATAAAACATTTCTATCTGTTATGCTACAAAAATAATCATAATGAACTGTACTACATCTGTACTTGTCAGACTTAAACTTAAAATTCTAACTATTAGGGAATATATTGACTCTTCTTTTTATTGATTGTTAAGATTAAGTATTATATTTTCTCACATACTAGTAAGAAAAAGAATGTGTGATAATAATTCAGGTGTAGGAAGGGTACATAAGCATGTTTCAATTACAAAAATATAATACTTCTGTGAAGCAAGAGTTTTTAGCTGGCATCACAACTTTTTTTACATTTGCGTATATTCTTGTCATCAATCCAAAAATATTATCTGATGCAGGTGTACCATTTGACCAAGCGTTTACAGCAACAATTATTGCCACCGTTGTTGGAACAGTAGGTATGGCGATTTTCGCGAATTACCCGATTGTTATTGCTCCAGCTATGGGAATGAATGCATATTTTGCTTATTCTGTTGTACAGAAGGCAGAAGGGATTACATATGTAGTTGCCTTTTCAGCTGTATTTGTAACGGGGATTATTTTTCTTTTATTATCTTTTACTTCGTTTAGGCAAAAGTTAATTTTAGCAATTCCTGATAGTTTAAAGCATGCAATTGCAGGTGGAATTGGACTATTTATTGCTTTTATTGGATTGCGCCTTTCTGGAATTATCGTGGATCATCCGTCTAATTTAGTTACGATTGGTGATTTTCATTCTCCAGCTGTTATTTTAACTTTAATTGGTTTAATATTAGCGGCGGTATTAATGACATTGCGTGTGAGCGGTGCATTATTTATTAGTATGATTGTGACAGGAATTATTGCCTTCTTTACAGGGCAATTGAAGTTTGCTGATAAAATTGTGGCGATGCCTCATTTACCAGAGGGTATTATCGTTTCAAACCCAATCAATGCCTTTTCAGATGTAATTGAATACGGATTATACGGCGTTGTATTTTCATTTTTACTTGTACTTTTATTCGATACAACAGGTGCATTACTTGGTTTAATTAAACAAGCAGGTTTAATTACAGACAATACAGAGAAGCGTTTTGGTAAAGCGTTTATTGCAGATGCAATTGGCGGGACTACAGGTTCTATCTTTGGAACAAGCCCAACAGCAGCGACGATTGAATCGTCAGCAGGTATTGCTGCAGGTGGTAAAACTGGGTTAACAGGGATTGTAGTTGTTGGTCTAACAATTATAACGGCATTTTTTAGTCCTGTTATTGCTTCTTTATCAAGTGTAGCCGCTATTACAGCTCCTTCATTAATTATAGTAGGTAGTTTAATGGCACAAAGCATTCGAGATATTAATTGGAATGAATTTGAAGATGCGTTACCAGCATTTTTAATTTTTATAGGTATTCCGTTAACATCTAGTATTGCGAATGGAATTGCAATTGGATTTTTAGTGTATCCAGTCTTGAAAATTGTGAAAGGGAAAGGGATGGAAGTGCATCCGTTACTATACTTATTTACAATTTTATTTGGATGTCATTTATTCTTATAATATAGGAGAGGGGGCTTCTTATGAGGGGCTCCTTTTTTGTGTATAATAAAGTGAAACTTAAATTAGTAATGTAAAATATAAATTACTTATTGGAATATATATTATAATAAGGGTGGAGGAGAAAGAAACAGTAAACAAAAACATAGACAAAAGTAGGCATATATAGTGAAAAGTAATTATGAAACAATATAAACCGAAAGAATTTTCAGAAATGCTTAATGTCTCTGTTAAGACATTGCAAAGGTGGGACAATCAAGGTGTTTTACCTGCTTACCGAAACCCAAAAGGAAGAAGATATTATACAGAAGAACAGTATAAGAAATATATGGGTATTCAAGAAGAACTTGTTCAGGATTTAATATCTATCATTCATGTATTTAGCTGTAGAATATATGGGTTGAGAAAATACAAAAAGAAAATGTCGGAGGATGAAGACTTATGAAAAGAGCATATTTAATAGAAATCAAACCGACAACTGAACAAATTAGTAAAATCCGTCAAACTATTGGGGTGTGTCGATATATATATAACCTGTATATCTCTAAAAATAAAGAGGTATATGAGTCGGAGGGGAAATTTCTTAGTGGTTATGACTTTTCCAAATGGTTAAACAACATTCATACAAAAGAGTGTGACCAGTGGATTAAAGAAGTGTCGAGCAAAGCGGTAAAACAAGCGATTATGAATGGAGATAAAGCTTTTAAGCGATTTTTTAAAGGTTTATCTAAGTTTCCACGATATAAAAAAAGAAGAAGCAAGATGTGAAGTGCTACTTTCCGAAAAACAACAAAACAGATTGGACAGTAGAAAGACATAGAGTAAAAGTCCCTACAATTGGTTGGATAAGGTTAAAAGAGTATGGATATATTTCAAAAAATACAACTGTAAAAAGTGGTACAGTATATCAAAGAGCAGGAAGATACTATGTGTCTATACTCTGTGAAGTGAAAGAGGTAAAACCAAATGCAACTCTCAATACAGTAGGTCTAGGAATTGATTTGGGAATTAAAGACTTCGCTGTACGTAGCGATGGAAAAACTCACAAAAATATAAATAAAACAGTACAAGTAAAAAAGATAGAAAAACGGTTAAAACGTGAACAACGCTCTTTATCACGCAAATTTGAAAATATAAGAAAGAGAGGTGAACAACCTGTTACTAATAAAAGAGCGAATATAAACAAAAATATTCTTAGGGTGCAACAACTACATGCTAGGCTAGCAAATATTCGATTAGCGTATGTAAAGTCTATTGTAAATGATGTGGTGAAAACCAAGCCAACGTTTATTGTAGTAGAAGATTTGAATGTGAAAGGTATGATGAAGAACAAACATCTATCTAAAGCTGTAGCGCAACAATGTTTTTATGCTTTTAAAACATGGTTATTAACGAAATGTAGGGAATATGGAATTGAACTACGGCAAGTGGACAGATTCTATCCATCTTCTAAAATGTGTTCATGTTGCGGTCAAAAAAAGTCGGATTTAAAGCTGTCTGACCGAGTATATACATGTGAATGTGGCAATGTAATAGATAGAGATTTAAATGCGTCAATCAACCTTTTACAAGCAAAAAAATATACAATACTAACGTAAATAGATTGTATATATGTACGGTGGGCTACATCGGAATTTACGCCTGTGAAGTGTCACAGCAAACTGTAGTAGCAAGTGATTAGCGAGGCAGGGCACGTAGAAGCAGGAATACTCTAAGAATATACATTTGTCTATATTTTTAGTAGCAGGAACATGAATGGCTGTAAGTAAAATAAAAGTCGCGCGTGTTCAATTAGATTTAACACAGCAACAATTAGCAGAAAAAGTAGGCGTTACAAGGCAAACGATTAGTTTAATTGAGAAGGGGAAATACAATCCATCTTTAGATTTATGTTTAAAAATTTGTTATGCAGTAGATAAAACGTTGAATGATTTGTTTTGGGAGGAAAAGGAGTGGTAGGATGAAAATCGTGAAAGATGAACGTTTAATGATTGAAGGGTTAAAACATATTAGATTAGCTTTCATCTTACAAAATATCGTCATACTAGCTATCGTCTTTTACCGCTATGTCTTGCAAGGGGCAGGATATGAAAGTGTTTCGGATTTATTAATGGTATTTATGGGCGGGATAATAATTATTAACTTTTTAAATCTGAAAAATTCAGTGGAAGTGTATGAGCATACGGGCGGAGTGTCGCGTCGTTATTTTATGAAGCTATTATTCATTCCGGTAGGTATTATTATTGGGATTTTAGCTATTTGTATCGTTGTAACACCAGATATTTCGATAAAGGAAATTAGTATGACAGGACTTATTATGTTTGCTTGTTTTTTAGTTCCAAGTTTGTTCATATACATATATATGTATATATATGTATATGAAATAAAAAGAGAAGATTGAAATATAAGAAAGGCTTTCCCATATTGAGGAAAGCTTTTCTCATATTCTTTTATATAGTACTTTATGAAGGCCAATCGGTTCAATTTCAAAGATTTCACCATATTCCTGAAAGCCTAAGTGTTTGTAATAGTCAGCTACAGTAATTCGGCCATTACACCATAATATATTTGCTTGGCGTTCTTGCAAGATTTGTTCCGCCTTCTGAATTAAGGAGCTTCCAGCACGGTTGTTTCGAAATGCAGGTAATGTTGCCATTCCTCGTAGACGATAATGAATACCCGTTGGTAAGTCGGGATATATTTCTTTTGAGAAGGAAGCGATACTAATTAGTTCATCGTTTATAAATGCGCCTAAGTGGAAGGTGTCTGTTTCATAATCGGAAGGGTATTTACAATCTGCTAATGTTTGATTGGGGCGTAAAATTTTTTGACGTAATACGTAAGTTTCAGATCCCTCAATATTTTTCACGGTAATCATATTAACATCCTTTCTTATAACGCTTTTTCTGTTAATTGTATAAAGAAATAGGCAGGTGCGGCGAGAAGTCCGAGTATGCTAGCAGTTCCGAGAAGGAGTGAAAGTAGGAGGCAAGAATATTTTATTCCATTCGATTTTTTCCATCCGTAACTACAAATCTCAATACTAACACCGATGAGAATAATGGCAACGAGTATTTCGGCTAATAATAAGAGAGCTAAAGTTATAATAGACATAATGTAATCCATCCCCATAATATGTGATAGTAACATTTTACCATATGAAATGGAAAAAATGCCCCTCAATTATGTGAGGGGCATTTTTTTATTCTAATATGTTTTTTAGTGTATCGATATGTTCTTTTGAGCCTGTTACAAGTAATGTATCACCGTGTTGTAGTCTTGTATCCCCATGTGGGATTAATGCTTTATTTCCACGATAAATTTGAATGACTAGTACATCACCTAAAAACGGAAGGCGACGAAGTGCAACGCCGTTATATTTATTGCTCCGTAGTTCAACTTCACGGACTGTTTCATTTGCTGTTGTAATTAAGCGAACGAGACTAGGTTTATCAATAAGCGCACGTAATAAAATACGTGTAGAGTTAATTGTTGAGAATACAGCGATATGTTCTTGCGTTGCTTTTTCTTGTAGAAGTGGATCTTCTACACTTGCAATAACATGTTCAACACCTAGCTCTTTTGCATGTTCTGCCAATAATAAGTTTTGTTCATCATCACTTGTTGCAACAACGACGCGATCTGCATCAAATGCTGTTTGTTCAGTTAATGATGCGATTGTGATGTCATCCAATTTCACGATAGGGAAGTCGTGCGATTTCGCTTCTTCATCATTTATTTTGTTTTGACGCATCATATATAGCGTTACGTCATAATCTTCTCGTTTTAAATCTAGTGATAACGGAAGGGTAATTCTGCTCGCGCCAATAATAGCTACTTTTGGTTTTGGTGTTTCTACTTTTGGGAACATTTTTTTAAACAATATAGGTGCAAAAATACAAGTAATAACTGCGCTTAAAATAAGAGAGGCAGATAAACTTGGACTGATGATCTCCAGTTTTTCACCAATTTGTGCAGCCGCAATAACTAAAGAAAGTGTCGATGTTAATAAAATTGCACTTCCAAGTACGATATTACGTGGATACCATTTTCTTAAGACGAGTGATGGTAAGAGTTTTGAAATAAAGAGTCCTACAATTAAGATTGGGATCATTAGCATGCTAGAAGGTTCTTTGAAAATAGACCACACCTCTAGATTTACACCAACCATTACGAAGAAAATAGGGATGAAGAAACCGTAGCCGATAGAATCAAGTTTTTCCACCATATCTTCATTTGGTGATAATAACGATACAAGTACACCTGCTAAGAAGGCGCCTAAAATATTTTCTGCTCCAACAGATTCCGATAACCCAACTAAGATTAAAATGAGTGCAAAAACAGCTCGTGTATCAATTTGTACACTACCAGCTTTTAAACTATCTAAGTATGGAATGTTTTTAAAACGTTTTGCAACGAAGTAAATAACAATACCAGCGCCGAATAGAAGAAGAAGAAGCCACATGCTTTGGCCGCTTTCGGAATTTAATCCGACGAATACAGCGAGTAAAATCATTGTAACTAAATCCGCAATAACAGCGACTAATAAAATGATTTGCCCAATTGCTGTTTTTCCTAAGTTATTCTCTTTTAATGTTGGTACAACAACACCTAAAGAAATAGTTGAAATAATTAAAGTCATGAACATTGCATTATCTACGAATCCTAGCCATACGAATAGTAATGATAGGGCATAAGATAAGATGAAAATAAATAAGAAGATAATGCTTGCTGCCTGAAATGTATTTGGTTCGTTTGTCGTATTTTTTTTCCCTTTTTGTTTAAAGATAGAAAAATCAATTTCTAAACCGCTTAAGAACATGAGGAAGATAAATCCTAATGTTGATAAAACTTGAAGCCATATATCTGGCTCAATAATATTAAACCCACTTTTACCTACAAAGATTCCTGCAATAATTTCTGCAACGACCACAGGAAGTGCTTTTAATTTAAAGCGTTGTAACAAAAGGGGAACGAAAAACGCGATTGCAACGACAACCATAAGTGATAGAACAGAAGTATGATGTTCCATTGCGTTCTCTCCCTTCAAATAAATATAGTACCTATTTAGCCATATAATAGGTAGAAAAGCAACGCATATGGATTCGATTTCATAAAGAAAGACTTTTCTTAACATTTGTCATAATAAGTATATTTTTCATGATTATGCTGTTAATTCCGTAATGTGGATGTAATAGAGGGGATAAAAAAAGACTGCTGAGGAATCTCAGCAGTCTTTTTCATGTACATTACATTGAGAAGAAGATCCATACAGTTAAACCAACTGTTGCAGTTGCAACGAAGAAACTGTATATCATTGTAAGAATTTGAACTCTTCCTTCTCCTTCTTTTAAATGCATGAACATAATTAATTGTAACAATGCTTGCGCAACAGCCATTATGATAATAGTTGTTAAGACTGTTGAAAGTGGCAATGTTGTGTAAAGTGCCACGTATAACGCTAGAAACGTTAATGCAAGCGATAAAATAAATCCGAAAACGTGTGACCAAGGGAATCCGCTATGCGCATGTCCGTTTGCTTGATTGTTGTTTTGAGCCATTTACGCCACCATCCCGTTCAAGTAAACTAGTGTGTAAATAAAGACCCAAACAAGATCAAGGAAATGCCAGTATAAGCTGATAATGAATACTTTACGAGCTGTAACTGGTGTTAAACCTCGTTTTAAAATTTGGATAATAACACAAATTGCCCAAATGATACCGCCTGTTACGTGGGCTCCATGCGTTCCAAGAAGAACGAAGAATGCAGATAGGAAAGCACTTGTTTGAATTGTTGCGCCTTCACCAATATACATAATGAACTCTTCAATCTCGAAGAATAGGAAACCTGCACCTAAAAGTAATGTAAGGACGAACCATCCAAGCATCGCTTTTTGGTTGTGCTTACGCATTTCATGAATTACGATACCACATGTGAAACTACTTGTTAAAAGTAGTAATGTTTGAATTAAAAGCGTTTTAAGTTCAAACAGTTGCGCTGGTGTTGGGCCATCTGCCGTACGACCAGCAAGGACTAGATAAGAGGCGAAAAGTGTTGCGAACAGCATAATTTCAGCCCCAAGAAAAATCCAGAATCCTAGGATATTCAATCTGCTTTGTTCGGATTGATATTCCAAAGGTAAGCTTTTATCTAAAGCCGCCATATCATTTCACCTCTCATGCTATATGTTCTGTTTTTTTAATTTCATCAACACTGATATAGTAACCTTCATCATAATCGAATGAACGATAGATTAAGCAAGCTAAAATACCAATACCACCGATTGCTGCAAGCCAGAACCAGCTAAATACTAATGCGAAACCTGCAAGACCGAAGAATCCAGACGCAATAATAGGCACACCAGAGTTACTTGGCATGTGAATTGGTTTGATATCTTCTGCTGCTGGTGTAACTGTTTCTCCGCGTTTTTTCATGTACCAGAAAGCATCAGCTTCTTTAATTTCAGGAAGCTTCGCGAAGTTGTAATGTTGTACAGGAGAGTGAGTTGCCCATTCAAGTGTACGACCATCCCATGGATCTCCAGTTGTGTCACGTTCACCATGACGTGCACTCCAAATTACGTTGTAGCAAAGAAGTAGGAAGCCGATACCCATCATTACCGCACCAACAGATGCGATTTGGTTTAGCCATCCCCATCCAAGACTTTCAGAGTAAGTGTACATACGACGAGTCATACCGTCTAAACCTAAGAAGTACATTGGGAAGAAACAGATGTTGAATCCGCTCATAAAGATCCAGAATGTCCATTTACCTAGGCGTTCATTTAACATATGACCAGTCATTTTTGGATACCAGAATGTGAATCCAGCAAGCATAGCGAATACTGTACCTGCGATTAATACGTAGTGGAAGTGAGCGATTAGGAAGTAGCTGTTATGGTATTGATAATCAGCTGCTGCCATTCCAAGCATAACCCCTGTAACCCCACCGACTACGAAGTTTGGAATAAATGCCAATGACCAAAGCATTGGAACTGTAAAACGAATACGTCCTTTATACAGTGTAAACAACCAGTTAAAGATCTTAACCCCGGTTGGAATCGAAATCGCCATTGTCGAAATCGAGAAGAATGAGTTAACCGCTGGACCTGCACCCATCGTGAAGAAGTGGTGAAGCCATACGACGAAACTTAGTAAAGAAATTGCAACCATTGAGTATACCATTGCACTGTAACCGAATAGACGTTTACGTGAGAATGTACTAATGATTTCAGAGAAAATACCGAATGCCGGTAAAATAACGATATATACTTCAGGGTGACCCCATACCCAGAACAGGTTGGCCCATAACATTGGCATACCGCCGCTCGCCATCGTAAAGAAGTGAGCATCGAATAGACGGTCAAATGTCATTAATGCAAGAGCAACTGTTAATACTGGGAAAGCGAAAATAATGATAATTGTTGTAATTAAGATTGACCAAGTAAACATTGGCATTCTCATTAAAGTCATACCAGGTGTACGCATTTTTAAGATAGTAACAAGGAAGTTAATACCGGTCATTAGCGTACCGAGACCTGAAATCTGTAATGCAATTGCGTAGTAGTTATTTCCTACGCCCGAAGTAAACTCTGTACCTGCCATTGGGAAGTAAGAAGTCCACCCGGCGTCTGGAGAACCACCGATTACGAAAGCGATGTTGAATAACATTGCTCCGACAAAGAATAACCAGAAACTTAAAGCATTTAAGAACGGATATGCAACGTCACGAGCACCAATTTGTAATGGTACTACAAGGTTCATTAATCCCATAACGAATGGCATTGCCATGAAAAGAATCATTACTGTACCATGTGTTGTAAAGATCCCGTTATAGTGTTCAGCGTTTAAATAAGTTGTTTCTGGGAATGTTAACTGTGCACGGATCATTAAACCATCCATACCACCACGGAATAACATGATAACCGCAGAAATAATATACATAGCTCCGATTTTTTTATGGTCAACAGTTGTTAACCATTCGTCCCAAAGCCATTTCCATTTTTTATACTTTGTTAGTACGAAAATGATTGCTAATGTCACAAGAACGATAGAAGCGTCTGCACCGTAAATAATCGGGTCACCTGTGACAAAGAATTCATCAAGCTTCACTGTGTTCACTCCAATCTGTTGGAATAATAGCTATTATTTTTTGTTTTTGTAGTAGTTGTAATCACAATATTCAAGTGATTTTGGATCTACATAACTTAAGTGGTGACTAGAGAATGTCATACGACCAACTACACCAGGTTTAACAATTTCGTTGTACTTAGCTTCTGTTAGTTTAGGAGCAGTTTCTTGTACTTCTTTAACCCACTTGTCATATTTCTCTTTAGTTTTTGCTTCAACTTCGAACTCCATGTGTGTGAATCCTTCACCAGAGAAGTTCGCACTACGGCCTAGGTAAGAACCTGGCTTATCAGCTTGTAAATAAAGATCCATAATCATGCCATCCATTGTGTACTTCATACCACCAAGTTCTGGTACCCAGAAAGCATTCATTGGGCCGACAGAAGTCAGTTTGAATTGAATTGGTACACCAGCTGGGATGTTTAAATAGTTAACGGTTTCAATTTTTTCCTCTGGGTAACTGAATAACCATTTCCAGTTTGCAGATGTAACATAAATTTCAACTGGTTTAATATGTTTGGACTCTTTCGGAACCTCTTCCGAAGCATAAGTTGCTTTTACTGTTGGAATCGATAATGCGATAACGATAATAACAGGAACAAGCGTCCAAATAATTTCTAGTAATGTGTTACCGTGTTGTTCAGGTGGCTCATAGTCCATATTCTCTGGTTTTTCACGATAACGAATCAAGATGACTGTAAACAGAATGAATACAATTGCGATAATTAATGACATAAGCAAGAATGACCAAACAATTAAATCATACTGTGCTTTTGCAACAGGTCCTTGCGGATTTAATACTGCGAGTTTTTTATCACAGCCACCGAGGAACAGAAGTAATGATAACGGAAGAAGCGAAGCCAACTTCCAAAACGCTTTCTTTAGTTGCACGATTGAAAATCTCCTTTCTCCTTGGATTGAAACTATGCCAATAAAACAATATAAACCTATTAATTTATAGAAGGCAATAGTTTTTGATATATTGTTAAAAAATAGACACAAATGCACACTTTTTAAGGTGAATATCATTTGTAACTTGATTACATTGTAAACTATTTTCCAGAGAAAAACGTGATTGTGAAAATTTTAAGATAAATAAAGTTATACCAGGATATCCAAGAAATAGAAAAAAGCTATCTTATCATAAGAAAGATAGCTGAATATTTTGTATATTTAGTTTATTTCTTGTGTGACAGTTCGTGGCTGTTCAAGTGTGACAATTTTTTTATATTTAACTTGATATAAAATGTAACAAATAATCATAAATGGAATGCCACAATAAAGAGCAATTCTTTGATCTGGAATGAAAGCCAAACTAACAAATGTAATGAAATTCAGCGAAAACGCTACGATTGGAACTAGTGGATAGAGCGGTGTACGATATTTTAAATCATTTATGTTGCCACCGTTTTTCACGAAATTTATACGGAAGAAAAACTGTGAAGCGGCGATTGACATCCAAACGACAACGGCAGCCATTGCTGCAATAGATGTTAAAACTAGAAAGACAGTATCTGCCGCAAATACACTTGTTAGTAAGGACAGGCTAGCGAAAATTAGGCTGAAAATTAATGCATTTAGCGGTACACCTTTTTTAGTTAATTTCGTAAATGCTGGACTTGCCATTCCTTGTTTTGCCATCGCCCACAGCATACGAGAATTTGCGTAGAGACCAGAGTTAGCAACGGATAATACAGCTGTAATAATAACAAAGTTCATAATGTCTGCTGCATATGGGACACCGGCTACATCAAATACAAGTACAAAGGGACTTTCGACTAGATTAGCCTCTTGCCATGGGAGTAAACCTACAACAACTGATATCGCTAAGACGAAGAAGAAGAGAGTTCGCCAAATTGTGTTTTTAATTGCTTTTGGAATTGTTTTTTCAGGATTTTCACTTTCGCCTGAAGCGATTCCGATTAATTCTGTTCCTTGGAAGGAGTAATTTACTGTAATCATCGTAAGAAGAACAGCTAATGCACCATTTGGAAATAGCCCGCCATTTTCAGTGAAATTATGAAGCATTGGGGCTGGCTTTCCATTAAAGTCTAGTAGACCGAACATAACAGCGCCGCCAAGTACGATGAAAATAACAATTGTTGCGACTTTTACACTTGCGAACCAAAACTCTGCTTCTGCATATGCTTTTGCTGATAAAGCGTTTACGAGGAAGAGTGCTGCTGCAAATGTAACGCACCAAATCCAGGAAGAGACGTCTGGAAACCAGCGTTTCATTAAAATACTTACAGTTGTTAACTCTACGCCAACTGTAACAGCCCAATTTAACCAATACATCCAACCGACAACAAATCCAAAACCAGGTGAAATGAATTTGCTTGCATAACTTTGGAATGAACCTGCTTCTGGCATAGCGACGGATAATTCACCAAGACATAACATCGTTAAATACATAACAAATCCACCGACTAAAAATGCAAGAATAGCACCACCAGGTCCGGCATTATGGACAATTTGACCAGATCCCATAAATAACCCGGTTCCGATAACACCGCCGAGTGCAATCATAAATAGGTGTCTACTTTTCATTGTTCGTTTTAAATCTGTTTGTTCAATTTGTTGATTCATATGTCCCTCACCCCGTATTTTCTTGAATGTGTGAACTTCGTTTTATTCTGAGTTTTTAATCATTAGTGGGGGATGCAACACACACTCGGTTTATTTGCTATGAAATGAATGGAGTATGTAAAAAAACGAACTATGACTAAATACTCTAAGAATGTTTGTTAACATGGTGATATCTTCACTATGTTAACAATTTTGATTTTAGCAAAATATTCTGTAAATGTATATTTATTTTTCTTTTTATTAAAAATAATTAGAATTTTTATAATTAATTCTATCAGCGATAATTCACATGATCTTTCTAGCAAACTAGTAAGAAGAAGGGTACAATGATAAGAGGTGTATCTGTAAAATAATAATTAATGGAGTTTTGTTTATAATGAAAAAGTTAAAATATCTTTTTGTTTTTGGGATTATACTTGCTGCTGCATTTTTTATAGGAAAAGATAAAATCATGCAAAAGGCGCAAGTTCTACGCTTAGAGTTTCTATCTGAAATGAAAGAAGCAGCTATGATTGAAGATGTTCCGTTTATTAAACAATTACCAGAATTGCCCAGAGGGTGTGAAGTGACAAGTTTAGCTATGTTGCTGCAATATAAAGGTGTACAAGTAGATAAGATGCAACTTGCTAGCGAAATTCATCGTGTTCCATTTGAACAAAATGGTTTGCGTGGAAATCCTTACGAGGGATTTGTGGGAAATATTTATACAAAGGCAGAGCCTGGGTATGGTGTATACAATAAACCAATCTTTGATTTAGCAGAAAAATATGTTCCTGAAAAAGTAATTAATTTAACAGGTAGAGACATGCAAGATATATATAAAGTAATTAGTTCTGGCTCTCCGGTATGGGTCATTATTAATACGACGTTTAAGCCGCTAGCTGAAAGTAGTTTTGAAACATGGAATACGAGTTCAGGCGAAGTGAAAATTACATATTATGAGCATAGTGCAGTAGTAATTGGATATGATCAAAACTTTGTATATGTAAATGATCCTCTTAAAAATAATCCACGTTTGGCTGTTCCGCGAGCAGAATTTGAGAGAGCTTGGGAGCAAATGGGAAAACAAGCAATTACTATTTTATAATAATGAAAAAGTCATCTTTGGGATGGCTTTTTCTTTTTGGTTTATTAACACCGAAAATTCAGAAGATTCTTTTAAAAGTTAACGATTCACGTTATAATAACATTTAACTTGGTGAAGAAGGGGAGAAGAGAAATGGATGTTGCAAAGGAACTTGTTTTGTCAAAAAATCAGTTAGTTGAGTGGAGAAGGCATTTTCATAAGTATCCAGAGTTATCTTTTCAAGAAGAGAAAACATCGCAGTTTGTGTTCGATATACTTCGGAAATTCCCATATTTAGAAGTGTCACGGCCGACTAAATATAGTGTGATGGCAAAGTTAGTAGGTAAACATCCGGGCAAAACAGTTGCGATTCGAGCCGATATGGATGCTCTTCCTATTTATGAAGAAAATGAGTTTGATTTTATTTCTACATATAAAGGTGTAATGCATGCATGTGGTCATGATGGACATATAGCGATATTACTTGGGGTTGTACATAAGTTGGTAGAAGAAAGAGAGAAGATTAAAGGGGAGATTCGTTTTCTATTCCAACATGCTGAAGAGAATTTTCCTGGTGGTGCAGAGGAGATGGTTGCTGCAGGTGTAATGGAAGGTGTGGATTATATTATTGGTGCTCACCTTTGGGCGTCGTTAGAGGTTGGGAAAATAGGTGTTATTTATGGTCCTGCAATGGCTGCACCGGATGTTTTTAAAATTAAGATAGAGGGAAAAGGTGGACATGCTGGAATCCCTCATGAAACGGTGGATAGTATTGCAATCGGAACACAAGTCGTTTCGCAACTTCAGCAAATTGTATCTCGCCTCACGAATCCATTAGATTCTCTTGTAATATCTGTTACGCAATTTCATGCTGGGACAACTCATAATGTAATACCAGAGCAAGCTGAGATTGAAGGGACAGTAAGAAGTTTAAGACATGAGTTACGAGGTGAAACAGAGAAGAAGATTGAGCGGATTGTGAAGCATATTACGGAATCTTACGGAGCGAAATATACATTTTCATATGAATATGGATATCGACCAGTTGTAAATGATTATGAAGCTACAGAGCTTATTGAACAAACGGCATTACAACTTTATGGAAGGGATAGAGTTGTTCGTTTACAGCCGACGATGGCTGGAGAAGATTTTTCAGCGTTTTTACAAAAGGCACCGGGGACATTCTTTTTTATCGGAGCGGGAAATAAAGAGAAAGGTATTATATATCCTCACCATCACCCTCGTTTTACGATTGACGAAGATGCATTACCGATTGGAGTGGAAGTCTTTGTATCAGCCATTATGAACTTTATAAGTAAAGGAGAATGAGATGAAGAAAATACACATTCTAGCGCTTATCCCAGTTCTTTGTTTAGTAGTTGGGCCAATATTTGCGAATTCAGTTACTCCTTACGTATTAGGGATGCCATTTTTATTATTTTGGGTATTATTATCAGTGTTTATTACATCTTTTTGTATGGGGCTTGTGTACGTGTTTGATCCTGCTAATAAGGAGGATGTAAAATGACTGCATTACTTATCATTATTTTATTTTTGTTTCTCGCACTATTTTTAGGGATTCGGGCACAACATGGAAAAGATATGAATTTAGAACAATGGTCAGTTGGAGGAAGAGGATTTGGCACTATTTTTGTTTTTCTCCTTATGGCAGGTGAAATTTATACGACGTTTACATTTTTAGGGGGAAGCGGCTGGGCATATAGTAAAGGAGCACCTACCTTTTATATTTTGGGATATGGTGCTTTAGCTTATCTTTTATCGTATTTTTTATTGCCACCCATTTGGAAGTATGCGAAAGAGCATAACCTTGTTTCACAGTCAGATTTTTTTGCGAAGAAATATAGAAGTAAAGCGCTTGGACTTATTGTTTCGATTGTTGGTGTTGTTTCCATCATCCCATATCTTGTTTTACAGTTAAAAGGACTGGGAATTATCGTTTCAGAAGCTTCTTACGGAAGGGTGTCACCTGTTGTTGCAGTATGGATCGGTGCTATTGTTATAACTATATATGTAATGGTTTCAGGTATACATGGTTCGGCTTGGACGGCTGCTTTGAAGGATATTATGATACTGTTTATCGTTATGTTTTTAGGTATATATTTGCCGTATCATTATTATGGAGGATTTCAGCCGATGTTTGAGGCTGTAGAGGCAGCGAAACCGGGATTTTTATCTTTACCTGAAGAAGGAATGAGTATTTCTTGGTTTGTTTCTACTATTATATTAACGGCCCTCGGTTTTTATATGTGGCCTCATACATTTGCTTCTGCTTTTTCTGCAAAAAATGAAAAAGTATTTCGTAAAAATGCAGCAATTATGCCATTGTATTCTTTAGTTTTACTTTTCGTATTTTTTGCAGGATTTGCTGCTATATTGCAAGTTCCTGGGTTAAAGGGAGCGGATGTAGATCTTTCGTTATTCCGTCTGGCTCTTCAAACTTTTGATCCTTGGTTTATTGGGATTATTGGTAGTGCTGGAGTTTTAACGGCATTAGTTCCAGGGTCTATGCTTGTTATGGCCGCTTCCACATTATTAGCGAAAAATATTTACCGAACAATGGTCCCATCTGCTTCGGATCGACAAGTTGCAAAAGTGGCGAAATTATTTGTTCCTGTAGTAACGCTTGTAGCTGTTTTGTTTACTTTTAAAGGTGGAGAAACGATAGGGGCGCTTCTTTTAATGGGGTATAGTATAGTGACACAACTTTTCCCTGCACTTGTATGTAGTTTGTTTCCACGTCAGATTATTACGAAGCAAGGGGCGATTGCAGGGATGGGGATTGGTTTGTTAGTGGTTGCGTATATTACTTTATCTGGCTCAACTATAGCTACGATGTTTCCGGATTTCCCTCAATATATAAAAGATTTAAATGTGGGTATAGTCGCATTGTTAATGAATATGATTGTGATGTTTATCGTTAGCGGATTCACCAAAAATGTATCTATAAAGAAAGACGATATAATAGTAGAAAAGTAATTCGTATGCTAGAGCTATCTTTGAAAAGAGATAGCTCTTTTTTGTATATATTTTCTTCTATTAGCGGAATCTAACTAAAAACTTGTTGAAAAGGAAGTTAGGTGGGGGACTTGTTAGAGCTAAAAGGTAACTTATTTGAAGTTATGAAAGAAATTAGGGATGAGTTAGGTTCGCCTAATGATTTAACAATTAGGGAAGTTGCCCTTGCTGGTAGTTTTACACGCTGTGCTGTTGTTTTTTTATGTGGGTTAACAGATAAGGATAATGTTTATAAATATGTCGTTCGTACACTTCAATATGAAGAAGTACAAAAAGACGAAGCTGTTGTTCAAACATTATTGGATCGCTTTATTTCTATTGCAGAAGTAGGTAAGAAGACAACGTTTCCAGATATTATAAATGCGATTTTAGCGGGAGATACAGTCATATTAATTGATAATATTCAAACTGCTATCGTAATTAATAGTAGAGCTTGGGAAAAAAGAAGTTTAGAACCGCCAGTAACAGAAGATTTAATACGTGGACCGAGGGTCGGATTAAATGAAGATATTAACGTAAATAAAATGTTAATTCGCCGTAGTTTACGTGACCCAAAGCTGAGATTTCAATCTTATATTATGGGAAAGAGATCCCAAAAAGAAGTGACTTTAGTATATATAGAAGACATTATCAATCCTTACATTGTAAAAGAGCTAGATCGGCGTCTTCAATCCATAGTGACAGATGTCGTTTTTGAGACGGGTACAATTGAGCAATTAATTCAAGATAATAATTTATCACCGTTTCCGCAGTTTTTGAATACGGAAAGGCCTGATAATATTGTGGCCTCATTAGCGAAAGGAAAGGCAGCTATTTTGGTGGATGGATCACCTTTTGCCCTTATAGCTCCGCTAGTATTTGTTGATATTTTTCAATCTGTGGAAGATCACTATGAGCGTTGGGTAATAGGGACTTTATTAAGAATTTTGCGGATGGGTTCTGGTATAGTTGCAATTTTAATGCCGGCGATGTATGTAGCGCTCGTCTCATATCACCAAGGACTTATTCCTTCTAAATTGGCTTATTCGATTGCTGGAGCAAGAGAAGGTGTTCCTTTTCCTGCCTATATTGAAACGTTAATGATGGCATTAACGATGGAGTTAATAAGAGAAGCAGGAATTAGGTTGCCGAAACCGATGGGACAAACAATTGGGATTGTAGGTGGTCTTGTAATTGGAGAGGCAGCGGTGAATGCAGGAATTGTAAATCCATTTTTAGTTATCATTATTGCGGTTACAGCTATTGCTACATTTTCACTTCCAGTGTATAGCATCACAATTACGTTTCGGATTTTACTTTTCGTCTTTGTGTTAGCAGCAACGGCTTTTGGGTTGTATGGAATCATTCTAGCTCTTATTGCGCTTGCTGTTCATATTACAAATTTAACAAGTGTTGGTGTACCGTATACAACTCCAATTGCTCCCGCATTTTATAAAGATTGGAAAGAAGAGTTTATTCGCATGCCAAAATCAATGTTGAAAGAGAGACCGGAATATTTACAAACGAAAGATTCTACAGTACGTCCAAAGGAGCGAAAATAATTGAAACCATTTGAGTATGGCGATGAAGAAATTGGATCTCGGGAAATTGGGTTTGCGGTATCATCGACCATTATTGGTATAGGAGCATTATCTATGCCAAGGGATATTGCTAACCAAACTTTATTTTCAGATGGTTGGATTATTTTGCTTTTGGGTGGATTGATATGTGCAGTTTTAGGCTGGTTTGTAACGAGGGTGGCTATTTTATTTCCAAAACAAAACTTTGTTCAATATACGAGTGCACATTTGACAAAGCCGGTAGCATACACGATTAGTATGGTTTTAGTATTAACGTTTGCTGCTTTGACAGCATATGAATCACGAATGATTGCAATAATTTCGCAAACGTATTTATTTAGTGAGACACCGGTACAGTTACTATCTTTTTTCTTCTTATTAGTTGTTATCTATGGAATAGCAGGGTCAAGAGCAGCTTTATTACGATTAAATGTTATGTTCTTACCTATTGTCTTAATTGCAATAGTGCTTCTTTCTTTATTAAATATAAATTTAATGGAAATAAACAATTTGTTTCCAGCTTTCCAAACGGAAGTAAGTCAATACGCTGTTGGGGTTAAAAATTCTATATTCACATTTATTGGATTTGAGGTAGCTCTGTTTTATGCTGTGTTGTTGAATGATAAGACAGCGAAAAAGGCACCAATGGCAGTTGCGAAAGCAGTAATAGTAAATGTGCTCTCATACATTTTAATTTATGTAACTTGTATTAGTGTTTTTACGTATATGACAACTCGTGGATTGACATATCCAACAATTGAATTAGGGAAAGAAATTGAAATTGGTGGAGGCTTTTTAGAAAGGTTCGATGCAATTTTTTTTACAACTTGGATTATTACTATTTATAACACTACAGCAATGTATTATGACGTCGCATCTTTATTATTTTGTGCCATGTTTCCGAAAGTGAAGAAACATATTTTTATTTTCGGAAGCGCGCCTCTGATTTTTATGCTGAATATGCTCCCTGGTAATTTAGATACGTTATCAAGTTACGGAACGTATTTAGCGTGGATAGATATGGGGTTTGTCGTATTAACTCCTTTGCTAGTTTTTATTGTATATAAAATAAAAAGAAGGAATGGTAGAAATGAAACACCTTCTTAAAATTATAATGGTTATGGTTTTAGCTGGATCTATAAGTGGGTGCTCTGAACTAGAAGAAATAGAAGAAAGAGGATTTGTAGTAGGCGCAGCTTACGATATTGTGAAGAAAAAGAAATCAAATCCGATTGTGAAAGGGACGTATCAGATGGTACTTCCCAGTAAGTTAGCACAACAAGGTGGACAGGGCGATGGAGATAGTGAAAATTATATTAACGTAAGTGCGAAAGCAGATAGCGTCTTTGAGCAAATAAGAATAATTGCTAAAAAAATTAGTCGAACATTATTTTTTCCGCATATACAAGTCATTATTTTTTCGGATGAATTACTAGCGAATCCGTATGTTTTGCAAAATACGTTAGATGTATATTTTCGTGATCATGAAATGAGAAGAAATATTCGTTTGTTCGTTTCCAAGAAAAATGCAGAATCTATTTTAAAACAGAGTGCAAAACCTGAAAACTTACCGGCGCAGTACATTGATATGTTAGCTGAACATCCTCCGAAAAACGCTCAAATGATTGAGGCGGCGAGAATTGGTGAAGTACAAGGGAAAATGATCGCAGATCGAAGTTTTGCATTACCTCTCTTAGGATTAACTAAACAAGGCGTACAAATGGAAGGAGCGGCATTGATCCGTGGAAAGGATAATAAGTGCGTTGGAACTTTGAGTGGAGAACAAACATTAGGAATGAACTATGTAATAGGTAAAAAAATTGGAGGTTTCTTTACTGTTCGTAAAAAGAATCAGCTCATTACATATGAAATTCATAAGTTGCGCCGAAAGATCCAAGTGTCTACTGAAAATGCTACAAAACCGAAGTTTGATATTCATTTGTCCACAGAAGGCATATTAGCTGAGTTACATTTTAATGAACCGAAACAAGTGATGAATGAAAAGTTTTTAAAGAAAGAGATTTCAAAGGAAATGAAGAAGCGTATTGAAAAGTCTATACAGCTTGTTCAAAAAAAATATAAGGTAGATGTATTGGAATTAGGAGAGGTATATAAGAGGCATAATTATAAAGAGTGGAAGAAAATTAGTAAGAATTGGGATCAAGGCCAAAATTATTTTAGTAATGCTGAAATTAATGTTCACGTTGATCCAACAATTGAACATTCAGGTTCAGCATTACCAAAGAAAGTGAAGTAAGGTGATGGAAGTTGTTTACTGGATTAGGAATTAGTTGCACAATATTAATAGCAATTCTTCCAGGAGCCATATACTTTATTCATAAGAAACTCACAACGTATGGAGCGCAGCCTTGGAATACTGATGTGCAAAAAAAGAAACCTGAATGATTTCAGGTTTCTTTTATACAAAGCATATGTGAAGGGGGATACCTTCTATGTATGCTTTGCTTTATACAAGCCCTAACCAATGTACCAATTGTGTAGAGAGGAATGTCACAACAATGGCGATAACGGTAGGGATTGCAAACGATAAGAATGTCCATTTTGCACTTTTTGTTTCTTTATATATGTTAACCAGTGTTGTTCCGCACGGGAAATGAAGAAGTGAGAACAACATTGTGTTTAACGCTGTTAACCAAGTCCAACCATTTTCTAGGAATAGATTTTTAATTTGATTAAAATCATCTATTTCAGTTAAAGCCCCAGTTGATAAGTAAGACATTAATAAAATTGGGATAACAATTTCATTCGCTGGTAGTCCAAGAATGAACGCAGCTAGAATAAACCCGTCAAGTCCTAACATTTTAGCGAATGGATCTAGGAAGTTTACAAAATACATAAGTAAGCTTGTGTCACCGATAAAAATGTTAGCAAGTAACCAAGTTAATGCAGCCGCAGGGGCAGCAACAACTATAGCTCGTTTTAAAACATAGATTGATTTATCGAGTGTTGCGCGAACAATTGTATTCCAAACTTTTGGCTTGCGGTACGGAGGTAACTCAAGTGTGTAGTGAGTTGGAACCCCTTTTAAGGCTGTTTTTGATAGTACCCAAGAAACAGTTAATGTCATAATAACCCCAATTACAACCATTCCAACTACAACGCCAGCAGTAACCAATGTTTGCATACTGCCTGTATAACCAGCAGCCATAAATAGTGAAGCCATTAAAATTAACATAGGCCAGCGACCGTTACAAGGAACGAAGTTGTTCGTTAAAATTGCTAGCATACGTTCACGTGGTGATTCAATGATACGTGTTGACATAATGGCTGCTGCATTACAACCAAATCCCATTGCCATTGTTAAAGATTGTTTCCCGTGTGCACCGGATCGTTTGAATAAGCGATCCATATTAAACGCGACACGTGGTAAGTATCCGTAGTTTTCTAATAGCGCGAACATAGGGAAAAAGATTGCCATAGGTGGTAACATAACGCTAATAACAGCACCGATACCACGGAATAAACCAAGTATTAAAATGCCGTGTAACCATTCAGGTGCATGTGCTGCTTGGAACCAAGATGTTAAATATCCTTCGGCCCATCCGAAGAATTCGGCAATCATATCAGATGGTACGTTAGCGCCTGCAATTGTAAGATAAAAAATAATAGATAAAATCCCAAGCATAATTGGGAATCCCCATATTGGAGATGTGAAAACTTTATCTAGTTTTTCGGAACGATATAATTTATCAGTATTTGTATATTGGACGGATTCTTTACATATGCTTGCAGATGTTTGGTAAATATCTCCGACTATATCATCTCGTATATCTTCTTTTGAAAGTGTTTGTGCATGTTGAATAATATAGTCTAATGGAAGAGCTTTACTGGCTGAGTGAGATTCCATTAATTACGACCTCCCTTACAAGTGGTTCATTATGGTGTTTTTGAAGTGTAGTTAAGAAATTTTTATCTCCATCTAGTATACGTAACGCAATCCAACGTGCTGGATACGTATCACCGAACACTTTATAAATTTTTGGTTCTAATTCCTGAATCATATTTTCGATTTTTTCGCTGTAAGTAATTTTAATTGGTGTTGGAATTAGTTTTTTATTTGCTACTTTTGCAATAACATTTAGCAAATGACCAATACCTACTCGGTTACGTGCTGAAATTTTAACGACAGGCACACCAAGTGATTTTGCTAATTTCTTTTCATCAATAACGATGCCTTTTTTCTCGGCTTCATCAATTAAGTTAATGCAAATGACTACATTATTTGTCATCTCCATCACCTGAAGTGCTAAATTTAAATTTCTTTCCATAGCAGTTGCGTCTATAACAACTACAGTTACTTCTGGTTTTTTAAATATAATATAATCCCTCGCTACTTCTTCGTCCGCGGAATTTGAGTATAGCGAGTAAGTTCCAGGTAAATCTATTAATGTATAATTACTTCCGTTATGTTCATATTCTCCTTCAGCTTTTAAAACAGTTTTTCCCGTCCAGTTTCCAGTATGTTGTTTTAAGCCTGTTAAAGTATTAAATAATGTACTTTTCCCGGTATTCGGGTTACCAGCTAAAGCAATACGATGTTTGCTCATCTGAAATCATCTCCTATTAATACCCCGAAAATAAGGGAGCTTTCTTCTTTGCGCAGTGCAATAGTTGTGTTGCTCACTTGATAAGCGACCGGATCTCCAAGTGGACTGCGTTGCAATACTTTAATCGTCGCCCCAGGGATAAATCCTAAATCTAATAAACGTCGTTTCATAGTTCCTTCTAATTGTATCTTCTCAATTTTTACAAACTCTCCTGTCTTAAATTCGGAAAGTGGTTTTGTATTAGCCGATACCATAAAAGTTACCTCATCTCTATATTTTTAGTTTGAGTTTAAAAAGTTTCCTAAGGTAAACTTTTTGTTAGTAATATAGTAGACTACATTGGATTATGTTGTCAATTAGTACTTTAAAAATATTCATTTATTTTTAGAATTGTTCCAATTTATTTAGTTGTACTAAAAAATATTACTGAAATTATTTTTAATGTGCATAAATTAGGTGTGTAAAAATTACAAAATACAGCGGAATTGTAAATGTAACTTTAACGAAAAGGGAAAAAGAGAGAAAAACATTTACATTGAATTTACATTGTTAAGAATATATTTACATTGCAGTGTAGTTAGTGTGGTTTTTGTTTGGTTATTTAACTATAAATGTTGGGATTTCTAGCTTTTAAGGATTATTATCGTCATTTACTTAAAATTAAAAATTGCTTAACACTCACATAATATTGTTGTCCTACAATGAATTTGTGTTCGAAAGAAAATGAATTCGAAAAGTGATAATCCAAATGGGGGTACAAGACATGGTTATGAAAAAAGGTATTAAATTTTCTTTAGCAGCTTTAGTGGTAGCAGGAGCATTAGTTGGTTGTGGGAAAGCAGAAGATACAACTAGTAAAGACACTGCTAAAGGAAGCGATAATACAAAACAAGAATTATCAGGTACGATTGCAGCGGCTGGTTCTACAGCTCTTCTACCTCTTGCGGAGGAAGCTGGAAAGAAATTCATGGAGAAAAATTCAAAAGTTTCTATTCAAGTTCAAGGTGGCGGTAGTGGAACTGGGATTAACCAAGTAGCATCTGGTGCAGTACAAATTGGTAATTCAGATGTTCCGTCCGGAGATAAAATAAAAGATGCTGAAAAGGCGAAAGAATTAGTAGATAACAAGGTAGCGGGTATTGCATTCGCTCTTGTCGTAAATAAAGATGTAAAAGTTGATAACTTAACAATGCAACAAGTACAAGATATCTTCACTGGAAAAGTAACAAACTGGAAAGAAGTAGGCGGAAAAGATGAAAAAATCAATGTAATTAATCGTCCGGCTTCATCTGGTACACGTGCTACATTTGAAAAAACGATTATGAAAGACGCGAAAATTAATGATGGAACTGGTACAACACAAGATTCTAACGGTGCAGTAGAGCAAGCGATTAACTCTACTCCTGGTTCGGTGAGTTATTTAGCAATGTCTTACATGGTGGGCGAGAAAAAAGGCGCACTACAAACAGTGAAAATTGATGGTGCTGAACCGAAAGTTGAAAACATCGCGTCTGGTAAATATCCATTCTGGTCTTACGAATATATGGTAACAAAAGGTGAAGCGAAGGAAGCGACGAAAGCTTACATCGATTATGTAAAAGGTAAAGATTTTGAAAAGCAAGTAGAAGATATGGGCTACATTCCAATGTCTAAATTAAATAAGTAATAAAATTTTATGGGGCTGGCTGCAAGGCCAGTCCTGTTCATTTCAATCTGTGAAGTGGGGTCTGTCCTGTGATGAAGGGGAAAAAGCAAATTAATTACGTGAAAAGTGAATATATAGGAAGATCACTTGTTACGTTTTGTGGTATTTTTATTGTTTTAATTACATTAGCTATTATTGCGTTTATTTGTGGTAAAGGTATTCAATCTTTTACACAAAGTGGTATCTCATTTACTGAGATGTTAACATCGACAAAATGGAATCCAAATGCTGATCAAGGATCCTTCGGGGCTTTAATTTTCATTGTAGGTTCAACGGTGGTTTCGTTAGGTGCGGTTATTATTAGTGCACCAATTGCTATAGCTCTTGCTATATTCATGAATTTAATTTCGCCAAAGTTTGGAAATAAAGTATTGAAGCCTGTTCTAGAATTGTTAGTTGGTATTCCTTCGGTTGTATACGGATTATTAGGTGTTACGATTTTAGTACCACTATTACGTGATTCGTTTGGGGGAGTAGGCTTTAGTTTAATTGCAGGTATTGTTGTATTAAGTATTATGATTTTACCTACTATTGCTAGTATCGCTTCTGATGCAATACGTTCTGTTCCATTTGATTATTTAGAAGCTTCTTATGGTCTAGGATCAACGAAATGGCAAGCGATTAGCCGAGTGATTGTTCCTGCTGCGAAAAAAGGGATTTTAACAGGTGTTGTTTTAGGCTTAGCGCGTGCTTTCGGTGAAGCGTTAGCGGTTCAAATGGTAATCGGGAATACGATTAAATTACCAGAAGGAATATATAGTCCGACAGCGACGTTAACTGGTATTTTAACAATGGACATGACGAATACATTGAACGGAACTGCTTGGAACAATGCGCTATGGACTTTAGCGATGATTTTACTTGTTATTTCATTCCTGTTTATTTTAGTAATTCGAGCGATTGGGCAAAGAGGTGAGCGATAATAATGAATGCAAGAACGGTAAATAAAGTTTGGACGGGTATCTTTTATGCGGTTGCGGCTTTAGTTGTAGCTTTGCTAGTGTTCTTAGTATTTGAGATTTTACAAAAGGGATGGGGATTTTGGGATCCTAATTTCTTGTTTGGAGAACCAAGCAATACAAGAGCTGGTGGTGGGATTGGTCCGCAGTTATTCAATTCCTTCTACATGCTTGTTATAACGCTTATTATATCTATTCCTCTTGGATTAGGTGCTGGAATATATTTAGCAGAGTACGCAAAACAAGGACGTTTTTTAAATTTTGTTCGTCTATGTATAGAGACGATGGCGTCTTTACCTTCTATTGTTGTTGGTTTATTTGGTTTGTTAGTGTTCGTTACAATGACAGGTTGGGGGTACACAGTAATGGGTGGTGCTCTTGCTTTAACTATTTTAAATTTACCAGGTTTAACGCGTGTTTGTGAAAATGCGATTTCAGAAGTTCCTCAGAATGTAAAAGAGGCAAGTCTTGGATTAGGTGCAACGAAGTGGCAAACAATCGCTCGTATTATTATCCCATCGTCATTACCACAAATTATTACAGGGATTATTTTAGCGGCGGGTCGTATATTTGGGGAAGCGGCAGCATTAATTTACACAGCGGGTTTAACATCCCCGATTTTAAATTCAGCAGCGGATTTCTCAAGTCCTGCGCATCCTTTAAATCCGTTTAGACCAGCTGAAACATTAGCGGTTCACATTTGGAAATTAAATTCTGAAGGAGTTATTCCAGATGCGAAGTTGATTGCGACAAAATCTGCAGCTGTATTAATTATTATGGTATTACTATTCAATGTTATTTCACGCTTGATAGCATCTATATTACACAAGCGCTTTACAGGAACGAAAAGAAAAAGTAAAACAACGAAAAAGGTAAAAGCGGCATAAATTATAAAGAAGAACTCTCTATTTATAGGTAGGGGGTTCTTTTGTATTTTAATATAGAAGGAATGGATGTAATGATTGTTGAATTTGTGATTAATTATAAAGAAGAACAGATGTAATTTAGATTGTGGGTTCTAGTAAACCTATAGAGCAATATGTGGAAAAAATGATGGATTATATGACTAAATAGAGAGAAGGCGTTATCTTCATTTGTGAAGATAACGCCTTTTGTTTTTAAATATCAGGTGTTTCTGTAGAAGTGCTTATTTTCCTACGGGAGCGTCTTTTTCTCCCGATTTTATCTAATAGTTCATACATAACTGGAACGACTACTAATGTAAGAGCAGTTGAGACTGCCAAACCGCCGATGACAACGACGGCTAAACTTTTTGATACCATACTTCCTGCTTGGGATTGGCCAAATAGGAGTGGGAGCATAGCAACGATTGTTGTAATAGCTGTCATAATAATTGGGCGTAGTCTAGTAGAACCTGCTTCAAGTAAGGCTTCTCTAGTTTCCATTCCATGTTCCCGATTTTGTTGGACTCTTTCTATTAATACAATAGCGTTTGTAACAACAATCCCGATTAACATTAATGCGCCGATCAAGGAATTTACATCAACAGGTGTTCGTGAAATGATTAATCCTAAAATACCACCGACAGCAGCTAATGGTAAGGAGAATAGGATTGCAAAAGGAGCACGTGCTTGCCCGAAGGTGATAACCATAATTAAATATACAATCCCGATTGCAATCCCCATAATTTTGAATAAATCTGTAAAATTCTCTTGCATAGATTCAGTAGCTCCTGCGATATTTACTTTTGCACCACCAGGTAAATCTAAGTCAGTCATCGCTTTATTTACTGCTGTGTTTACTTTACTCAAATCTTCATTTGAAGCTTCGGCTGTAATTTGGATTGTTTCTTTTCCGTCTTTATGAAAAATTTCTGTTTGTGTTTGTTTTTCTGAAATAGTTGCAATGTCTTTTAAAGGTATTGGTCCATTAATAGGTGATAGTATGTTTGTATTTAAAATATCTTCTTGTTTATTAATGTTTTCTTTTTTGTGTTCTATCATAATAGTAGCTTTTTCATTATTAATTGTAATTTCGCCAATAGGTGATTTCTTCATAAGGAATGCTACTTGTTGCGCAGCTATTTCTGGTGTTAAACCTAGTTGTTCAGCCTTTGTTTGATCAATATGAATTTGCCATTCTTTCTTAGAGTCTTCTAAATTTGTTTTTACTTTAGAAAGATCATCCATGCTTTTTAGTTTTGTTTCAACGATAGTAGCCGCTTCTTTTAAATCCGCTTCGTTAGTAGCTGTTACGTTAAATTGTAAGTTATTGCCGCCGCCAGAGCTTGAATAACTTGTTTTTATATAATCAAGTTCAGCAGGCTCAAAAGTTTTATGTTCCTTTTTTAACTCTTTAATATATTGATCAATATCAGAACCTTTTTTAAAGACTACGAATATACTAGCGAGGTTATTTTTAGTTGTTTGCCCCCATTGTGCATCTTCTGCGCTAGATCCCATTCGTAAAATAACGTCTGTTATATCTGAATTAGAAAGTAATTTCTTTTCAAAATCAAATGCTTTTTGTTTTTGAGATTCAGCATTATAATGGGCTGGAAATGTCATGTTAATAGATAACATTGTGTCGTCTTCAGATTTTATGTTTGCTTTCGGTAGTAATATATAAGCTGCAATTGATCCTACAAATAATAAAAATGCAGTAAGTAGAATAATGAATTTATGAGAAAGAGCCCACTTTAATGTAGCGACATATCGTGATGAAGAACTTGGCTTTCGATGCTTTGTTTTTTTGAGTAGTAAAAAAGCCATAAGTGGAACAACTGTTAGTGCAACGATTAAGGATGATAATATAGAATATACAACTGCTAATACCATAGGTAACATTAATTTTCCGATTGCTCCTGATACGAGGCCGATAGGTAAAAAAACAGCGACCGTTGTTAAAGTAGAAGAAGTAATTGCGACTGCGACTTCTTTCGTTGCATCGAGAATGATATCTTTAGAGAAAGAATCTTTTTGTAAACGGCGGAAAATATTCTCGATGACAACGATACTATCATCGACGAGACGTCCAACCGCAACAGCTAAACCACCGAGGGTTAAAATGTTAAGCGTAATGTTAGATTGATGTAGTAAAAAGAGTGTTAATAAAATGGATAATGGAATACTGACAACAGCGATGAGTGTTGTTCGGAAGTTACGTAAAAAGATTAAGATAATTAGAGTTGCAGCGATTGCTCCAAGTATTACTTCTTTTCCCATGCTAGTAACAGCATTTTCAACTTGTTCATGGGTTGAAGCCAAAAGTTTAATGGAAAATTGATCTTTATATTCCTTATCTATCTCTTTAACTTTTTTATCAATCTCTTTTCCAATGGCAACTGCATTTTTACTCGGTTCTTTCATGATGATTAATCCTGTGCCTTCTTCTCCGTTTATATGTGAGATTGTATCGTAGTGTTGTTTGATTTCAATTTGAGCAATGTCTTGCAATTTCACTTGGGGTGCCACAGTGATGTTTTTAATGTCATTTACATTTTTTATGTCCCCAATGACGCGGAGGTTGTATTCTTCCTGATTAACAGTAATTGCCCCAGCTGGAGTAGAAGTTTCTTTTCCTTGTAAAACAGTTAGTACCTGCTGTGATGTTACGTTTTTGTTTTTTAATTGGTTCGGATCAAGTACGATAGATAATTCAGAGGTGGATTTTCCGAAAAACATAACGTTGGCAACACCATCAATGTTTTCGAGTTGTGGTACGATTTCTTTTTCAATTTGTTTTTCATCTGCTTTTGAAAAACCGTTTTGTTTCTGGATAGTAATTTGAGCGAGTGGAATCATAGAAGTGTTTAATTGACTAACTACGGGCTTGGTTACATCTTTAGGTAATTTAATTGTATTGACGGCTTTTTCGACTTCGCGTGCTGCATCTTTCATGTTTGCTTTTGATGTATACGCAATGTCGATACGTGATAATCCCTCGTATGTAGAAGAAGTAATGGTGTCGACGTGTTCTAAATTGCGAAATTGTTTTTCGAGAGGATTAGTTACATCCTTTGTCATCGTTTCAGCGTCGAGTCCTTGAGATAAGGTTGTGACGGTAATTGCTGGATTGTCGATACTCGGTAAAAATTCCATAGGTAATTTAGAGCCGGAATAAACACCGAGTATGGAAATGAGAAAAATCATGATGATAATGGCAGCTCGGTTTTTTAATGAAAACTTTGTTAACCTATCCATAAAATAATTCCTCCATTGGTTTATTTATAGTTGAGTGCGTCCTTTCTTACTATATAACAAAAAATGGATATTTTTCATTAATTAAATGTAAAAAAATTCTAACAATAATTTTAAGTTCATATTTGTGTTGGAATGTTGTTATTTGTAGGGATTTAAATTTTTGAATGAGAAGGAAGGATTAATGCGCGTGAGTGGTTGTTTAATGTAGATGGAATTTTTTCTTAATGCTAAGTTATATCGTTATTCTATAGAAGGATAATTATTATAAACTTTAATATAGAAGAGAATGAAAATCTGGGAAGGTATTGTGAAATGCAATTTGGTTGAATGAAGTGTAGTATTATGCAATCAGAATAACTATTTTTAGTAGAGAGGATAATAGTTATTTCTATAGAAGAAAGTAGGATAGATAATTTTTTTGTATTTTTTATAAAAAACACTTGTTATTTAAAAAGTGTGATGGTATATTAATAAACGTCGCTGATGCGGAAACGCAGAAAACGACAAAAAAGAAATTTTAAAACTTAGTTGACATCGAAAAATGAAGATGTTAATATGATGAAGTCGCTTCTGAAGCGGCGGACAAGTTCTTTGAAAACTGAACGAAACAAACAACGTGAAACGTCAATTTTTATTTTAGATGCTAGACAAACTAACTTTATTGGAGAGTTTGATCCTGGCTCAGGATGAACGCTGGCGGCGTGCCTAATAC